>NZ_CBCSFH010000011.1:0-154841 GCF_965138835.1 Mesobacillus thioparans | reverse complement strand
TTTTATAATCATGAACGTTACCAAAAAAGATTAAACGGCCTTAGCCCTTTAGAATACAGGGCTAAAGCCGCTTAGATTGTTTTTATTATTTCCACTGTCTACTTGACGGGGAGCAGTTCACTGTGGGCTGTTCTTTTTTTGTTAGGTGGAAATATCAATCTCAGAAAACTGCAGATCGACAATCTTGGGCAGCCTGAGTTCTAACACTCCATCCCGATGAGTCGCAGATGCACCCTTTCGCTTCACTGTTGCAGGCAGCACGATGGTATGCTTGTCGGAGAATTCAGGTATGTGTTCAATGATTACTTGATTTGAAGTATAAAATAGCTTCATTTGTTTAGACCAAGTATCGTTTTTCATAGGAAGCCTTACATATACGAAATCATGAGTCTCGAAGATATTGGCGTTCAGCTTGTTGGACGAGCTCTCTGTTTGAGGAGTGCTTTGCTGCTGCATTCCTTTTAACCAATCTTCAGGCTTAAACATCCCCTTCATATCTGGCTGGAGCATTTTGCCCATCATTTGCTGAACATAATTTTCGATTTCTTCCGGTTTCATCTCCAAAAACTTTTTTTGAGTATTTCTGTCGAATGGCATCATATTCCATGGAAACATTTATATCCCGCCTTTCAAGCAGTCCATATTCGATATGGATAGTATATGCAGGCGGATGCCCAGCGGTTAAAGGAAGAGTTGTTCAATTTAAAAGCTTAAAGTTGCAAAACATCCCTCTTCTTTTTAGTATAGTGATAAGTAGTCTAATGAAGATGAGGAGTACAGGGTGTGGAAAATAAAACGGCTTTAATTACCGGGGGTGCGGCCGGGATCGGAAGACGTACAGCCCAGCAGCTTGCTGCCGAAGGGGTCAATATGATCATCAATTACCGGAACAGCAAAAATGAAGCAGAGGAACTCGCTGCTTATCTGACAGAAAAGTACAATACAAGGAATATATGTATCCAAGGGGATATTACGGACTATGAGGCTTGTGGACAAATCGTTTCCCAGGCATTAAAGGAGTTCCCCGCCATTGATATAGTCGTCCATAATGCCGGTCCATATATATCAGAGAGGAAAAGAATGGGCGAATATAATATCGATGAATGGAATTACATCATAAATGGCAATTTGAACGCTGTTTTCTATTTATCGAATCTTATTATCCCGTTGATGAGAAAGCGGAAGTGGGGCAGGATCATAACAATTGGTTTTGACAGGGTAGAGTCTGCTCCAGGATGGATTTACAGGTCTGCGTTTGCTGCTGCTAAATCCGGTTTGGCGTCTTTGACCAAAACGATTGCACTGGAAGAAGCGGAGAATGGAATTACTGCAAATATGGTTTGTCCAGGAGATATCGTAGGTGAGTGGAAGGAGAAAGCAATTGAAGATTCCCTTCATACGGTCGATTCAACTGTTCCTGTAGGCAGACCGGGTACCGGACAGGATGTTTCAAGAGTAATCAGCTTCCTGGCAAACGATCAATCCGGTTTTATAACCGGCAGCATCATTCCGATAACAGGCGGTAAGGATGTTTTGGGGAAAATCTATCGGGAAAAATCTTAGACATTAGAAGTCCTGGGAAATCCAGGGCTTTTGTTGTATATGAAAAGCAACCAACCATGCAATGAATAAGGGAATGATTGCTGGGAAAGCTAATAACAAAGAAATTCAATCAGGGTGAAATTATCTAATTATTATTGCGATTTAGTTTATTCATTGAGGTGATTGAGATGGGCATTGGTTTCAATATGAATAGGATCAATCCGAACCAGACACAAATTTTTTTCGAGGACGGGCGTTATGAGACACTGACTGATGCAGAATTGGAGGCCTTCTTATCTGAAGCATCCTTACATGACCGGGAAGAAATGGATGTTACGGATCCGTTTAATTAATTGAGTCCCGCATGCTTGTCTGCAGAAGAAGAAAGCGTTTTCGCTATTAATTAAGGCGATTCGATGCTTCCGGGTATTCGAAGAAAATCATTGATCCAGAATATCGATGCAAAATAAAAACGCCCTAAAAGGGCGTTTGATGTTATGCTTCCAGCAATTGTACGGCTTCCTCATCCTGTGGAACAGTCCTCTTCAGGTAAAGGGTATATTGATCTTTAGGGATTTCATAAAGGTCATAAACCTCTTCGGCAGCATTAAGCTGTTCGTAAATATTTCTTCGAGTATCGTTTGCTTTCACAACATAAGGCAGCTTTTCTGCTGCTTTGAGGGAGCGAATATTCACTTTCCGGATCCGCATGAAAATCGTTTCAATCCCCAGTTCATAAAATAGTTCCTGGAAAAACGCATCTTTAGCGATATTATTGTAGCCCTTGCCATGATAAGGCTTGCCCAGCCAGGTGCCTAAGAACCCTGCACCTTCCTGGATGTCGAAAAGGTTGATTGTGCCGATTGGCGCTCCCCATTCGTCAAGAATCGTTCGGGATATCAGTTCACCCTGTTCCTCAGCTTCAATCGTTTGTTTTGTAATGAATACGAATTCTTCATATGAGTTTGCCTTTTGGCGCACAAAAGGGAAGACATCCGGATGCGCCATCAGCTCAAATAATTCGTGGCAATCATGAAGATCGCGTTTCTTGAGCATCTGTATCCCTCCACACAGGGCAGTCCTATCCCGTACGAATGTACTTTACGGCCACCCTCGAAATTTTTTGTAAGTTGCTAAAAAATTTCGGGGTGGGAATCGAACCCACTAGAACCAGGATACTGGTGGCGCACCATTTGCCTTCCCTAATCACTTTGCTTTATGAAATTTTATTTCCAAGAAGTATAATACAGGATATTTGCAAAAAAGCAAATAGGTTTTTTATCTTTTTTTTCTGCGATTTTTTGCCAAAAATCTACACTGAATTTCGACTATTTTTGATAAACGATTTCACCATTCACCATAGTCCAGATTGGTTTGGCACTGTAGTGGAAAGGATGTTGGTTCCACAAAACCAAATCGGCATCTTTGCCAGGCTCGATACTGCCCACAAGGTGATCAACACGCAAATTCCGCGCTGGTAAAATCGTAATGCCCTCAAGTGCTTTTTGTTCCGACAAACCTTCGCGGACGGCTATAGAAGCACAGAGATTCAGATACTGGATCGGTGTGTAGGGATGATCGGTCGTGACGGACACTTCAACACCGTGGTCCGTCAATTCCTGATAAGTTTTCCAGCTCTTATTTTTGAGTTCAACCTTCGACCGGCGTGTAAGTGTGGGGCCGACAGAAACCTTTAAATTAAGTCCTGCAAGCTCTTCAGCAATCAAGTGGCCTTCTGTACAATGCTCGATCCGCAAATCCAGGTTGAATTCTTCGGCAAATCGGATCGCTGATATTATATCATCAGCACGATGAGCATGGATCCTGACGGGAATCTCCCTTTTCAACGCTTTAATGATAGGTTGGATCCGCAAAGATTCAGGCTGGTCTGCATTCATTGCCTCATAAAAAGCTTCCCTGAGCATCCCCATTATGCCCATCCGGGTTATCGAATCTTTATTGCCCATACTATGGATGCGCTTAGGGTTTTCACCAAGAGCGATTTTGAGTCCTGCTGTTTCCTGGATGATCATATTTTTGATGTTTTTACCTGCTGTTTTAATGACGGATGTAGTTCCGCCGATCACATTCGCGCTTCCCGGCATAACATGCACAGTGGTAATCCCATATTTCAGGGCGTCGCTGAAAGCAGGATCGAGTGGATATACACCGTCAATCGCACGGACATGAGGACTCATTGGCTCAATCGTTTCATTAGCGTCATTACCGGCCCAGCCTGTACCTTCATCATAGAGACCGAGATGGGTATGGACATCAATGAATCCAGGAAGCAGGAAGTTCCCGGAGCAGTCTATAATTGCGTCCCAAGATGCTGCGGGTATATCCTTTCCGATTCTGGATATTTTTCCATTTTCAATCAAAACATCACAATTTGGTCTCTGTTCAAAAGTGATTGGAATGACATTGGCGTTTTTCAATAAAATCCTCTTCATAGTTCATCCTATCCTGTTTTTATTTTCTTGTATCTACAGAAATAAGGCTCTGTTAAACATGGCTGTTGATTTTCGTTCCAGGCGCTTCGCTTTCCGCGGGAAGAATATGAAAAAGACCAACTGCCGTCTTTTTCATAAACAATTCTTCCTCTGGGCTGGCGCTGAGCCTCCTCGTCGCTTCGCTTCTGCGGGGTCTCACCTGACCAGCTGCGCCGGCAGGACATTGTTTTGGCTTCCTTGAACCTGCCCACGCACGAAGGAAATGCGTTAGCATTTTCGAGGAGTCTACGCGCCTTCCACTAAAATCAACAGGTGATAAACCATCAGTGGGCTTTAACTGAGCCAATAATGAAAACTCTTAACAATCATTATAATGAAAAAGTTCGGTTATCATGAAACTTTTTTCCCGCTTTTTCGTACAGTTAACTATAAGGAAATCGGGAGGAATGACGAATGCCAAAAAATGACGAACGGCTCATTGCAGCAGGAATATATTTGATCAGTTTTTTCACCGCGTTTTTAGGACCGCTGATTATCTGGCTTGTAAAAAAAGATGACTCAAGCTACGTTGATTACCATGGAAGGGAATATATGAACTTTTTCATTTCTTATACAGTATATGGAATTGTCAGCGGAATTCTCGTCATCGTTTTGATTGGGTTTTTCATGTTATGGGTTATCGGGATATTAGCGATGATCTTCACGATTGTTGGGGCAATAAAAGCTTATGAAGGGCAGGAATATCGCATTCCATTCATCTTCAGGATTTTGTAATATGCATTTGACTGATCCGGCAAAAATACTGCCGGATTTTTTTTTACTTTTTTTTGAACGAATTTTTGCCTCGGCCGTCTTATGGTTGTAAAACAAATGAGGAGGTTTTAGGAATGGAATTACTTGCTGATGTAAACTGGGCACTAGTTGCACCGATAATTGTCATTCAGGTTATTTTGCTGGTTGTGGCTCTGGTGGACTTGATTAGAATAGAAAAGACGAACGGACCAAAATGGTTATGGGCAGTGGTCATATTGGTGGTAAATATCATCGGCCCGATCCTGTATTTCGTGATTGGAAGGAGAAACCAGTAATGGCCTTAGTACGTGTCGAAAATCTGGAAAAAAGCTTCAAGGATTTAAAAGTGGTCAAAGGACTGGATTTTGAACTGGAGACCGGGAGATGTGTAGCATTAATCGGTGCGAATGGAGCAGGGAAAACTACTACAATGAAAATGATTTCCGGATTACTTGAACCGACAAAAGGCAGTATCGTATTCGAGGGAGCGAAACAGGGAGATGATCACCGCCGACTCATTGGCTATCTTCCGCAGCATCCTGTTTTCCATGACTGGATGACAGCAAAGGAGTTCCTTGAATATGTAGGGAAGCTCTCAGGACTGGGAACGAAGGAAGCCAGGGAAAGGGCAGCCGTACTTCTGGAGCTCGTTGGTTTAGAGGATGCAAAGAACAGGAGGATTGGCAAGTTCTCCGGCGGAATGAAGCAGCGGCTTGGCATCGCGCAGGCAATCATCCACCGTCCCAAGCTGATCATGCTTGATGAACCTGTATCAGCACTTGACCCTTTCGGGAGAAGAGAAGTTCTTGAGCTGCTGGATAGGCTTAAGCAGGATGCGACGGTTTTGTTTTCAACCCATATCCTGAATGACGCGGAAGAGGTCTGTGAAAGCATCTTGTTCCTGCATAATGGTGTACTGATTGAATCTGGGACAATGGAAGAATTCAGGGAGAAATACCATCAGTCAAAAATTGACCTAGTATTTAACCAGGATGCCAAAGTATACCTGAATTCTATTTCGGGCAATGAAAAAATCACGTCAATCCAGATAGAAGGAAATAAGGCGAGTATATTTACGGAAGAACTTGAAGGTGTCAAAGATTTGATCCTTAGCCAGGCAGTCAAGGATGGCTGGCCGCTCACGAAATACGAAATAGGATCCATCAGCCTTGAAGATGTTTTCATGAAGGTGGTGCAAAAATGAAGCAGTGGTTCACACTATTAAATAAAGAATTCCTTGAAATGGCCAGAAACTATAAATGGATTTGGATGCCAATCGCTTTTATCTTGCTGGGAGTATTGGACCCCCTGACCACCTATTACCTGCCTGAGATAATCAGCTCGTCAGGCGGCCTTCCCGAAGGAGCGGTTTTTGAAATGCCAGAGCCTTCGCCTCAAGAAGTGTTCATCATGAGCCTGGGAGAATATCAGCTGCTAGGCGTATTATTAATTGTTCTCTCCTTTATGGGAACGATTTCGGGTGAGCGCAAAAGCGGAGTTGCCCAATTAATCCTGGTCAAACCTGTTTCGTATGTCGCCTACATCACTTCCAAATGGGCAGCAGCACTTATATTAATCATTCTATCTTTCTTCCTTGGAATGTTGGCAAGCTGGTATTATACGGGTGTTCTCTTTGAGTTTCTCCCTTTCAGCAGTCTCATGAATGCATTTGGGTTATACTCTCTATGGCTCGTGCTTGTGCTGTCTTTCTTGATTTTATGCAGTGCAGCATTCATACATCCTGGTGCAGCAGCGGTGACAGTCCTTGTAACGGTATTCATAACGACTATGATTGGCGGATCTTTTCAGCATCTGATGGAATGGAGTCCAACACAGCTCTTTTCCTATGTATCAGAGAAATTGATTAGCGATCAATGGTCTGAACATGTATGGCCGGCTTCAGGCTTGACCGTCACAATGATTATTTTATTCTTGAGCCTGGCAATCTATATTTTTAAGAAAAAGGAACTAGCGAATTAGGACTTGGTCACTGACCAGGTCTTTTTTTGACTCTTTTTATGCTAGTAGAGAAGAACTGTTTTTCATTTCCCTTTGTCGAAAAAAATCATTCAATCAATTAAAATAAATAATTCTTTCAACACATTTTGCCAATGTCATCATATAGGAAATGGAAAAAGAATGATAATAAAGGCCTAAATTCCCTTATGTATTCCTATTTTTCTTGTCGAAATCATTATATTGCCAAAGATAAATGATTGAATATAATGAAAATTAAGATAAAAAGGAGGGGTAATATGTCGACTAGAAAAAGACTTTATGCAGGAACATTGGCAGTACTGTTAGGAGCTGCGACTATTTTTAATGCAGGTGTTGGAAAAGGAGAGGCAGAAGGGAACTCAGAAAATACATACCTTGTCGTTTTTAAAGATCAACAGGGACTTCCTGCAGGCTATGCTGATGCAATCAAAAAGGCTGGCGGAAAAGTGGAAGATAAGCTGGACAAGCTTGGAGCGGTTGAAGTCACTTCGAAGAATTCCAACTTCCTGAAAGAGGTAAAAAAATCCTCCCTTGTACTCGAGGCAGGAGTCGAGAATACCGTTTATCCAGAACAAACGATTGATGGTGAAACCATTTCAGCGGAAGACTTTACTGAAGGAGCAGACATTTATAACAACTACATGTGGGATATCAAGCAGGTGACGAATGACGGAGAATCCTGGAAGCTTCCGGGCGGAACCGGATTATCTGCAGACGGGGAAGATATTGTTGTTGGTGTAATCGACACTGGGATTGATTACAACCACCCGGATCTGAAAGACAATTATGCCGGTGGGAAGTCATTCGTTCCTGGCTATGATGATCCGATCGACCAGAACAGCCATGGTACCCATGTTGCCGGCTCAATTGCCGCTAAGGGCAGGGCACTTGGCGTTGGTCCAGATCTTAAAGTGGCATCCTATCGGGTGTTCGGACCAACTGGCGGAGCAGCAACTTCCCATATTGCAGAGGCGCTGATGACCGCTGCTGATGATAATGTTGATGTTGTTAACATGTCCCTTGGAGGATATGACTGGTTCCAGGATCCTGCTTATGCAACGAAAGACATTGTTGCAGATGTACAATTGTTCAACCGTGCAATCCAGTACGCGATCAAAAACGGAGTGACGGTTGTCGGTTCAGCAGGTAACAATGCTGTCGACTTAAGCAGTCCGGGGAAATTGTCAGGGGATGACAAGGGGGCTACCCACAGAAGTCCAAGCAGCCAGACAATGATCCGTGTATCAGCTGGCGGTGCTTTGAAAAACCTTGCCTTCTACTCTAACTACGGAGTTGGTAAAATCGATGTGATGGCACCAGGGGGAGACCTTGGTCCGAACTATGATCCTTCAACAGGGGCCGGAAGAGATAATAGCTACCTTGCATGGAGTACAGTGCCAGTACTCGATGCTGATAAAAATGTCGTTGGCCACGCATATGGCGGTAAGGGCGGAACTTCAATGGCTGCACCGAAAACTGCGGCTCTTGCAGGTGTAGTAATCGCAAAGCATGGCAAAGATCAACTTACTCCTGCACAAGTAAAAGCGATCATCCAAAACTCTGCTGAAGATCTCTTCAAGCCAGGTTACGATGAAAATGCAGGACATGGTTTAATCAATGCAGTGAATGCTTTGAAATTGAAATAAGAGATTTGGACAGACAGGGCTTCCTGTCTGTTTTTTCATTCTTTCGGCATCATAGCGTCCGTTTACTAGCTTTGAACAGCTCGGCTCTTGCATTTTAATGACTCACCAGAAAAAAACCTAGCATGATTGGCCTCCTTGAATAATAGACATAGAATGAACAAGTAGATTTTCTTCAAGGAGATAATAGATATGAGTATCCGGGAGTTTTACCAGCAAAAAGCTTATTTGAATCTAAACGGTTCTATCATATCAGCCGGAATTCTTTTCGCAGCATTAACTATCAGTATGGTCTTTTCCTGGGATTTGCCTTTATTCCTTGTTTCGATTCCTTTTCTGGCTGTCAGCCTGATCTATTATATCGGTTTTATATCGTATAAAAATAAGACAGAGGTGACTAGAATACCGGTTTCCTGCTATGAGGATAAGCGGTTTTTCGGGCATAACAGCCTTCTTTTGGCTTTTGCCCCGGCACCTGCGTTAAAGATGCTTTTTTTTACTCCTGATGGCATGCTTGCTGGAGAAATGAGAGAAATCATAGTTAGGAAATACAGATGGTTCATCCCTGACTTTGCTGATAAAAGAATAAGGAAGCGGATCGGGATTTATGACTCACATGGAAGGATGCAAGCCAGCCTGGTTGAAGAGAGGAAAAGGTTGAAATTGCTGAATCAACAAGGGGAAATCATCGGTATATTTTATCCGGGAAAGAAGCATTCGGGTACTACTGGCATGGCATTTTTAAAGAACGGAAAAAAATTGAAAATCGAAGAATCATCTGGTCTGTACCAAGACATTAAGATGATCCGGGAAAAAGGGGAGGTTGCGGCCAGAATTCAAAAAGGCTGGATGCCCCTTGAGTGGACCCATTATTTTATAGAGGCAAATACACCAGTACTTGTCTTCGACTATAGTTTGAGTCAGGAAGAGCGGCTGACAGTGTTTGCTGCTCTTGCCATACGCTTTATGTATTACGATCACTAGTTTGAAATATATTCCACTTCTCAAATATTCGTTTATCCAGCCTGCTGTGAGGATAACAGATAGATAGGACCGTAAGGAGGTTGGAATATGGTAAACCAGCAATATCAGGATTGTATCCAGGCGTGTATTGAATGTATCGAAGCATGTAATGTATGTTTTGATTCCTGCCTGAAAGAAGAGAATGTGAAAATGATGGCTGAGTGCATCAGGATGGACAGAGAATGTGCAGAAATCTGCCGCATGGCAGTAACAGCGATGCAGACCAACAGCCATTTCGTTAACCAGATCTGTGGTTTATGTGCGGATCTCTGCGAAGCCTGCGGCAATGAATGCAAAAAGCATGATCATGACCATTGCCAAAAATGCGCGAAAGCATGCTTTAAATGCGCAGAAGAATGCAGGAAGATGGCATCTTAATCATGAAAGTGATCAGCAGCTATGCTGGTCATTTTTTTTGCCGTGGATTAACTAAAAAAGAGCAGTAGCAGGATTGATAAATTGCTGCACGTCAGCATGTCTATTGAACAATTCCGATATTTATGGCATCTTGTAATATAACGAAGGATTTTGGGGGCGTAAACATGTTAATTGATTTAATTAAATGCCATGGATCGAATAATGATTTCTTACTGATAGATGAAACCGACCGCAACTATAAATTTGATGATTTTAAAAGACGGGATCTCGCGTTGGCGCTATGTGACCGGGAGAACTCATTGGGGGCAGATGGAATCCTGTTCATCCGTCCCAGCAAGGTCGCGGATGCACAGTATCGCATCTTCAATTCAGACGGCACGGAAGCATCGATGTGCGGAAATGGGCTTCGCTGTGCAGGCAGGTATGTCTGTGAGAAGCTAGGAGTGGATGAAGCGGTCATTGAAACGCTGAAGGCCAATCTGCAGGTCAGGAAGCATGAAGAAATTTTCAGCGGTATTCCGACCTATCAAGTGGAAATCTCTCCTGTCACTTTCGACTTGAAGGATTTGCCTTTAAACCTTGAACAAGATATGCTCATCCAGGAGAAGATCCCGGCATTGTCAGAAGAACTAACATTCACAGCGCTGGCGGTACCTAATCCGCACTTAACAGCAGTTGTCAGCAAAGACCGGTTGGATTCTGATTTGCAGACTGAGCTAAGCGTAAAAGTGAACCAGCCAAACGATTTATTTCCTGATGGCGTGAATGTCAGCTTCATCAGGCTGCTGGAAAAGGGTAGTATTTTTGTCAGGACGTATGAGCGGGGAGTAGGCTATACGAACGCCTGTGGCACAGCCATGTCAGCCTCCACTCTTGTTACATGCCTGATGAATGAAAATGAATTGGAACAGCCGATTAATGTGTACAACAATGGCGGAATGGTACAGTGTGCAGCCCATAAGGAAGGTGATACATTCACCATTGACTTAATTGGCAACGCCACGTTTGTCTACTCCGCCCAAATTGAAGTTGATTTTAATGTTGATGGAATCCTTGAAGAGATTCTCGAACAGGAAGACTTCAATGAGGATGTACAATATGAAAAGCTGCAGGAGCATGCCAAAAAGTATCTCAGCAGATTTTAAAAAGGATAAGTATATTGATACCCTGAAAAAATCCTGAAGGCGATCTTCAGGATTTTTTCTTTTTTAATACGTCTAAAACTGGCTCGAAGTCCTGCTCGGCTTTTGCTGCAAAGTAATTTCTGAACGGGCAGCCTAATCTTTTTACGCGCTCGATGATCGCTCCCAGCTGAAAGTCTTCAATCTTCAAATCCTCAGTTACTTCGTCCCAAAAGAGCGGTGTCGCCACCCCTGCATGAGATTTTCCGCGGGCGGAATAGGGGCTGACAATCGTTTTGCCCTCTGCATGCTGGATATAATCCACATACAACCTATTGCCCCTGTTCTTCTTCAGCCTCTCGATCGTGAAAGAATCAGGGTCCTTAGAGACGAGATAGTTCGCGATAAATGCGGTGAAAAATCTTGTATCTTCATAGCTGTATTTATTTGAAGGAAGCGGTACGTAAATCTGCAGCCCTTTGTTGCCAGATGTTTTTACGAAGCTGATCAGCTTCAGTTCATCAAGAACTTCCTTAATATCAATCGCAGCTTTAATTGCCAGATGAAAATATTCCCTTGATGGCGGATCAAGATCAAAGACGATTTCCTCAGGTCCTTTGCTTTTGATAGTCTCAAAAGGAATGTGGAATTCCACGGCAATTTGGTTCCCCAGCCATAAAAGAGTCTTCATATTGTTGCAGATAATGTATTCAATGCCTTCCCATGTCGAAGTTTGTACAAACTCCGGTGCATAATCAGGAACGTTTTTTTGGTAAAAGGCTTCTCCAAACATGCCATGCGGAAAACGAATCACTGTCAAATGCCTGTCTTTAAGGAAAGGAAGCATATAAGGCGAGATTTCCCTTAAATAATGGATATAGTCAATCTTTTGGATAGGCGGATCTTCCCAAAGTGGCTTGTCAGGATGCGTGATTTCGATATCCGGGGGCAGGTTCTTTTGCTGGAGAACGAATTTATCATACGTACAGGCTGCTGGAGTTAAATCAAATCTGAATTGGTGGAAATGAGGTTCACGAAGCTGGTCCTCATAGATTTCAAGGTATTTTACCTCCAGGCAGATCGCCGGCTCCACATAGATGAATTGGTGGTCTTCTCCGCTTTTGTTCTGCTTGATGATCTGATGAAGGGCATTCTTTTCCTCCGGCTTAAAGCCAAAGATCACCAGGCCTATTTGTTGTAATTCCTGCCCTTTAGTAACCGAGATGTAAAAATAACCATTCGATTTTTCATATGCAGTCACAAAACAGGGTACATATTTCCAGTTTTTTGTTTTTATCCATGTCTCTGTACGTTTTCCTTCTTCCCATCTGCTAGTGGCCTGCTTCGCAATGATTCCCTCACCGTCATAAATGACCACCTTTTCCCATAAGCTATCCAGATTTTTCTCACTGCCGACAAGCTGTAAAAGAGACGGATGTTGAGGGCTGGGGGATTGAGGCAAACCAAGCTCATTGAATAGAGTGGTGAGCTGATCGCGCCTGTCCTGGTACCGATCACCCGCTAAACTTTTGCCTTTTATTTTAAGAAGGTCAAAAACCATCAGCCTGCAAGGATTTCTTGCTGATTCCATCTTGATTCTATCCTTGGACCTCATCCTCCCCCTGATCTGGAGGGCCCCGAAGTTCGCTTTGAACGGGTTTTCAAGTGAAACCAGTTCAGCGTCAAACGTCAGCGGTAGATATGGCACGAACTTCTCTTTATTAGCCAGCAGAAAGTCAGCGATTTCCGGGAACAAAGGCAGCAGCGCTTTCCCATTCCTGCTGGTCATTTCGATTTCATGATCCCATGTCAACAGTGCACGAAAGCCATCATATTTGACTTCATAATGCCATCCATCTCCCCGGGGCGTTTCAAATGCAAGTGTTGGGAGCATCGGTTTCAGCATTCTTCCCATCCTTTCCTCAGTCATATTTATATTGTCCCTATTTGACTGCAAACTAGTACGCTGGCAAATGTTTTTAGGGATGATTCATGAATTCTAAAGCAAATTAGTAATAAAACGATAAGGTGGAGAATGCTATGCATACAATTTGGAAAGGGAGCATCAGCTTTGGACTTGTCAATATCCCAATAAAGCTGCATGCTGCAACGGAAGATAAGGACATCAAGCTTCGGACACTTCATAAGGAATGCCACTCGCCAATTAAATACGAAAAAACATGTCCGGTTTGTGATAAAGAAGTGAGGAATGAAGACATTGTCAAAGCATATGAGTACACGAAAGGGAAGTTTGTCATCCTTGAAGAGGAAGATTTGGAAGCACTGAGGAAAGAAAACGAGGACAAGGCCGTCGAAATTATTGATTTTGTAAAAATGTCCGAGATCGATCCGATTTACTATCAGCGAAGCTATTTCATCTCGCCTAATGAAAGCGGCGGAAAAGCTTATTCCTTGTTAAGGAAGGCACTTGAGGAATCCCAGAAGGTGGGCATTGCGAAAATCATGATCCGCGCTAAGGAGCAGCTGGCTGTAATCAGGGTATATGATAACACACTGGTCATGGAAACGATTCATTTCCCCGATGAAGTCAGAAAAACCGTTGATGTACCAAACGTCCCTGCAGATGACAAGGTGACCGAAAAAGAACTGGAAACGGCCATCATGCTCATTGATCAGCTGACCACCGAATTTGAACCGGATAAATATAAAGACGATTATCGGACAGCCTTATTAGAATTGATCGAAGCGAAGCGCACCGGCAAAGAGCTGGTTACACCAACAGAAAAAGAGCCAGTCTCCAATGTGACAGATCTTATGGCAGCGTTGCAGGCTTCTATTGACCGCACGAAGCCTGAGAAAAAGAAAGAACCTGCAGCTCCAAAGAAAAAGAAGACAGCCGCTAAACCAAAGGCTAAGGAAAAGAAACAAGCCTGACACCAAGCATGATTACCAATTGATCATTTAAACCGGCCTCCTTTTATGTGGCCGGTTTTTAACATAAAAAACACTTTGAAAAAGGAGAATCCCCGTTTAAGGAAGAATAAAACTATTAAGAAAGAGGGGGTATTCAGATGAAGAAGGTACTTGTCCTGGGAGGAACCCAGTATTTTGGCAAAAAATTGGTCCGGAAACTGGTCGATCAAGGTGATGAGGTTACCATTGCTACAAGAGGCACAAAAGCCGATCCATTTGGTGATAAAGTGAACCGGATCGTGATCGATCGGGAGAAGAAAGAGACGCTGGCAAAAGCCTTGAAAGGGAAAGAATTCGACCTGGTCTATGACCAATCATGTTTTTCTCCATGGGAAGCCAGGGATACAACAGAATTATTAAATGGAAAGGTGGGCCGATACATTTTCACTTCGACACAGGCTGTCTATGAATTCGGTACACTCCATAAGGAAGAGGACTTCAATGCACATACATATTCAATCATGTACAAAGGCCGCAGGGAGTATCCTGGTTATGAGGGCTACAAAGAGGCGAAGCGTGCCTCTGAAGCAGTTTTCCACCAGCTTGGACAATTTGAAACCGTCTCTTCACGGTTCCCGATTGTCGTTTCTGCAGACGATTACACGGAGCGATTGAAATTCCATGTTGATAAAGTACTTTCAGGTGAATCAATTGGTATACCAAAACCAGGGATGCGCTACAGTTTTATCGAGGCAGAGGAAGCGGCTGATTTTCTGATGGAAATCGGTAAGTCAGACTATACGGGTCCAATCAATCCGGGATCGGCAGGAGACATCAGTCTGCAGGAACTGGTTGATAAAATCGAGTTGCTGACAGGAAAAAAAGCAATCATTGAAGAAAATCCACATTCAGGCAGTATGTCGCCATATGCTTTGCCTGGTTCATGGTCGATTGACACGTCACTGGCAGAAGGACTGGGTTACAGATTTACGGACCTTCATAGTCTTCTGGATATGTTAATCAAGCATTATTTAAAAGCGTATGGTAAGATAAGCGAATGAAAACTGACGAATAGGGAAAGGAGAGAAACATGGCTGTTAAAATCACCCCGACGGGAGAGCAATTGATTCTTAAGCAAATAGCCAGTCTCGAGCAGGAATTAAAGCAAGTTCGCATCGAAAAGAATATTGCTTTCAATGCTTGCGGTGATGATAAACTGGCCAATCCCAATTTCCATAAGTTAGAGCAAGATGAGCAGATACTGGTGGACCGCCTGCACGAAGTTCAACAAATATACAAATCTGCAGAGTTCATTAACATCAGCGAGAGAAATACAGAAGTGGTTGAAATCGGATCAATTGTTAAGTGTTTGTTCGAGTATCAAGATGATCCAGAAGAAGAAACCTATGAAATCGTCGGATATGGCGAATCAAATATCGATGAAAATAAAATTTATTATGATGCTCCCGTCGCCAAGAAATTGATCGGCTTAAAACCGGGTGAGGAAACGATTCTCTCCGTTCCATCTGGCCAAATCAAATGCTGTGTTTTAGGGCTTTATCGCACCTGGGATGAAGCATCAAAATAAACCAATCCTTTTGCTCTTCGCAAAATTTGAATCTATAGAAACATCCCGGATTTTATTTAGTCCGGGATTTTTTAATGAGGATTGATTTGTTTTTTACGATTAGCCTGTTTCACTATAAAGATATGTTTCATGGTGAATTATTGAAGGTTATTCACTGGCGGCTGTCTAATTATATATAAAAGGACAGATAAGATGAGTTGAAATTGGACATAGGGGGGCTGACAGATGGAAAAGAAAAATAAATGGAAACTCATGATTTTACCTGCCAGTCTGTTCTTGCTGGCTTTCGGATTGTATGCGGGTTATTCAATGTGGGAAAGTGGGAGCGGCAATCCTATTATGAACAGCAGCAATACAAGCGATCAGGGAAAGGGACAGACTGTTGCGGTATTCCAGGATAACACAGATAACACTGGCTACTCATCTGTCGGAGTGTTTATTTCTGATTTTCATAAAAAGTATAATGATAACCTTGGCTGGGGTAGGATTGACAAAGTGGACTGGGAAGAACAAAGGAAGATCGCTGGGGAAATCATATCAGTTATGTCCACGGTAGAAACTGAAAATGCCTCACTTCAATCTGATTTTGAATCCATCGCCAACTATTCAAAAACAATCAAGGACGGCAGTAAAGATAAAAAGGTTTTGCTTCAGCTTCACCGTTTCTTTCATGACCTTGATATTGAGGTCAATGAGTATAACGACACGAATGATTATTTTAATGTAACCAAGTACAAAGGTTAAACCGATTCATAGAGGGTAACATAACAGGGGTAAGCAGTAGGGAGGAGTGTGTTCGCCCATGAAAGTTGTTGTCGTTTCCGACACTCATATGCCTAAGAAGGCGAAGCAGCTGCCGATGATCCTGAAGCGTGACCTGGAAGATTGTGATTACATCATCCATGCCGGAGACTGGCAGACAGTCGAACTTTATCATCAGCTGCAACAGTATGCACCAATCATTGGGGTGACCGGCAATGTAGATGGTCCTGAACTTAAAAGCCTTCTTAATTTAAAAGAAGTATTCCTCGCAGGGGATTTTCGCATCGGGATTGTCCATGGTTACGGCACAGGGAAAACGACTGAAAAAAGGGCAATAGATGCTTTTGCCGATGATCCCGTTGATTGCATCATCTATGGTCATTCACATATTCCCGTCTTAAAAGAAAATAACGGAGTAGTCATCTTCAATCCGGGTTCTCCAACAGATAAAAGAAGACAGAAGGAATTTTCCTATGGTATCCTGACAATTGGGGAAAGAATCGAAGGAAAGCATATCTTTTTCAAAGATCCGCAATAAAATTTACATAAGGATGGAGTGTTATTCTTCTTGAAAACATTTGATGTGAAATTTCATGCAGAAGACCAGGTTGAAACAATGAAGGTCCAAAAATTGAGCAGCGAGGATTACGAACAAGCGACCGAGGGGGGCACGCGCCATCTATTCGACTTGGACACAAATATAGGATTTTTTGTTTTTTTTGATGCAGAGGATAAGGATGGAAAGGAATACTATCTAATGCTTCAATATGAGGAGAACAGCGAAGAACCCTCCAATTGCTACGGGTTCGCCCTTAAGGATTTCTACGAATTTTCGGCATTGTACCTGAATGACCTGGAATTCACCGAAGAACTGAACGAAGAAGAGGGAGAACTTGGCCCTGTTCAGCATCTTGCCCATCTTCTTTTTCATATCGTCGAGGAAGGCAAGTCAGTAGAGGTGTAAAAATAATTAAAACAAAGAGCAGGGTGCTCCTGCTCTTCGTTTCGTTTATTCCTGTTCGTTTTCTTCATCAGCTTGCACCTGCTGTTCGCAATATGCTTTGACCAACTCTGTTTCATCATCTTCAAGTTCAAAATCGAGAACCTTCTCAGTTCCCCGTTCAATGAAGTAGCTTTGGAGAATTCGGCTGTTGTTCTCTTCCACAAGGAACAGCACCTTTAAAAGCAGCCCTTTATCTGAAAAAAGCTCATCGTCTTCATCCACCTCAATATTTAAAAAATACTCATATCTGTCCCCTGTCAGAAGACCAAATGGATCTTCAAGGAGTTCAACGGTATGTCCGGTAATCTTCATGCATGTCTCATCCTTTTGATTTTGTCCTTTCTATTATATATCGAAATACCCTTAAAGAATCAAGGAATATACCGAAAAACTCCCATTACAGCCAAGATCAGATGAATAACTTCAGCCCCTGGTAACCAAAATACAGCGCAAATCCAATCAGGGAAATCCCTGAAATGAGAGAAATTAAAGTCAGCAGCCGTGTAGTGAGGAGATTACGGAAGCTGCTCGAAATTGCGGCCATCACAATATCCCAAAGGATAAGTCCCAGGATGATGCCAAAACTGTAAAGTACAAGTTCGCCAGTTCCATAAGAGGAAGCAGTTTTGGCCAGGACAGAGCCGTAAATTCCTAACCAGAATAAAATGGTCAGCGGATTTGAGATAGACATAAAGAACCCGGAGATAAAAGACTTCAGACCTGAGTCTCCCTCTCTGCGATCCATCATGATTTTCCCTGAATTGAAAATCGTCTCGATGCCTGTATACAGCAGGACAAAAAATCCGAACAGCCAGAGGAAGGACTGCATGAATGGAGTTTCGAGATACTTTACAACCCCAAGATAGACAGTAAGCATATAAATAATATCAGCCGTCAAAGCACCCAGGCCAAGAAGCCAGGCCTGTACAAAGCCGCTCTTGATGCCTTTGTCCATCTGTGCGGCATTGACAGGTCCAATAGGCGCTGCGAGTGACAGGCCAAGGAATATGTAACCCAAAAAGACATTCAATTTTAAGAAACCCCCAAACCTCGATGTGCTTGTACTATTTCTATTCAGCCGGCAGAGAGTGTACAACCTTTATTTAGAAAAATAAAATAAAATTTTGCCTGTTCAAATAAAAAAAGGGGGAAATGAATATACTATTTATTGTTGTTCAGGAACAACTGATGTGTCACTTTTGGTAAAAATAAGAAAGTGTGGTAAAATGGAATAGATATCAACTTTCGGACCATTCATTTATTATAAAAAGGTTCAATTGCCGGCTTTTTATAATAAATGAATTTTTTTATCAATCGACGGATGATAAGGTCTTTCTCAAATCTTAGCAGCCAGATTATTCGAAGGATTCCGAATCCTGGAAACATGCTGAAGGAGATGGATCAAAGAGAGAAGACCGGACTAATACGATAGGAGCGTGAGGAATTTGGCATTTGGAAGAAAACCGCCTGAAGAAATCGTCACTGCAGAAACGAAAATATGGGTATGTACTTCTGATGATTGCAATTGCTGGGTTCGTGACAACTTTAAAAGCAGCAATGTCCCCGCTTGCCCGATTTGCAAAAGTGATATGGAGGAAACGACCAAGGTACTTGAAGTGGTCAACAACCATAGTCAAAATCTAATCGGTTAAAAAATGGTGCAAACAGCCTGGATGAGAATCCAGGCTGTTATTTATTTTGGAAGTTAGTATATTCGAAAAAAAGCTAAGAACTGAGACCAAGGTGCCAGGAAAACGCCTTTATTTTGACAGGTTTGCAGAGAGAGAAGCTAAAGCTGTCAAGAAAGCCCCTGTAATTTGACAGGTTTGCAGCAAGTGAAACAAAAGCTGTTAAAAACCCTCCTGCATTGGGGTCGGCCAATGCCGTATCAAATTCCACACAATCCAGCTTTATTCAAAACTGGTTAAAGGCACAAAAAAAGTGCCCTGTTAAAAGGCACCTTTTCTGTATGCGGATGAGAGGACTTGAACCTCCACGGTGTTGCCACCACTAGAACCTGAATCTAGCGCGTCTGCCGATTCCGCCACACCCGCGAATTAGTTATAAAAGAATTATATCATAAAAATGATGGATTTCAATTTAAATTTTTAGGAAACCTGGTACAAGTTGTATTATTTTACAATCTCCCCACATAAAATTTACAAAATTTCTGTGTGCTGGAGGACGATAAGTTGAGCATCAGTTTGCTTGCAAGCTTTATTTTTTTGGGACTGACCCTTGCTGCGCCCATTGGGCCGGTCAATTCAGCCAGGCTGGATAAGGGGATCAAGAATGGGTTCTGGCATGCGTGGATTGTCGGTACTGGCTCGATGATGGCTGATGCTATTTTTATGGTTCTCATCTATCTTGGCCTTGTGAATTTTTTGGACATGCCAATTATTCAAATTTTTTTGTGGCTTTTCGGCGGTTTCGTGCTCATTTATTCAGGCATTGAAGGCATGGTGAGGGCAAAGGACATCCATCTTGCCTTTAGCAGGGGGAGAGAGTCTTTGTTTAAATGTTTTCTCACGGGATTCCTCATGTCGATCAGCAGTCCTTTATCCATACTTTTTTGGCTGGGTATTTATGGATCTGTACTGGCAAAGACGGCAAGTAATTATGGCCGTACTGACTTATTGATATACAGCAGCATGATTTTCATTGGACTAGCACTGTGGGATGTATTTGTGGCAGCCATTACAACCGGATTCAGGCGATTTTTGAACTATCACAGCTTAAGGATGATTTCAATATTATCAGGACTTTCATTATTCGGGTTTGGCTTATACTTTGCTTACCAGGGCATTAAAGCTTTATTTTAATAAAATAATATGCTTAAAACCTCTTTTAAAAGAGGTTTTTTTTTCGGAAACATTCAAAACCAGTCATTTTATGAGTGCGTTTGAATAATTTTGATTGGTTTTGAAAGAAAATGATTGATTTTTGTAATCGATTACATTATGATAAATTTACGAAGCAAATTAGGAGGAATGGCTCATGTTAACGCCTGAGCGCCACCAGCTCATTTTACAATTAATCAAAGAAAAACCGATTGTCAAAATCCAAGATCTTGTTGATTTAACAGAAGCTTCTGAGTCCACCATCCGAAGGGACCTGACAGTACTTGAGGAAGGGAAATTCCTGAAGAGGGTGCATGGCGGTGCTGCAAGGCTGAAGGGGAAACTTCAGGAACCGAGCATGATCGAAAAATCTTCCAAAAACCTTCAGGAAAAAAGGCGAATCGCTCAATATGCTGCAAGTCTGGTAGAAGAAGGCGACAGCATTTATCTTGATGCAGGTTCGACGATTCAGGAAATGATCGCTTTCCTGCCTGCAAAGGATATCGTAGTTGTCACGAACGGATTGATGCATTTGCCGACATTGATGGAAAGGCAAATCGAAACATATGTCATCGGAGGCTATGCTAAGCCGAAAACAAATGCAGTGATTGGCCGAGGAGCATTGGCAAGTCTTGAACAATACCGTTTCGATAAATGCTTCCTCGGAGTCAATGGCATCCATCCTCATTCAGGGTTTACAACACCTGACCAGGAGGAAGCGATGATCAAATCCAAAGCGATTTCCTTATCGCGCGAAGCTTATGTGCTAGCGGATGACAGTAAATTCTCAGAAATCACTTTTGCTAAAATAGCCGATTTACATGAAGCGGCAGTTATCACGAATATTCTTGAAGAAGAGACCAAAGGACAATATACCAGCAAAACTTCCATAAAGGTTGTGACACCATGATCTATACACTGACACTGAATCCATCTGTGGATTATATCGTCGAAACAGGTGAGATTGTACTGGGAACTTTGAACAGGACTTCCCATGAAACAAAACTTCCAGGCGGAAAAGGCATCAATGTCTCAAGAGTCCTCCGCTCACTTGGGGTTGAAAGCAAGGCAACTGGTTTTCTAGGGGGCTTTACAGGCAAATACGTCGAAGAGTTCCTTAACAGGGAAGGCGTATATACAGGCTTTGTCAAAGTCGAGGAAGATACAAGGATCAATATCAAACTGAAGGCTGGAAAGGAAACTGAAATCAATGCACGGGGACCGGAAATTTCCTTTCTGGCAATCGGGTTATTGAAAGAACAAATGCAACAACTTGGAAAAGGAGATTTTCTGATCCTCGCTGGAAGCATCCCATCAAGCATGCCACAAACGATTTATCAGGATATCGTCCAGGTCTGCAAAGGAACAGGGGCAGAAGTGATCATTGATGCAGAAGGAGATTTGCTCAAAACCGTGCTGGGATATCAGCCTTTCCTGATAAAACCAAACCATCACGAATTGGGGCAGTTTTTCGACAGAGAGATATCAGGAGTGGCGGATGCCATTCAGTATGGAAAAAAACTCGTGGAGGCAGGAGCAAAAAATGTCATTGTTTCTCTTGCTGAAAAGGGTGCTGTCTATATCAATGAAACGGATGCCTTTCATGCGAGCGTTCCACAAGGGGAAGTGAAAAGCTCTGTGGGAGCCGGGGATTCGATGGTGGCAGGCTTCCTGGCACAGTATTTGAAAACCGGTGACACCAAAGAAGCATTCCGCTTCAGTGTGGCATCAGGCAGTGCAACTGCATTTTCAATCGGCCTTTGCACACCTGAAAAAATAGAGACACTTCTTCCAGAAGTAAAAATTCAAGATTACCAGTGAGGGGGAGAACAATGAGAATCACAGAATTGCTGACAAGAGAAACGATTCTTTTATCAATGGAGTCCAAATCAAAGCTCGATGCTGTCAATGAGCTTGTAGAAGTACTTGGAGCAGCGGGGAAAATCACGGATCGAGAGGTATTCACCGAAGCGATTTTAAATCGCGAAAAACAAAGCACGACTGGTGTTGGGGATGGGATTGCAATTCCCCACGCCAAAACACGAGTTGTAAAAAATGCTGCCATCGTTTTTGGACGCTCAGAGTCAGGAATCGACTATGACTCCCTTGATGGGCAGCCAGCGCATTTATTTTTCATGATTGCAGCCCCTGAAGGAGCGAATAACACGCATCTTGAAGCACTGGCACGGCTATCAACCATCTTAATGAAGGCGGATGCGCGTGAGAAGCTGATGGCTGCTAAGTCAGCAGATGAAGTCATTGAGGTCATCAACAGTTATGATCAGGAAGAAAAAGAAGAGGAATCTGTTGGGGGAAGTAGAAAATTCATCATCGCTGTTACGGCATGCCCAACGGGAATTGCCCACACATACATGGCAGCGGATTCGTTAAAAGCGAAAGCGGCTGAAATGGGCGTGGACATCAAGGTAGAAACGAACGGATCAGGAGGAGCGAAAAATATCCTCACGACAGAAGACATAGAAAAGGCTGAGGCTGTCATTATTGCTGCCGATACCAAGGTTGATATGGAAAGGTTCGCAGGCAAACCATTGATCGATGTACCGGTTGCCGACGGAATCCGCAGACCAAAAGACCTGATTGAACAAGCGGTTAAGAAGGATGCGCCACTTTACAAGTCGACAGGCAATGCGCCGACAGAAAAGAAAGAAAGCCGTGGCGGAATCTATAAGCATTTGATGAATGGCGTGTCAAATATGCTTCCTTTCGTTGTCGGAGGCGGTATCCTGATCGCAATCTCTTTCATGTTTGGCTATAATGCCTTCAATCCAGAGGATCCATCTTATCATCCAATTGCGAAAGCGCTGATGGATATCGGCGGAGGAGCTGGAGCATTTGGATTGCTGGTGCCGATTCTCGCTGGTTTCATCGCTTTAAGCATTGCTGACAGACCTGGATTTGCCCCTGGTATGGTTGGCGGCGTGCTTGCAGCAACTGGCGGCGGAGGCTTCCTTGGCGGTTTGGTCGCTGGATTCCTTGCAGGATATCTTGTACTTGGGCTTAAGAAATTATTCTCAAGTCTGCCAGCTTCACTGGAAGGGATAAAAACAATCCTCTTGTATCCATTGTTTGGTATTGCTTTAACAGGATTTATCATGTTATTCCTTGTTAATAAACCGGTAGGTGCCTTGAATCAGGCAATTACTGACTGGTTGTCAGGCTTAGGGACCGGCAATGCTGTATTGCTTGGAATTGTCCTTGGTTTAATGATGGCATTCGACATGGGCGGTCCAGTGAATAAGGCAGCCTATGTTTTCGGAACAGGTTTGCTTGCGAACGGTGTATATGAGCCAATGGCTGCCATCATGGCTGCTGGAATGGTCCCTCCTTTAGGGATCGCACTCGCGACTACATTCTTTAAAGGCAAATTCTCCAAAGAAGATCAGGATGCCGGAAAAGCGAATTACATCATGGGACTTTCCTTCATCACAGAAGGTGCCATCCCATTTGCGGCTGCGGATCCTCTCCGTGTGATTCCATCCGCAATGGCTGGGGCTGCAGTAGCCGGCGGATTGTCAATGATGTTCAATATCGGTCTTAGAGCTCCACACGGCGGTTTGTTCGTCGTACCGCTTGTTGATGGCGGATGGCTGTTGTACCTGGCTGCGATTGTAATAGGATCTGCTGTTACAGCGATCTTGCTTGGTTTACTGAAGAAGCCGGTAACAAGATAATAGAAGGCCTGCAGATTTTGCATCTGCAGGCCTTTTTATATTTTTGGCATTTTTAAAGCTCTATATTAGTTTATTCCCGTTGATTCTAGGGAAAGCGAAGGGTCTGGAACGAATTCAACAGTTTTATTTAACCAAGTCATTACCCCGCTGTTTAAATCAGTTGAATGAATAATTTTCGCAGGACACAGATATGCTTTTATGAAGCTATATTTGGGGAGGGAACTGGAATGGCTGGGGATTTCAAGGAAGCGGCGTTATATGAGCATCGTTTTTGGCTTCAGATTCTCGGAGATCACGGGAGGTTCCTGTTCGAGGCGCTTGCTCCTATTGAACAGGAGGAAATTGATACTGCGAAATATTTCATCAATACTTTTGACAGGCTTTTGCAGAGGGTTGAAACGACCGATTTAATCCATTTGAGTATGAGAGCGGAAGAAGAAGCGAAGAAAATCAGGCAATTTAAATTGGAGCTAATTGAAAAAATGCTGACCGGGAAGGTGAAAATCCATTTTGGTCCTACCTTTATCAATCACATGGTAAACGAAGTAGAAGAATATCTCCGGATTCTCGAATATCTTAAAAAGGGAGAGGTCCCGCCTGTATTTCACGAGCTCCATCACCATACCGTCTGGCTCCTTGATGCAGCTGGCCATGCTGGTGCGATCCAAAGTAATCTGGATCAGGTTGAAAAACGTTTGAAAGCCAAAAGTGAGAAATATGTAAAGTATTTTGAAGATTTCTATATTAAAGCCGTTGAACTGACAGGTTATCTGCGTACTAATCTGACCTCATTTCCAGCGCTGGATAGAATGAACCACGAGGTTTCAATGGAAATCGAGGTGTTCATGAAGTTTCTCGATGAGCTTAAGGAGCTTGAGTTGACTGAACAGGCATTAGGCAGTTTTGCGCCGCTTATGGCTGACCATATGTTCAGGGAAGAGTGCTACTATTTATCAAAGGTGGCGGAAGCAACGGCTATGAAACAGCCCAATTGTGATCCGGGCAAACCCAGATTGGAACCTAAATAATAAAAGGGTGGATACTGGATGGTTAACACCCGTGGCCATCTAGTATCTTAGCCCTAATTTTTGGTTAATTACAGAACGTGTGTTCTTGTTTTGGACGAGGGTGTGTTATACTTGAGAAGCAATAGTCAAATCTGTTGGATGGTCGGCGAACCCCGAAGGAAGGGGGTGATGCCTATGACAGTATTCGAGACCTTTATGGCTATGTTTTCATTTGCCAGCCTCATCCTCGCAGTGCTGACGTTGAGCCAAAAAAAATAGACCTCCCTTAACCGAAATTGAGTGAGAGGTCCAGCAGTTTCATGTCCGATCCTCAATGGGAACGGCTATTGCAATGGCTGTCGGTGGGCCAACACCGGCAGTCTTTTTATTCGTTTTTACAATACAAGAATACCATACAAGACTGTCAATGTCACGGTTATATGGTCCTTTATGCATGATTGGACTTGCATTTTGTCCATACTATGGAAGTTATCTCAATCCGTGCATAAAGGAGTGAATTGGCTGTGCCAATATGCAAATTGCAATATGGTGATCTCTTTTACGAAGAAGCGGGAGAAGGAGACCCAATCATTTTCCTCCACCCGCCGGGTATGGGGAGAAAGGTGTTTCATTTTCAGTGGCCTTTAAGCCAACGATACAGAGTGATTTTCCCTGACTTAAGCGGTCACGGAGAATCTACAGCAGTATTGGATAAAGTCACTATCCCAAAGTATGCAGAAGAAATCTTGCAGCTTGCCGACTGCATCGGCTTGGAAAAAGTGACATTGTGCGGTTACTCTTCTGGCGGAAGCATCGCCCAGGAATTCGCCCTGGCATATCCGGAACGCACCAAGTCCCTGATCCTCTCCGGTGGTTTTGCGGAAGTCATTTCTCCATCGTTAAGGTACGAGCATTTGCTTGGGATGTACTTCGTGAAACACTCCCCAAAAACACTGGCGAAAGTAATTGCCACTGCTCATACCTTTGATATTGGGTACAGGTCCGCGCTTATTAAGCATATGTTGAAGACCGACTTGAATACTTGGTTTCATTTTTATTATGAGTCGCTCGGCTATTCTTGTGTCGAAAGACTTAAAGCCCTTTCAGTTCCATTGTTGTTGGTTTATGGATCAAAAGATTTTATTAACCAGCATCTCAGGACCTATGAGAGAGAACTTGAACATTTTGAAACAGCGATAATCCAAAGTGTCTCACATCAGGTGCCGGTAAAAAAGTGGCAGGATTTTAACAAGGAAATCACCAGTTTTTTGCTGAAAAAGGTGTGAAAAACGCATTGACTCTAATCAATGCGTTTCTTTATGCCTTTTTGTCAGGCTTGATTGCCATGAAAGTTGCAAGCGCTGCCGCTATACTCAATGCTGACAGGATGAAGAATATGAGTTTGTCCGAATTTTTCATCAGCAAAGCGATGATAGGAGGTCCTGCTGCAACGCCGATGAACCTCATCGAGCTGTAAATGGAGGTGATCGTACCCCTTTCTTCCTTCTCGATACTTTCAGTGATCAGCGCATCAAGCGGAGGAAGGCTTGCTCCGATGCCGATTCCAGCAATAAGGAACATGGATATCAGGAACCACAATTCCTTTGAAAAGCTGAGCATAACAACGGCAATCCCAAGTACCACTAAACTGATGAATGTGATCCATTTCATAAGCACCATATTCTTTTTGATTACTTTACCTGTTATAAAAGATGAAAGGCAAAGTGCCCCTAATGGCAGAGCAAGCAAAAGGCCTTTCTTTATATCCTTTATGCCGTATTTGTTCTCAAGAATATCAGACAGGTAAAACAATACTCCAAAAAGTACAAACATGACGATTGTACCAATAAAAAAGATGGCATAAAGCCAACGTCCATTTTCAGTGAAAATCAGTTTTACCTTTTTGATGAAATCCTTAAAAGGCAATGGTTTGTTCTTCTTTTTGGGGCTTTTAACAAGAAAGATCATCATGATGATGGAAATTGCACAAAAGACAGGAATAGAAAAAAAAGGAATGAACCAGATGAACCCTGCCAGGAATGAACCTAGGACTGGGCTTAAGACTTTCCCCAGGGTGTTTGCTGTTTCAATTTCACCAAGCACACCACTCACTTCATCATCGCTTTTGAACATATCGCCGACCAGTGGCAGTACGATCGGGAAGGCACCGGCTGCTCCCACACCCTGAAGGGCTCTCCCGATTAACACAATCCAATATCCGTCGTCCATTTGCCATGAAGCCCATCCGGAAATGATTCCTCCGATTCCTGTGATGATGAGGCTTGGTATGATGACTTTTTTTCGGCCGATATGGTCAGATAAGTATCCGGCAACAGGGATTAAAAAGATTGCCACTATTGAGTAGACGGTTATGATCAAGCTCGATTGGAATGCAGATATGTTCATTCGTTTTTCAATGACAGGCAATACGGGGATCAACATTGAATTGCCAAGTGTCATTACAAGCGGTATCGATGCGATCGAAACGATGGCCCATTTTTGATTATTGACAGGATCATTATTTGTATCCTTTTCTTTCTTACCTGAAAGACTCCCGGATTTTGGAAACAAGTTCTCAATATGATTCATCTTCGAAACCTGCCTTTAAATTCATACTAATTTTAGTGTGGTCGAAAACGGAAGAAAAAATGGTGTCTTTTTATGGTAATGGCAAGTCCACTTTTAATCTGAAGGAGACTATGGTATTTTTCCCGCGGAAAGGATAAAATAGTTGGAAAAGTAAGGAAGGAGTGGAGGAACATGGGGAAGATTCTGTATTTACATATAGGGAAGCCTGAGTTGAAGAACTGGATAGGAAAGACAGAGGAATCCGCGATTGGGAAGAAGAGTGTAAAAGAAGCATTCCTTGCAATGGGTTCATTCGAGGGGGATGGAGTAGCAGCCACAGAGTTTCATGGAGGTCCTGATCGGGCTGTTTGTTTCTACCCGGCTGAACATTATCGGCAATGGTCATCAGAATTCAATAAAAGTATTGAAGTACCCACTTTTGGCGAGAATATTTCCGCACATGGAATGAAAGAGTCGGACGTATACATAGGAGATATTTACCGGTTGGGGGAAGCGACTGTACAAGTGTCGCAGGGCCGGATTCCATGTTCGAAGATATCTAAAAACAATCAAATTGACCTTTTATTGAAGAAAGTTGTCCAGACGGGTTACACCGGTTATTTTTTCAGGGTGCTTGAGGAAGGTCTGGTCAATGAAGAGGCGGAAATCATATTGCTCGATCGGGTTCAAGAGGATTTTTCCATACTCGAAGCTAATGATATTCTTTTTCATCGCAGGAATGACGTTGCAGCAATTGAATCACTAATCGGAACAGAAGGCCTGGCAGAGGCTTGGAAACAAGAATTGAATAAACTTTTAAAGCAGAAAAATTAAAATTTTGTATTTTTTCTATTGACATTTATATTTATTGAGCATATCATTTAAAACAATATATCGCACAGTGATGACGAAGAGTAGTAACTGGAACGGGTGCTTAAGAGAGCTGATGGTTGGTGAGAATCAGTGTAACTGTTGCAGCGAATGGACTTCCGAGCTTCCAAACCGAACCCATCAGGCAGTAGGCTTTGGCGAACAGGCCTTATCGTTACAAAAGGCAAGCATTAAGCAATTAGGCTTGATGCTGTAAAGTGAGCTGTTTTAACAGCTAATCAAGGTGGCACCACGGGTCTCTCGTCCTTATTTTATATAAGGAGAGGGCCCTTTTTTATTTGTAAAAAAATCAGCCTTCCCTAAAAAACAATAATATTATTATGTTAACTCGATGAGCAAGAAGAGTAAGCAGGATATTTTCGTTACAGAGAGCCGGGAATGGTGTGAACCGGTACGATAATGCCTGCTGAATGGCCTTGTGAGAGGCAGCCTGAAATGACAGTAGGGCTGCCCGGCTTCCTCCGTTAAAGGGATAGGGTATATCGGAATCACTTTAGATTCCCTGTACTTGAAGAGAGGGAACTTTTTTAAGTTCCAAGCAGAGGTGGCACCGCGGTCCATTCGTAATCGTCCTCTATACAGCACAATTTCTGTGCATGTATAGGGGACTTTTTTATTTTTCTAAGGAGGATTTATATGAACACAGAAGCACCAGAGGTTTTGGTCGAGGAAATTGAGGGAGATACATTGACACCGATATCTGTATATCAAATGATTTCCGGAAAGAAAAAATTCCTTCTCGAAAGTTCCCATAAACATAACGATTCCGGCCGTTTTTCTTTTATTGGCTGTGATCCTGTTTTCGAGCTATTGAAGGGAAAGGAAGAGACATACCTGTTGAGGGAAGGGGGCAGGGAACAACTTCAGATATCATTTTCCCAGGCGCTGAAAGAGTTGCTTCCGCAAGTTAAGCCCCAAGCTGATATTCCTTTTATAGGAGGCGGGGTCGGTTTTGTAAGCTATGATTTCATTCGGGAGTTTGAAGATATCGGACCGATGAAGGAAGACCCTCTCGATATGCCTGAAGCACACTTGATGTTCTTCAATGAAGTTATCATGTTTGATCATCTTAAACAGAAAATCAGCTTGATTGGCATTCCTTTTCAAGGTTACAGCAATGACGAACTTAGAAAGAAAATCAAGAAGCGCAAAGAAGAACTTGATTCGCCAATAAAAAAACAGCCTGGCAGTCGATTTTCACTATCAGATTTTAAATCCTCGCAAAACAGGGAGGAATATGAAGAATCTGTCAGGAAAGCCAAGAGCCTGATTGAAGAGGGGGAAATCTTTCAGGTTGTGTTATCAAGAAGGATTACGGCGGAAGCCAAAGGAGATCCATTTTCATTTTACAGAAAGCTGCGTGTTGGTAATCCTTCCCCTTATATGTACTACATTGACTTTGAAAGCTATGCAATTGCGGGTACATCTCCGGAAAGCCTTGTGAAATACCGGAATGGAACGATGATCACTAATCCTATTGCAGGAACAAGGCCAAGAGGGCATACAGCAGAGGAAGACCGAGAACTTGAAATGGAATTAGTGGAGGATGAAAAGGAGCTGGCCGAACATAAGATGCTCGTCGATCTCTCCAGGAATGATCTAGGCAGGATATGTGAAGTCGGCAGCGTCAAACTTGATAAATTCCTGGCTGTCGAGAGGTACCAGTTTGTCATGCATCTCGTATCAGAGGTGAGCGGAAGGCTCTTGCCAGATGCCCACCCAATCGATGGGTTGGCGGCATGCCTGCCTGCTGGAACAGTGTCAGGGGCCCCGAAAATTCGCGCGATGCAAATCATCAACGAGCTTGAAACAGAAAAAAGAGGTGTTTATTCAGGGGCCGTCGGTTACTTCTCGGCTTGTGGAAGCATGGATTTTGCACTGGCAATCAGAACCTTGGTTGTCAAGGACGGCAATGGATATCTTCAGGCGGGGGCAGGCATTGTATATGACTCTGACCCGGCGAAAGAGTTTGATGAAACAAATCATAAATTAAAAGCATTGATGGAGGCAGGCCATGATTCTACTGATCGATAATTATGATTCATTTACTTATAACCTTTACCAGTATCTAAGTGAGCTGGGTGCAGAGGTGAAAACAGTCCGGAACGATAAACTAACGGTCCAGGAAATATCACGGATGGAACCTGAGGCAATAGTCCTTTCGCCTGGACCGGGCAGGCCGGAACAAGCCGGGATCTGTGTAGAAACTGTAAAAAAATTGGCGTCCTCAATCCCGATTCTGGGTATATGTCTGGGCCACCAGGCGATAGCTTATGCATTTGGCAGCTCAATCATCAAGGCTAAAAAAATCAGGCATGGAAAAGAGTCTCGGCTTCGTCATACCGGAACTTCGCTGATGAAGGACCTTGAAGAACGGCCTGAAGTAATGAGATATCACTCCCTGGTGATTGACCGTACGACGCTTGATGGAAATTTTACAGTGCTGGCTGAAGCTGACGATGACGAAGAAATCATGGCAATCAAGCATAATCATTATCCGTTATACGGACTTCAGTTTCATCCAGAATCGATTGGAACGAAGAACGGAAAGCAGATTTTAGCGAATTTTCTAACCGAAATCAGAAAGGGGATATACTCTTATGAAACATTATCTTGAAAAGCTGATCGAAGGCAACTCGCTGCTGGAACATGAAATGGAGGAAGCTGTCAGGGGAATATTCACGCAGGAAACGACGGATAGCGAGATTGCATCGTTTTTGACCGGACTAAAATCAAAAGGCGAGACAGCAGAAGAGGTTTCCGGATTAGTTAAAGCAATCAGGAAACATGCTCTCCATTTTACGAAGAAAATACCGAATGTTCTGGATAATTGCGGAACGGGAGGGGACGGTTCAAAGAGTTTTAACATCAGCACAACATCAGCATTTGTCATTGCCGGAGCCGGTATCACGGTAGCAAAGCATGGAAACAGAAGCGTATCGAGTAAGACAGGAAGCGCGGATGTATTGGAAGCTCTCGGTGTCAGCCTGGACTTCACTCCAGAAGCAACAGAAGAAATCCTTGAACAGAATGGAATCGCATTTCTCTTTGCTCCACATGTCCATCCGAAATTGAAACAAATCATGAAGGTAAGAAGAGACCTGAAAATCCCTACAATCTTCAATTTAATTGGGCCACTGACAAATCCTGTTCAGCTTGATTACCAGCTGCTTGGTATTTACCGCAGGGATATGCTTGATAAATTTGCACATGTGCTATCAAACCTCAGCAGGAAGCGAGCCATTGTCATCAATGGAGCGGGGGGAATGGATGAGGCATCGCTGGCCGGTGAAAATGAGATGGTCCTCGTTTCAGAAGGGGAAATCAAGCGCATGAAGCTTCATCCAGAAGAAGTGAACCTCTCTCTATACGATAACAGCAAGATTATGGGTGGGGATGCCCGTGACAATGCAGAGATCCTGCTTCAGGTTCTTCAAGGAAAAAAAGGTCCACACCGGGATACAGTCCTGCTGAATGCAGGGTTGGGGATATATACAGCCGGGAAGGCAGAATCGATTCTGCAGGGAGTTGGGATAGCAGCCGAAAGCATCGATTCAGGCAGGGCACGGGCTAAACTGGAGAATTTAATCAGCGTCAGCAATCAAAACAAAAAGGTGGTAGGATGAGATGGGCACAATACTCGATTCAATCATTCAACGTAAAAGAGTGGAAGTGGAGGAGATGAGAAATGCGGGAGTTGGTATTGCTGAACCTCATTCCGGACCAAGATCATTGGTCAAAGCTTTAAAAGAGGCCAACAATGTCGCCATTGTCTCTGAATTCAAGAGAGCATCACCCTCTAAAGGAGATATCAATCTTTCATTAGATCCTGCGCGGCAAGCGAAACTTTATGCCAAAGCGGGTGCAGCGGCTATATCCGTTTTAACCGATGAAAAAGGATTTAAAGGTTCTTTCACAGATTTAAAAAAAGTCAGAGAAGCAGTGGACCTGCCAGTTCTTTGCAAGGATTTTATCGTTGATCAAATCCAGATTGATCTGGCCATATCGGCAGGAGCAGATGTCATCTTGCTCATTGCATCGGCACTTCCCTTGGAAAAACTGACAGAGCTATACGATTATGCATCTGAAAAAGGGCTTGAGTGCCTGGTTGAAATTCATGACGAGACAGACCTGGAAAAAGCTCTCCATATAAAGGCTCAAATCATTGGTATCAATAATCGTGATTTGAAGACATTCGAGGTCAATCTTGAAAATACCGAGAAGCTTGGACCGCTTGTGAAAAAAGCCGGAGCATTTCTAATCAGTGAAAGCGGCTTGAAAACAAAGGAAGACATCGTCCGTGCTGCTGCAGCAGGTGCAAGCGGTGTGCTGATTGGGGAGACATTCATGACTTCCGCTGATTTACTAGAAACCTTCCGGGAATTTACCGTTCCTGTAGTGAGGGATCGACATGAAGGTTAAGATTTGCGGAATACAAACAACAGAGGCGGCTCTGAATGCGGTTGAAAACGGGGCTGATGCTCTTGGTTTTGTTTTTGCAAGGAGCAAAAGACAAATTACAAAATTAGAGGCCAGAAATATTGTTGCTGTTTTACCAGACTCTGTCTGGAAGGTAGGAGTTTTTGTGAACACAAATGTTGCAGAAATTAAGCAGATAGCGGAAACTGCAGGTCTTACCCATATCCAGCTTCATGGGGATGAGAATCCTGCTGACTATCGATTACTTAGGCTGCCGTTGATCAAGGCAGTTTCCGTTACGTCACCGGAGGATCTTAAGAAACTTGACGATATAGAAGCGGACTATTTACTCCTAGACAGTCCTCCGGCTCAATTTCAGGGAGGAAATGGTTCAACTTTTGAGTGGGAGCTGGCTAAAGCAATCGGCAAGTCAAAGACAAATATCATTTTGGCGGGTGGATTGGACCCGGGGAATATCAGCAAAGCAAGTGCCATGGTCAATCCTTTCATGGTGGATGTCAGCAGTGGAGTCGAGTCGAATGGGGAAAAGGATTATGAGAAAATAAAAGACTTTATAAATAATGCAAAAGATCAAAGGGAGGAAGTTTAAATGACTACAAGCACTTATAATTTACCGGACGAAAAGGGGCATTTTGGGAATTATGGCGGAAGGTTTGTTCCAGAAACACTGATGCAGGCTGTACTTGAACTAGAGAACGAATATAACCGGGCATTGGAAGATGAGGGATTCCAATCCGAGCTGCAAAATTTAATGAAGAATTACGTGGGGAGGGAAACTCCTTTATACCTTGCCGGCAATCTCACCAAGCATGCCGGTGGCGCTAAAATTTACCTTAAACGAGAAGATCTGAACCACACTGGAGCACATAAAATCAATAATACTGTCGGGCAGGCTTTACTGGCAGTCAGGATGGGCAAGCGGAAGATTGTCGCCGAGACAGGAGCAGGACAGCATGGAGTTGCCACTGCAACAGTCTGTGCTTTGCTGAATTTGGAGTGTGTGATTTTCATGGGGAAAGAGGATATCGGGCGCCAGCAGTTGAATGTTTTCAGGATGGAGCTGCTTGGAGCAAAAGTGATCAGTGTCGATGCAGGGAGCGGGACACTAAAGGATGCCGTCAATGAGGCACTCAGATATTGGGTAACGAACGTCAGGGACACGCACTATATTCTGGGATCTGTGATGGGCCCCCATCCGTTTCCTAAGATGGTGCGCGATTTTCAGAGTGTCATCGGCAAAGAAACGAAGAAGCAATTTTTCGAAAAAGAAGGAAAGCTGCCCGATGCTCTAGTTGCCTGTATTGGCGGAGGCAGCAATTCAATTGGATTATTCTATCCGTTTATTGAAGATGAAAGCGTATCGATCTATGGGGTCGAAGCTGCAGGTTTAGGACTCACAACAGAAAAGCATGCTGCATCCCTGTCGCAAGGAAAACCAGGCGTCCTGCATGGTGCAATGATGTACCTGTTACAGGATGAGGATGGTCAAATCCAGGAGGCCCACTCGATCTCAGCTGGTTTGGATTATCCTGGAATTGGTCCTGAACACAGCTATCTGCACGATATTAACAGAATTACGTATGAATCCGTAACAGATGACGAAGCACTTGGTGCCTTTCAGCTGCTTTCGAAATTAGAGGGGATCATCCCTGCTTTGGAGAGCGCACATGCCATTGCATATGCAGTCAAGCTTGCTGGCGGAATGAGTAAAGATGAGAACATCGTTGTCTGCTTATCTGGCCGTGGCGATAAAGATGTACAGACGATTAAAGATCTGATTGGAGGAGAGAAATAGTGGATAGAATTAAAAAGGCACTGACTGAAAAAGGGAAAAAGGTGTTCGTACCTTATATAATGGCTGGAGATGGCGGACTGGAAGCGCTGAAGGATAGATTGCTCTTCCTGCAGGACGCAGGGGCAGATGCGATCGAAATTGGTATTCCTTTTTCCGATCCCGTTGCCGATGGCCCTACGATTCAACAAGCAGGAATCCGAGCGCTCGCTCAAAGAATCACCGTAAAAAAGGTGCTGAATGATTTAAAATCATACCAAACTGAGATAGAGATCCCTTTGATATTAATGACCTATTCAAATCCTGTCGTGGCCTATGGTATTGAAGCTTTTGCATTTGATGCTGCCAATGCCGGAATCTCTGGCTGCATCATCCCTGATCTACCGCTGGAGGAAGAAGAGTTAGTCCTTGCACCATTTGAACAGAATGGAATATCGCTGATCAGGCTGGTCACATTAACGACACCAAAGGAAAGAATAAAGAAGATTGCTGAAAGTGCATCAGGATTTATCTATGCAGTAACCGTTACAGGAATCACCGGTTCACGAAATAATTTCAGTGAAGACCTTGCTGAGTTCCTGTCCTTTGTTAAAAGTGAGAGCTCCGTGCCAGTATTAGCCGGATTCGGTGTCTCAACACAAGAACAAGTCGAGGAAGTCTGCAAGCACTGTGATGGAGTCATTGTAGGCAGTAAAATAATCGATTTATTCGAACAGGGTGAAAGAGAGGAAATCAAGAAACTGATTCTTTCTGCAGAAAAAATCAGTGTTTGACCTTTCAATGGGCTCTTTTCGTAGACTTTGTTGCTTAATTATCGCGTATCCTCAGAACCTTTGTAGAATACGGAATTGTGTATTTGTACGAAAAGCAACGATCGAAGCGAAAATTTTTTACATTTACCGACAGAAAGGCCGCTGCTTGATCTTCAAGCAGCGGTTACTTTTTTACTGCGGTGACGCATACAGTCAACACCGGCCTTACTTTTAAAAAGGAGATTTCCGGGTTTTGGAATCCGCTATTAAGCAAATCTTCCTTCATTTGCTTACCTAGCTGTCTTGCCGTCTCGTCGGTAGATCCTTCTTCACGAGGCTGGACAGTAAGGACAATCCTTCCACCCACTTCGAGTAACTTATATAATCTTCTCAATGAAAGCAATGGTTTGTCCCAAAGAGGGTAGTTATTGACAGAAATCATTTTATTGTAACAATGATCGGGATGATAGTCGGCCACATCACCTGCTGTCAATTGGACTTGCCCCGTTTCAATCCATCTTTTATTTCTCCTTGTCGCTTCATCCTTCATCTTGGTGGATAGGTCAATTCCGTCCACTAAAATTGTTTTGTAGTTTGACATTAACGTCTTAATTCCGTATCCAGGTCCGTAACCGATCTCAAGAATCCGGTCATTTTTTTGGACCAGAAGCTTATTGAGGCTCCACCTGTTGATTTTTCTATTCTCAAAGTACATGACAGTCCCGGCAAGCTTGCCAAGAATTCCTTTAGGCTTCTCGAATTGTTTTGCGATCGATTCAATCATTTTTATGTCACCCCTGGAGTGCTGCTTCTCTCTTTTATACCAGTTTTCGTCTCTTTTTAAACTCCACATAAAATCAGCAGCAACTTATGATGAAGAAATATTGCTCAACTTATTATTTTTGGTTTATTCTGAAAATTATTTCTCGGGAAAGCGCAAGATAAGACAATAAACTACAAAGAAAGGTCGAACGAGGATATAATTTGCCTTTTTTCGTCGTAGTCAACCTGATTTATTTTTTACAAAAACGTGCGATATGTTACAGTACTTTTTTGATAATATTATATATACTTTATTTAAGCTTTACAGAAATAGTAAAATATTAGACGAGATATTTAGTTTTGACAAAGGAAGTTGAGCGATATGAAAATGTACGAAGCGATGCTCATGATACTCGAAGAAAAGGGAACCGCATCGATTCCAGTCATATGCGACGAAATGAATGAGCAGGTCCCTGACCGATTTCATCATACGAAACTGATTATTGAACCTTCATATATTAAAACTTTGATCACTGGGAATACAGAAGTGTTCGTACTAAATGAAGACACTGTCTCAATCAGGCCAGATAAAGAACCATTGATGCTGACAGTTGTCCTGCATGGGTACCCGGGTCCAGAGATGAGAGTGCGAATAGATTTTAAAAGAAATACATTCACCTATTTTGAGTGGCACCTTGATTCGAAAGCACCAGGACCGCTAAGGACGGGGAACTATGGCAGCGTAGAAGAATTCAAGAAACACTTGTATTCGTTTAGGTTGTGGGATTGGCAGGAAGATTACCAAACAGAGGGAATCATCGTGGATGGCACCAGTTGGTCAGTTGCTCTTAAAACGAAAGAAAAGACATATGAAAGCAAAGGCCTTGAAGCATTCCCGAAAGAATGGGTGGAATTTTGCCGGGCCATCAGCAAGCTAGTTGGAATTAAGTTTTCGTGTTGATCGCAGATGCACTGCGGTTTTTTTCTTGCCAAAATTATGGTACGATGGAGATTATAAAAAAATGATGTAGGAGTGGGACTAAAGTTTCACTTTAAGGACCATGGAGGTCAATCGGAAAAATGAAAGACATATCTGTCCAAGAATTAATCAGCTCAAGTAAATATATCCCAGTAGATGTTAGAGCTCCTATCGAGCATAAGGATTCACCGATTCCGGGTTCAGTGAACATACCGTTGTTTACCGATCAGGAAAGACAGGAAATCGGGACGCTTTACAAACAATCAGGTGAAGAAGCAGCTAAATGGCGGGCGATGGAGTTTGTTTCCCCGAAGCTGCCAGGCCTTCTTGGTGAAATTAAAGAACTGAAAAATACTGGTGCGGAGCCTGTTATCCATTGCTGGAGAGGCGGGATGAGGAGCCGTTCTGTTGCTTCGTTCCTGGAATATGCAGGCGTGCCTTCCTATCGCCTCGAAGGCGGTTATCGCGCTTACAGGGAATACATTTTAGAAAAAATTCCCGAGTTATTGCCGACTAAGGCAGTGGTCTTGCATGGAATGACGGGCACAGGCAAGACGGAACTCTTAAAATCCCTGCAGGAAAAAGGCTATCCTGTAATCGATCTTGAACAAATAGCCAATCATAGAGGCTCGATTTTTGGAATGATTGGGATGGGAGATGCCCATAATCAAAAAACGTTTGATTCACTGCTGTTTGATCGGCTGAATGAAATAAAAGAATCGAATTATTTCATCATTGAGGCGGAAAGCAAGAGAATCGGACGCTCCGCGCAACCTGAAGAGATGATTGCGAAAAAGACTGACGGAGTTCATTTCCTTGTAAAAAGTTCAATCCCAAACAGGGTTGAACGAATATATAACGAGTATGTCCATCCTTTCAAAGAAGAAAAATGGTTTGAAGAAGAAGTACAGGAAAAGGTCTCTAAGCTTTTGAGACGGGTTTCCCAAGATGCAGCAACATCACTACAAATTGCCTTGAAAGAAAAGAATTACCGGGAACTGATCGAAATCCTGTTAATTCATTATTATGATCCTCGTTATGGACATGCGCTTCAGGAGTATTCAGGTCCTTTTCATGAAATTGATGCGGATGCGCCTGATGTTTTGGTACAACTTGAAAAAAAAATAAAACATACACTCTTTGATTCCAATAGTGGTTTAAAGATTTGATGGAATGGTAATTAAGAAAGGAAGGCATTCAAATTGCTTTCCTTTTCTTTATGAATTTTATCACTTAATATTTGGATAATTCGATATATAATATAGTAAGGGACTATATCGTAGGAGGCTGGAATATGAGCGAATCAAAAACTTGTCATCATCGTTTTTCGCTGCATGAAGAAAGGGTTGGATTCACCAATAATGATGGAGTCGACATATTCAACGCAGGTTCAAGGTTCCAAAAGAGCATCACTTGCGGTCACATTGAGTTACCTGTTGAACATAATGAAATGATCGAGACAAATCAAATTGAGAAAAGAAATAACCTATTCGCGCCCAAAAATATGTATGTGACTATGATGAGTCTTTAACCTTCCTGATGTCTACAAAAATTTAGAAACTATAACCGGCATAGCCGGTTTTTTTTATTGGGTTCGTTTTTTTGGAATAATAAAATCTAATAAAGTAATTAACAACATCTTCGTAGTCAAAACCTTTGGTTAAAAGAAAATATCATGTTAAAATATTAATGTAAACGTTTGATATCTGAATTATATTATTATTCTTCGATTTTACCGTTAAAAAAGGATACGACAGGGTAACAAATAATTAGCGCACTTTACGAAAAGCAAGGGGGTTATACGATGAAAAAACCTGTTACGGAATATCGAACAGGATGGCCGGGGTTTTATGGAGCTAATCAGGGATATGTGGAAGAATTATATGAATTGTACCTGCAGGACCCCAGTGCAGTAGATCCGGAAATCAGGGAATATTTTGAAACGAACTCTGACAAAAGAAAGAGTACAGATCAATTTGCTGACCAAAAGCCACCAGCTGCACAAATCTCTGGAAATCCTGCAAAAATCGCAGCTGCACTGAGATATGCAGATTATATACGTTCAAATGGCCATTTATCTGCCAATATTTATCCGTTACAATCAGGAAATGCAGAAAAGGTCCTGGATGGCCTGGAAAAATGGGGACTGACCGAAGATGACTTGAACAATATTCCTGTTGACCTAGTCTGTCCAAGTGCACCTCCTACTGTCAAAACCGGAAAAGAAGCATTTGATTATTTGCTAAAAGTATATTCCAGTACGATCGCGTATGAATTTGAACAAGTGAACCAAATCGATGAAAAAGAATGGTTAAGGAACAAAGTAGAATCTGGAACGCTGATTCCCAAGGTGGAAGCTGAAAGGAAAATCAGCTTATTTGAGCGCCTGGCAGAGGTCGAAAACTTTGAGAAATACCTGCACAGGACGTTTGTAGGGCAAAAGCGTTTCTCAATCGAAGGATTAGACACAATGGTGCCGCTTTTGGATGAAGTCATAGCCAGAGCAGTCAATAACGGAGTCGAGACCATCAATATCGGAATGGCCCACCGGGGAAGGCTTAATGTCCTTGCCCATGTTTTAGGTAAGCCGTATGAAATGATTTTTGCCGAATTCCAGCATGCTCCAAACAAGGAATTGGTTCCTTCTGAGGGCTCAATCGGGATCAATTTTGGCTGGACTGGAGATGTAAAGTATCACCTTGGTATTGATCGTAAAATCAAATCAGGTACTACCGCCAATGCAAGGTTGACACTGGCTAACAATCCAAGTCATCTTGAATTCGCCGGCGCTGTTGTTGAAGGATTTACACGGGCCGCGCAGGATGACCGGGATCTGCCAGGATATGCAAAATTTGATCCGGGTAAGGCCATGGCTCTCCTGATACATGGTGACGCGGCATTCCCGGGACAGGGAATTGTTGCGGAAACTTTGAATTTAAGCCGTTTGCAGGGATTCAAGACAGGCGGAACCGTTCATGTCATAGCAAACAACACGATCGGCTTTACAACTGAATCAATGGATTCAAGATCAACAAGGTATGCAAGTGACCTTGCAAAAGGATATGAAATACCAATCATCCACGTGAATGCCGATGACCCTGAAGCATGTTTGATGGCAGCAAGGCTGGCCTTTGAATACAGAAAGACGTTCGGCAAGGATTTCTTGATCGACCTGATTGGGTACCGACGCTTCGGCCATAATGAAATGGATGAACCAATGACTACCAATCCCGAGATGTATAAGCTTGTCCACAATCACCCAACAGTAAAGGAAATCTATGGGAAAAAGCTTGTATCCCAGGGTGTGTTCACAGATGAAAAACGGGCCGGAATCGAGGATAAAATAAATACAATCCTGAAAGAAGCCAACGAAAAAGTCCCGAAAGCAGAGAAAGAGGCTAAAAGAGAGCCGGATATCCCGGAAGTAGTGGAAATGGGCATTCCGAGGATCAATACAGGCGTGCCGGCAGAAACACTAATGAAAATAAACAGTGACCTCCTTAAATGGCCGGAAGGGTTCGATGTTTTCAATAAATTGGCAAAAATCCTACAGAGAAGGCAGGATGCATTTTCTGAAAACGGTAAAATCGATTGGGGTCTTGCCGAAACTCTGGCCTTTGCTTCGATTTTACAAGAAGGGACACCAGTCAGATTGACAGGACAGGATTCAGAACGCGGAACATTTGCGCAAAGGAACCTTGTGCTGCATGACAGCAATACAGGCGAACAATTTTCACCGCTCCATACCTTGCCGGATGCCAAGGCTTCTTTTTCCATCCATAACAGCCCTTTATCTGAAGCGGCAGTTGTCGGCTTTGAATATGGCTATAATGTTTTCGCCCCCGAGACACTTGTACTCTGGGAAGCTCAGTATGGAGATTTTGGGAATGCCGCCCAGGTCCTGTTTGATCAGTTTGTGGCAGCAGGAAGAGCGAAGTGGGGCCAGAAATCAGGTCTTGTGATGCTATTGCCTCATGGTTATGAAGGCCAGGGACCAGAGCATTCAAGCGGCAGGGTTGAGAGATTCTTAACTTTGGCTGCAGAAAATAACTGGACCGTCGCCAATCTTTCCTCTGCGGCACAATACTTCCATATCCTCAGGAGACAGGCAAAGATTTTAAGGGAGGAATCGGTGCGCCCTCTTGTCTTGATGACACCTAAGAGTCTGCTAAGGAACCCGCTGGTAGCAGCAGATCCATCGCAGCTGTTCGACGGAAGTTTTGAACCGATTTTCGAACAGCCTGGCCTTGGTTCCCAACCTGAAAAAGTGGAAAGGGTCGTATTATGTTCAGGAAAAGTGAGCATCGATATTTCAGAACAACTGAACAGTGAGGACAATGACTGGCTGCATGTCCTAAGAATCGAAGAAATCTATCCTTTCCCGCTGGATGAGCTAAAAGAAATATTTGGCCGCTATCCGAACTTAAAAGAAGTGGTTTGGGTACAGGAAGAACCTAAGAACATGGGTGCCTGGACCTTCGTTGAGCCGCGGATCAATGAAGCCGCTCCGAACGACATAAAAGTATCCTATATCGGGCGCAGAAGAAGATCAAGCCCAGCCGAGGGAGATCCTAATACCCATAAGCTGGAACAAGCGAGGATCATTCGCGATGCACTGACAAAGACAAATAGAGGAGGAAACGACGATGGCAGAAATTAAAGTTCCTGAACTAGCTGAATCAATCACCGAAGGAACGATTGCCCAGTGGCTTAAACAAAAGGGTGACCAAGTCCAAAAAGGTGAATATATCGTTGAACTGGAAACAGATAAAGTCAATGTTGAGATCATTTCCGATTATGATGGTGTCTTGACCGAGCTGCTTGCGGAAGAAGGCGATACTGTAAAGGTTGGGGAAGCCATTGCGGTTGTCGGTGAACAAGCTGGCGGAGATACCGGTGAACAGGCTGGTGCCCCAGAACAGGGAAAGGAAAAAGAATCACCTGATGAATCGGCTGAAAACAACGCAGCAACAGATCATCAACCTGTCAGCGAAAATCAACCTGCAGAAGAAGACAATCAAGGTCGGGTCATCGCTTCACCTGCTGCACGAAAACTGGCAAGAGAAAAGGGAATCAATTTAAATCAGGTATCTTCTCAAGATCCACTCGGAAGAGTCAGAAAGCAGGATGTTGAATCTTATACTCCTGAAAAACAAAAACCTGAAAACAACAAGCCTGCAAAAAACAGCGCGGAAAAAGCGTCATCAACAACAGCGGCCAATACAGACGATAGTCGATTTGAGCGCATCAAGATGTCAAGGAGACGGCAAACCATTGCCAACAGGCTGGTAGAGGTACAACAGAATGCAGCCATGCTTACTACCTTCAATGAAGTGGATATGACTGCCGTCATGGAATTAAGGAAGAAATGGAAGGACCGCTTCTTTGAGGAAAATGATGTGCGCCTTGGTTTCATGTCTTTCTTCACAAAAGCAGTTGTCGCTGCATTGAAAAAGACTCCATACCTGAATGCAGAAATCCAGGGTGACGAGATTGTCATTAAGAAGTTTTACGACATCGGCGTGGCTGTGGCTGCAGATGAAGGACTAGTCGTCCCGGTAATCAGGGATGCCGACAGGAAAAACTTTGCCGAGATTGAACGGGATATTAATGATCTCGCAGAAAAAGCGAGAACCAATAAGCTATCCCTGAAAGACCTTCAGGGCGGAAGCTTCACAATCACAAATGGCGGAGTGTTCGGATCATTGCTGTCCACACCAATCATCAATGGCCCGCAGGTAGGCATCCTGGGCATGCACACCATCCAGCTCCGTCCTGTCGCGATCGATAAGGAACGCATGGAAAACAGGCCAATGATGTACATCGCCTTATCCTACGACCACCGGATCGTCGATGGAAAAGAAGCAGTTACCTTCTTGAAGAACATCAAACAGCTAATGGAAGACCCAGAATCATTGCTGTTGCAGGGATAAGATTTGGAAAAGCACTGCCGGAGGGAATTCGGCAGTGTTTTTCATCTTTTAAAGTTACTCAGTGGTTGCTAGCAACTGATCTTGGGAACGATATGCAGCAATGTTTGTTAAGAAACCTAGGTTATTTTGACAGGTTTTGAGAGGGAAGGCCAAGAGCTGTCAAGAAACCCAGTTTATTTTGACAGGTTTGGAGAAGGAAGCCCAAAAGCTGTCAAGAAACTNATNTAATTCTGACAGGTTTGAAGGNGGAAGCCCAAAAGCTGTCAAGAAACNGATNTTATTTTGACAGGTTTGNANNAGNAAGCCCAAAAGCTGTCAAGAAACTNATGTTATTTTGACAAGTTTGCTAGAGGATGAGCCAAAGTTATCAAGAAGCCGATGTTATTATGACAGGTTTACAGGAAGAAGGACTCAAGCTGTCAAAATACCGAATTTTTTTAACAGCTTTAAAGATAAGCACCAACTCTCAATAATCATTCAAAATAGACGTCTTTTGTCTTCCCAACTGCATGGTAGTTCTTCTTCAAAACCCTCAAGAATGTCCTCTTACTCACCTTCCCATTACACCAATCAAAAACGTTTTGCGTGGTGATTTTCATTTCAGGAAAAAGCACTTTGATTTCATCAATATGCCGTAAAATTGCTTTCTCAATTCTTTCATGTGTTCCGCACTTTGCGCAAACGAGGTCGTAATGATTTATATCAGTATTTAATGACCCGCACTGCCGGCAATGCATTCCTTTTTCCAGTTGTTCATAATAGTACTGTGGGAAAGTGGAGAATGGGTTTTTAATGTGGTGCATGGATAGCAAGGTTTGTGCAAGTTTTTGGTGGCTTTCATCTAGTTTGGAGGGTGTGCTGTTCAGCTCTTTAAGGAACCTGTTTACTTGTGTGGGTAAGATGATTGGTTGGTCCTTCGGGGCCTGATAAAGGGTGAATTCAGGGTTGACGAAGATGACGGATGCACGGACTAAGTGGTTCAACTTGATGTTTTGGAGCAGCTGACGGAAAAGTGTTTCGCTTCGTTTCAATTGGATAACAGGATTTTTTCGCTCACGTCCATTATTTGCGGAATACAATTTGTCACTCTCGTAATAATAATCTCCTTCGTGATACTTGACATCATTTAGGAAAACGCCATCTTTTGCGATGATGACTTTATCGAGCTGGAAGTATGAGTTATTCACCTGGAGAAGCAGGTCATCTAGGATATATCTTTCCTCAATCAGGTTCTCAGTCATTCTGTCGAAGATCACTTCTCCCGTAAAGCCTTTTTCCAGAGTCGACAGCCTGTACTTTTCGTTTGGATGCAGATCCATTCTTTTGTCTAAATACCGTAATGCGATTAATTCAATTGGCTCGGTACGTGCTTTTAGTAGCATAGTCCACTTCCTTTCTATAAATCCATTTTAAGCTATACATGCAGAGAGATTTGTGAATTTTTTGTTAACAAATAAAAGCCGCCCCACTGCCATTCAGGCAGCGAAGCGGCGATGTCGCTAAGGTTCTTTTCGTTTTTTTAGTATTTCATCAATAAGTAAATCTGCAAAAACCAAGGTTTTGTGCGATTTTCCAGTTTTCGTTTTCCAAATGTTTCATCTCATTTGTCAGTTTCCGCCATAAACCAAAAGCACCGATTGTAATCAAAATACTTTTCGTTGTTCAGACTTACACTCCATTAGCAAAGCAGTCCGGAATCCTTTTGTTCTTCCATAACTCTGTTTTTCTTGTCGAGATACGGTTTAACGGTTTTTGAATGGCCTAAGTCCTCTTTTCGAAATTTCAGTTTTTAAAATCTTTGCCCATTCTTTATCACTTTCCGACTTTAATGCATCACGATACGAGACCACCAGTTGTTCATTGCTCATAATTTTCATTTGCATTCCTCCTCGGTAAGAATGGATTGAATTTTCAAACTATATTGTATAGTTTCATTCATTGTAAAGGTTTATTAAGGATTTGAAAACCCATTATGAAGATTTTTTTTTAGTAAATTTTTCATGTTAATGGCCGGCTGAATCTGCCGGATTGTTAAAACACCATTTGCACAATAGTAAACAAAAAAAGCTTGCATTTTTATTTTTAACGATATATTATATACCCGTAAGGGTATCTGATGGGGATCAGATACGACATATCTTTTTACACAGGGAGGATTTTAAAATGGGTATGCAAGCAATCACTGCTGAAAATTTAAATGAATGGGTAGTAAGCAAAAAAGAATTTTTCATTTTTGATGTAAGGAATGTAAAAGACTTCGAGGACTGGAAGGTAGAGGGCGAGAAGATTGATTATCTCAATATTCCTTACTTTGAATTGATTGATGGTGTGGAAGAGGTTGTTGACCAGCTTCCTAAAGATAAAGATATCGTGGTCATCTGCGCTAAGGAAGGCTCTTCCGTCATGGTTGCTGAGATGCTATCTGATGCAGGTTTTGATGTATCATACCTTGCGGGCGGGATGAAGTCATGGAGCGAATATTTATATCCGGTTGAAGTGTATAAGGATAATGAAATCAAGGTTCTTCAGTTCATCCGTGTAGGGAAAGGCTGCCTGTCATACATGGTCCTTTCTGAAAATGAGGCACTTGTTGTGGATCCATCAAGGTTCACTAACCGCTACATTGAAGTGGCAAAAAAAGAAAACGTGAAAATCACTCATATCGTCGATTCTCATCTTCATGCAGACCACCTATCTGGCGGCAAGGAGCTTGCGGAAGCAACTGGAGCAAAATATTACTTAATGAAGAGTGAAGGCGCGGTATTTGACTTTGAAGCGCTGGAGCAGCATGATAAAATTGAATTCGAGAACATTACACTAGAAGTGTTGGCTGTCAAGACGCCAGGGCATACCCCTGGTAGTGTTTCTTTCTTTGTGAATAATAAACTCCTATTCTCAGGAGATACTATCTTTGTGAATGGCCTTGGCCGTCCGGATCTTGGCGGAAAAGCTGCTGAGTGGGCAAAAGACCTGTATGATACTGTGTACAGCAAAGTTTCGCAAATTGCCGATGACGTGATAGTTTTGCCAGGACACTACGCAGCCTTTGATGACGAAGTAAATGCGGAAGGCTTCATCGGCAGCCAGCTAGGCTTAATCCGTAAGCAAAATGAAATCATGGCAGGCAAGACTGTCGAAGAGTTTGTCGACCATGTCGCACAATCTGCATCAAGCGAGACACCGCCAAACTTTGAAGACATCGTCGCAATCAACCGCGGTGTGAAAGAAGTGACAGCAGACGAAGCGATGGAGCTGGAAATCGGACCTAACCGCTGCGCTGTGCACCACACGCATTAAAAAATAAAAGAGGAGAGCACTGCTTTCCTCTTTTTACTGGTTTATGCCATTACGTATGTGAGGTGAGCATTTTTGGAAGAAGAAAAAAATAAAACGGATCAGTGTGCAGGCGGTTCCTGAGGAATCGGACCAAAGCGTACAGGTGATGAAGGACAGGGGAAGTTTTCCGGCTTTCCTCCTATATGACCAGGTACGTTCTTATGGCTCCTGGCAGGAGTCATTTATTTGATTTCTAAATTATTTTGAGCCTCCCTCTACAGTTTGGGAGGATACATAAAGCTGTAATTGATTTGGGGAGGGATAGGTATGTTGGATGTTTTAGTGGTCGGCGGCGGAATTTCAGGTGGTTCTGCAGCCATTTACACTGCCCAAGGAGGCTTGAACACCGTGGTCATTGATTCTGGAAAATCCCAGATCAAGCAGGTATCAAAAGTGTTCAATTATCCGGGAATCAAAGAAGTCAGCGGACCAGAGCTGCTTGAAAACATCAAGGAACAAGCTGTTGCTGCGGGGACAGAATGGTTTGAAGGAACAGTAGAATCTGTTGAAATGAAAGAAAGTGCCTACGAAGTGTCAATGTCAGACGGCAGGAAGCTGTATACAAAATATCTGGTGATCGCTACCAATCTCCAGACATCCATTCTCGAGAGCCTTGGCTTTGAGCTTGCTGTAAATGAGAAAGTACCCAGCGGCAAAATAAAAAAGGTGCTTGGCATTGGTCTGGACGGAAAAACACATCTTTCCAATTTATATATCACCAGCTTGCTGGCGGGTTTGTCCAGCCAATCAGTCATCGCTTCTGGACATGGCGCCTCTGTTGGCATTTCAATTGTATCGGCAGAGACAGGTAAATCCTATATGTGGCATGACAAATGAGAAAACAGTGGGAATCTCACTGTTTTTTATTTTTTTAATAAAAAGGAAGGAATATTTTTCAAAAATATTGAATATTCAAACTTGAGTGATATAGTAAGTAGTAAACGCTTACATAATTTTACTTGAGGAGGTTCAAAGATGGGGAATTTGCTGCCTTATACGGTAGGGGAGTTATTAGAGGTTCAGGCTAAAAGGTATCCGGAACATGAAGCTGTAGTTTATGCAGACAGGAATCTTAGGATGAATTACAACGAATTTAATGAGCTATGCAGGAAAGCTGCAAGGGGATTGATGAAACTGGGAGTGAAAAAAGGAGAGCATATCGCTGCCTGGTCTTCCAATACTCCAGAGTGGGTGGTTTCACAGTTTGCTACAGGCAAAATGGGAGCAGTACTGGTAACCGTCAATACGAACTATCGGACAGCTGAATTGGAATATTTGCTAAGACAGTCAGATTCAACAACAATCATCCTTATGGAACAGTTCAAGGATGCGTCTTACATTGATATGGTTTATGAGATTGTTCCTGAATTGAAAATGAGTGAACCTGGAAAGCTTGAAAGCTCCAAACTGCCATTCTTAAAGAATGTAATTGTAATGGGTGAAAAACGTTTCCCTGGGACGTTCAGATGGCAGGATATTCTGGACATGGCCGATGGTGTGTCTGAGGATGAACTGGATAAGCGGATGGTTACGTTAAAACAGAGTGAAGTCATCAATATGCAGTACACTTCGGGCACGACAGGTTTCCCAAAGGGTGTCATGCTTACCCACAGTAATATTGTAAACAATGCATATAATGTAGCTTCTGCTATGAAGCTGACGGATGAGGACAGGCTGTGCATCCCGGTCCCTTTTTTTCACTGCTTTGGCTGCGTGATGGGTACACTTGCCTGCGCGACTGTCGGGGCAACAATGGTTCCTGTCCAGGAATTCAGTCCCAAAGCAGTCCTGGAAACGGTCGAAAAAGAAAAGTGTACCGCGCTTCATGGAGTCCCTACAATGTTCATTGCCGAATTGAATGATCCTGAATTTGAAAAATATGATCTTTCATCGTTGAGGACGGGCATAATGGCTGGTTCGAATTGTCCGATTGAAGTGATGAAAGCTGTGAATGAAAAAATGGGTGCTTCGGAAATCACGATTGCCTATGGGCAGACAGAATCCTCGCCGGTCATCACGCAGACCAGAACGAATGATCCACTCGAACTAAGGGTTGAAACAGTCGGAAAAGCACTTCCGGAGGTTGAAGTCAAGATTGTCAAACCAGGCACGATGGAGGAGGTACCGCGCGGAGTCCAGGGTGAATTATGCACACGGGGCTACCATGTCATGGATGGTTACTATAAAAATCCTGATGCAACCAGGGAGGCGATCGATGAACAAGGCTGGCTGCACACTGGTGATCTTGCAGTAATGGATGAAAACGGCTATTGTCGCGTGACTGGCAGATTAAAAGATATGATCATCAGGGGAGGGGAAAACATCTACCCACGTGAAATCGAAGAATTCCTATACAGCCATCCTAAAGTGCTTGATGTCCAGGTGGTTGGTATTCCGGATAGTGTCTATGGCGAGGAAGTGATGGCATGGATCATCATGAAAGAAGGTGAGACGGCTACAGCAGATGAAATCAAAGAATACTGCAAAGGCAAAATCTCAAAACACAAGATCCCGAGATATATTGAGTTCACTGAAAGCTACCCAATGACGGCATCGGGTAAAATCCAGAAATTCAAGCTCAGAGAACAAGCTATGGAAGCAGTGGAACAGCTCAAAAGAGTATAAATGTGCAAGGATGGAATGAAAGCATTCCATCCTTTTCTATCTGTTAATAAAAATATGTACAATTTTCCAATCAAAGATTAAAATCATATAGCAAGAAATTTTTGGAGGTAAACGATGCTGATAACCGATAATGTGAAAAATACTAACAACCTGACATATACGATCAGGTCTGCTGTCGAGGGAGACGCACTGGCATTATCTGAATTAAGGCTGCAAATAGATGGTGAGACTGAAAACCTTGATCGTGAACCAGGTGAAGCCTTTATTGATTCAGAAGGCTTCCGCTCACTGATAAAAGCTGATTCAGAGAGTGAGAGAAATCTATTTTTAGTGGCGGAAACGAATGGAAGACTAGTCGGTTTTTCCAGATGTGAAGGCACTGATTTGAAAAGGTTCAGGCATAAAGTTGAATTCGGTGTGGGCGTTATAAAAGAATACTGGGGCTGCGGAATTGGCAAGCAGCTTTTGCAGCAATCGATATCTTGGGCTGATGAAAATGGGATTAAAAAAATGACTTTGAATGTGATGGAAGCAAACGAAAGTGCAAGGAAACTCTATGAAAAACTTGGCTTCGAAGTCGAAGGGATTTTAAGAAATGACAAGCAGCTAGCTGACGGAAAATATTATAATATGCTGGTAATGGGCCGTCTGAATATTTAAAGGTAAAAATCGAATTGTTAAAGTTAGCAAATAATAAATGCGAATTTACGAAATTCACAACATCTTTTTGAACATTTTGTTACAACTAGGATGGTGATATATTAATTAATACCATTACTCCCTATAATATAGTGTATACACTCGTACCTGGACCTTCAGGGATGAGATTTTGGGGGTATGGTCGCATGAAATGGCTTTTGGTATTATTGCTGACGACCGTAAGTGTTTTATTTTTATTTAAAGGAATCGAACTGTGGTCGGTCATTAACCATGTGGATGGAGATGGAATCAGCGTAAGCTTTTTGGGAATGGATATAAATGATCACGTATTGAATGAAAGTATATCTGGCTATGCAATAGGGTTTACAGTCGCATCGCTCATTCCTTTCCTGGTTGCGGCAAATATTGCGCTCAGAGCTAAAATAAAAAAGAATATAGATCCAAAGAACGTTTAAAGTAGCCTGGCTTAAATTAAAAGCTGGGCTTATTTTTTTCTGAATGCAGGAATACGTTACTTTCCGAAAAGGAAAGGGAATGATAGGAACAGTATATTGAATGGAGGAAGACAGTATGTGTGGACGGTTTTCATTGTTTGAAGATATTGAAACATTGAGGGAACAATTTCAATTCGAATTCGCGAAGGACATAGATGCCCGATATAATATTGCTCCCGGTCAGGAAATTCTGACAGTGGTCAATCAGGATGATCATAGGGTGGGGTCGAGGATGAGATGGGGACTGATCCCTTTCTGGGCAGATGATGAAAAAATTGGTTACAGAATGATCAATGCGCGCGCTGAGACTGTCGACGAGAAAGCGAGTTTTAAGCAGGCATTGAAGCAGAGGCGTTGTCTGATTCTGGCTGATGGTTTTTACGAATGGAAAAAAGAAGGAAAGCAAAAACAGCCATACCGTTTTGGGATGAAAAATAAAAAGCCCTTTGCATTTGCAGGGCTGTGGGAAAGCTGGAATAAAGGCGGAAAAAGTATTACATCCTGCACGATCATCACGACAAGTCCGAATGAAGTTACTGAAAAGGTACATGACAGAATGCCTGTCATTCTTCCGGAAAACAGAATTGGAATGTGGCTTGACCGTTCGGTAGAAAACGCAGACGAACTAAAAAAACTTTTAGTCCCTTTCGAGGCAGGGCAGATGGAGTCTTTTGCGGTTTCCACTGAAATCAACTCGGCAAAGAATGAAGGAGAACAACTGATTGCACCACTAAACAGTCTGTAGTTGCTACAATCGTCAAGCTAGTTCTAGGGCTAAAAAATGAATAATATACAAATATCCTTACTGTATATGAAAATCCGGAAAACTTGTTGTTGATCTCGAGATGATCTTACGACGAGATCCGTATAAAAATAAGAATACTTTTCCTTTTTTTGCAGGATGTTTAATACAAGTCTTAATGGTGGTATAGATATGCACAGCCAAACACCAAGATGAAAAAGCATCCTGGAAAGAGGGGTTAACATGAATGGATTTACCAAAACTGATTTTTATGAACTGATTTATAAGAATGAACGACTATCTTTCTTACAATATATTCGAAAAGATATCATTTGTGATGTTTGTTATATAACGCTGAAAAATGTGATTACAGGTGAAACCATGACATTCGATAAATCGGAAATACGCGGACTGCGCATCGCTGGGGACGAAGCGAATGCCAGCTGAGTATTGCCTTTTGGATCAACTTTTCCTTATACTATATAATATGAAATTCAATTAAGGGAAGTGGCATTAGATGATCCATACAAACTGGGATGAACGTGAAACGATCAAGAAACTCAAATGCGTTCATACGAATGCAAAAAAATACATCGTCGATCAAAAGCTGACAGCAGGAAAAATTTATGATGTAAAAAACGAAACGGAAGAGTTTTATTTTATCGTTGATAATTCCGGTAAAGTTGGCGGATATTATAAAGAATATTTTGAAGAAGAGAAGTAAGATAATGACTGCCCGGGATACTGGGCAGTTTTTATTTTGTAAACCTATGAGCTCGCGAAAACTTTAAAAATAGCACTCCTTAATCATATTCTTGAATGATATGATTAATAAAAACAGGATGTTAGGGAGTGGGTAAGATGGACGATAAGCTACCACTGGAAGGAGAAACAGTAAGGCTGATTATTATGGAGCGTGACCAGCTCGATGAATTATGGGAAGCGGGCAAGAATCAATCAATCTGGGAATTTACAGCATCGAAGATCCAAAGCAAGGAAGAGATGAAAAGGGTCATTGAAGCTGCGGTAACGGAAACAGCTAAAGGGACTCAAATTCCATTCGCGGTCGTCGAGAAAAAAACAGGTAAAATCATTGGCAGCTCTAGATACCTCGATTTCTCCATGGCAAATAAATCATTGGAAATAGGATGGACCTGGTATAATCCGGATTATTGGAGAACAAGGGTGAATACAGAAACCAAATTCCTGATGCTTCAGTATGCTTTCGAAAAGGTGGATATGAATAGGGTGCAGTTTTGCACAGATTCCAGGAATGTCCGTTCCCAAAAAGCAATTTCCCGACTCGGTGCAAAAAAAGAGGGAGTACTGCGGAAACACAGGATTATTTCCGATGGTTATGTAAGAGATACTGTGGTTTTCAGTATCATTAAGGAAGAGTGGGAAGGCCTGAAGCCTTTGCTGCGGGACAAAATGAAATAAATGGCATGACATCGAAATGCCGCCAGTCTATCAAAAAGACAAAAAAGCAGCCAAGTGCTTTTTTGTCTTTTTATTGTGTTAGGCAAGTTCTCTTTTTTTCCTGTATAGCTCTGCAAGCTTCTGGTCGAGCTCATTGTAACCGGGCTCATCCTTTGTCATGTAGGAGAGCCTGCCGATAATGGCATTGATTTCATTCTGGAGTACCATCATTTGTTCTGCTTTTTCCTTATCGCGATTCTTGCGGGTGTTTGCCTCATTATACTCCCGCATGCCGAATTCCTTTCTGGTTATTTTTCCATTTTCAATCACTAACAGTTTTTCACTGATCTTCTCAAGGAAATAAACATCATGTGAAACAACCAGGATCGAGCCTACAAAATCCAGTAATGTTTTTTCAAGGCTCTCCCTGCTCGCAAGGTCGAGATGATTGGTCGGTTCATCGAGGATCAGCAAATCGAGTTCCTCAAGGAGCATCATGACAAGCTTCACTCTTGTTCTCTCTCCAAGGCTCAATTGTCCGATAGGGACAGTAAGCTTTTCTTCGTTAAGACCAATATTGGCAAAAATCGTTCTCGCTCTGCCAATCGCTTCTCTGTCTGTCAGGCCTGTGTATTCTATTGCGGTTTTTTCAGCAGGAAGGTCAGTGACGTCCTGGCTTAGATAGCCAATCTTAAGGGATTCACTAAGCCAAACGTCACCTGATGAAGCTTTTTCTTGACCAAGCAATATTTTCATCATGGTTGTTTTACCGCTCCCATTTTGCCCGATCAGTCCCATTTTTTCTCCATGATTCATATAAAAATGACTTTCATCAAATAAACAGCGTTGGCCAAAGCACTTTGAAAGGGAAGCTGCTTCGATAATCCGTTTACCGCGTTTGCGCGTTTCCTGGAATTCAAATCTTACCCTGGATTCCTCTTTTGGCTGTTTTATTTCATTCTTTTCAAGCTCCTGGTTCAAACGTTTCATCTTGGATTTGATCTGGTTGTCCATCTTCTTCGCTTTCACCCGATGGTATTCCTTATAGCCAATCTGCCTTCTTTCTGATGCTGAGCCTTGTTTCGTGGAATCCCGGTGTGCTTTATCAGACCAGTTCTTAAGATTGGCCATTTGCTGATGGATCTGCTGTTTATGCTTTTGCTGCAGTTCGTATTGATGCAGCTGAACCTGATACAATCTTTCTTTTTCCAGTCGGTACGCTGAATAATTGCCAGTGAATGATCTGGTGATGCCATCTTCAATTTCTATGATCTCTGTAACGATTTTATCCAGGAAATATCGGTCGTGTGAAATGATCACAATCGCCCCTTTAAAAGCTTTTAATTCCTCTATCAGCCATTCAACGCCCTGGAGGTCAAGGTGATTTGTCGGCTCATCGAGTATGAGCAGTTCCGGCCTGCTGGCCCAGACACGTGCAAGCGAAAGCTTCAGTTTTTCACCGCCGCTTAGATTGTTCCAATCTTCGTTGAACAAATCGGCTTCCTTTGTGAGTCCTAATTGGCTTGAGTGATGGAAAAGGCCATTTTCTGCCAGGGTATATGCATCTTCATATTCATGGACTGATTGCTCTGTAGATTGTTTTAAATAACCGATCTTCACCGTTCCGTTAAACATTTCAATCGTCCCATTATCAGCGGGGATTTCACCGTTGATAATATTGGCCAGCGTTGTTTTGCCGGAACCATTACTGCCTACCAGGCCGATCCGGCTGTCTTGCTTTATATCAAATTCCGCTTTCTGGATTACTTGTTTTTCATTGAAGCTTTTCTGAATTCCTCTTATTTTCATGATTGCCATAGGAATATTCCACCTTTCGTTATGTGACTATTGATTGAAGGTGAGTATTTTATCCATTAAAAAAACCTCCCAGTGTCCTGGAAGGTTCTGCTTGGCATTCTAACCAGATTTAAAACGTCATGAATAGGCATGGCAGCCCGGGGAGGCTACATGCTTTGAATGGACGTATAAATCGATTGGGAATGGCAAATGGGCAGACTAATGCTATCTCCAGGCACGCGTTTTTTCGTATTAGAAAAATCGGGCAGAAAATAAGATTAGTATTTCATCGGCTCTTTACCATTCCCTTCGGATTTCATTAAGTAAAAGTATAACTCCATAAATCCACAGGTGTCAACCATAATATTCCACTTCTCAGGTGAGGATACAATTTCATAAGAAAAGCCCGGGAAAGTCAATCCCGGGCCGTTCAAAGTTTAAAGCTGATGTTCAACTTTTATGGTATTTTCTTTTTTTTCGTAGATCTTTCTTCCAAGGAGTGTTTGCAGGATCAGGAAGGTTCCGCCTATCGTCCAGTAAAGGGGAAGGGCGGATGGCGCGTTTAATGAGAACATCACGATCATAACTGGTGACATGAGTCCCATTAGTTTCATTTGCTTTTGCTGATCTTCGGTAACATTTGACATTGATACCTTAAACTGCAGGTAATAGATGATTCCGGCTGCTGCAGTGATCCATATATCCGAATGCCCGAGATTGAACCAAAGGAAAGTGTGGCTGGCTATTTCGGAAGATCCGCGGATAGCGTAGTATAATCCCATCAAAATCGGCATCTGGATAAGCATTGGCAGACAGCCGACAGATAGCGGGTTCACTCCGTGTTTTTGGTATAGGCCCATCATTTCCTGTTGCAGTTTCCGCTGTTCAGCTGGATCCTTAGTTTGTTTAATTTTTTTCTGGATTTCATCCATTTCGGGCTTGAGTATTTGCATCTTGTCCTTCATATTCTGCTGATTCTTATACTGTTTGAGCATAAGCGGCATAAGGGTCAGTCTTATGAGCATAGTGATCAGGATGATCGCAATCCCATAGCTTCCACCTGTTATGCTTGCAAAGAAATGAATCAGCCAGGTAAATGGATTGATGAATGTTGTCTGGAAAAAGGAACCTTCGCTAGTCATAGCCTGGCATCCTGTTAATAGTGTTGGTATCAGAAGTACCATAAAGATGGTGAATCGATTTTTCATTATTCTCCTCCTAATGTTCTAGTTTTTCACTTTAGGAGAAAAATGCTGTCTTCATCACCTGGATCAATCTTTATTTTTATCCGTTTAAGAAGCAGGAGCTGAAATCTTGTTCCAAGGTCAGCTTTATTTTTAAAAGCTTTTTCAGAAACGGATGGCTTAAGTCTGATCTGCAGAAAACATGATTCGATATAAGAGGTGTCACGCATGGCCCATAAGACGGACATCGACATGCTGATTAGCAAAGTTAAATAAACACTATACATTGCTGTCGTTTCTATCGATTGAGCGTAAATTTCCATTAGCATGCCATCACCTCTTTTCTTTCATTAATCAAGTATATTTTAAATTAACGCTTTTAACAATCTGTATATATACGTTTTTAATTGGAAAAAGTTCCGTTTTCCATATACTGGAGGTTTCAAGGGTTAAAGGAGTGGCTAATTATAAAGAACAAACTTGCCAATTCGAAAGGGGCAGCCAAAATGACAAAAGTATATGGATTAATGGTAAACACAGGTGACGCTGACGAAATGCTGTGGGACCATGGCGTGTGGGAAACAGAAGAAGCAGCAAATGAATATATTGAAAATGAAATGTCCGCGATCAGTGGTATATGGGTTGGTGAACTGAAGGTGAATGACGCCATCCCGGAAGCAGCTGAAGAGTTGGAGGCAGATATGGTAGAGTGCAACTTATGCGGAATTGAATATAATCCTGAAGACGTCAATACCGAGGATTACGACGTAGCCGTCTGCCTTTACTGCGAGCCCGGTTATAAAGAAAACATGAATATAGCATAAGCTAAAAAGCCGTGGTATATCCATGGCTTTTCTTTTTCCTAGTGAATTAAACAAAAAAGTTTTTATAAGGAGTCGAATAGGGGAAATTAAGAATAGTAACAAAGAATTGGAGTGAGCGTATTGGAAGAAGTGAATCTGCATGAAATTTTCCGGACCGGATTCTTTTTGATTTTACTTGCAGCGGGGATTACGGCAATAGCAAAGAAGGTTAAACAACCTTATCCTATTGCGCTTGTCATCGTCGGGGCTTTGATTGGCTTGTTGAATATCCCTTTGCTTGAACCGTTGAAGATGTTCATTACAGAAGGTGAAATTTTCAACTTCGTCATTATTACTCTATTTCTCCCGGCACTGCTGGGGGAAGCGGCACTGAAGCTGCCATTTTCCCACTTGAAGGAAAATAAAAAGCCGATCCTGGCATTGGCATTTGGCGGTACATTACTGTCTTTTCTCTTTATAGGTTTCACTGCTCACTATTTCCTTGGACTTTCTCTGCCTGCTGCATTTGTGTTTGGAGCGCTGATGAGTGCAACCGACCCGGTAAGCGTCCTATCGATTTTCAAAAGCGTGGGTGTGAAAAAGCGGCTGGCAGTCGTAATTGAAGGAGAAAGCCTGTTCAATGACGGGCTGGCTGTAGTCCTTTTCAAGATTTCAGCCTTTTCATTGATTACATACCTGGATGCCGGATGGTCTGGTCTTGGCATGGGCCTATGGGATTTTATCAGGGTAGTATCCTTAGGATTGATTGTCGGAGGTGCACTGGGCTATGGATTCTCTCTATTGACGAAGTATTTTGATGATTATCCTTTGGAGATTATATTCAGTATCCTCTTATTTTACGGATCTTTTTTGATAGCAGAAAGCATGCATGCTTCTGGTGTTATTGCAGTGGTAATCGCAGCGTTGATTTTTGGGAATTTCGGTTCCAAGATTGGGATGAGCCCGACTACTAAACTGAACATCAACAATTTTTGGGATGTTGCTGCCCTCTTGGCGAATTCAATTGTCTTTCTGATGATAGGGCTGGAAATAACCAGGATCGACATGCAGGATAAATGGGGACTGATTTTCCTTGCGATTATCATTGTTCTTATAGCCCGCAGTGCAGCCGTATATGCCAGCATGTCTGTCATAAGAGATTTCAGTCTGAAGTGGAAACATATTTTGAATTGGGGAGGACTGAAGGGTTCACTGTCCATCGCACTAGTCTTGAGTCTGCCAAGGGACTTCCAGGGGAGGGAGGAACTATTGATCCTGGCATTCAGCGTGGTGCTCTTTTCCCTTGTCGTTCAAGGTTTGACGATTAAGCCTCTCATATCTTTCCTGGGAATCAACAAAAAAGAGGAAGTATATTTTGAATATGAACAGCTGCTTTCAAAAATTCATAGATATGAGACAGCTATAAAAGAAATGAGGGAAGCAAAAGGGAGATATTACCTGACTAAGACGATTACGGACGAGTATGTCCAGAAATATCAACAGAAGCTGGAAATAGCCATTGCTGAAATGGAAGAATTGTATCGTAGGAAACCGGAACTGAAGGAAAAGCAAACTGAAACATTGAGAAAAGTTATTTTCTATGCGGAACATGAAGCTGTTGATAAGCTGTCAAAGGAAGAAATCATTTCCTCGGAGACAGCAGAAAAAGAGCGGAAAGAGTTGACCGAGGCTTTAGTGGAATTGTCCCATGAAAAAGAAGAAGGCTGACTGTCATGTCGGCCTTTTCTTGTAGAATCTGTATCCAATATGTCAATGTATCCATGATTCAGAGAATGATTAAATTAAAAAACAAGCAGGAAAGAGTCCTGCTATCATTTTAAGTTTGTCTTGGCTGTTAATAGTCTATAGGCATTCTCCACTTCGTCTTCTGATGGAGGTTCGACATCTTTAAGTGGATACTCGAGGCCTAAGGCTTCCCATTTATAAACGCCAAGCTTATGATAAGGCAATACTTCAAGTTTTTGCACATTTTCCAGCGTGCCGATAAACTCCCCTAATTCGGAGAGGTCCTTAATCTCATTAGTGATACCTGGAACAAGGACATGGCGGATCCAGATCGGTACTTGATGATCCGATAAAAAGCGGGCGAAATCCAAGATATGATCATTTGCCATACCTGTCAGTTTGATGTGTTTTTTTCTATTGATATGTTTTAAATCTAATAGGATCAGGTCAGTGTAATGCAAAAGTTCGGCAAGCTGCTCCTGAAAAAGGGGAGCGGTTGAGTAACAGCCTCCAGAAGAATCGATGGTAGTGTGCACTCCTAGCTTTTTGCACTCTTTGAAGAGTTCCGTAATGAAAGAAATCTGTAAGAGCGGTTCACCGCCGCTCACTGTGATTCCGCCACCAGAAGCATCAATGAAAGGCAGATAAGACTTCAAATCATCAATGATTTCGGAAACAGACATTTGTTTGCCAGTGCCAATTTCCCACGTATCTGCGTTATGGCAAAACTGGCAGCGCAGCAGGCACCCCTGCGTGAAGATAACATAGCGGATTCCGGGCCCGTCTACAGTTCCAAAGGTTTCGATAGAATGAATGTTTCCGTTCATGATGATTTCCCCTTTCTTTAAAACAGGAGTTTCCGCCACAGGGGAGGGAACTCCTGGTTCTGTACACAAACTTATTTACATTGTTTCATGGAAGGTACGGTTAATGACATCCATCTGCTGTTCGCGTGTCAGCTTGATGAAGTTCACTGCGTATCCAGAAACACGGATTGTCAACTGAGGGTATTCTTCTGGGTGCTCCATTGCATTTAATAGAGTTTCCCTGTTGAATACGTTGACGTTCAGGTGATGTCCATCCTTGATCGCATATCCGTCAAGGATGGATACAAGGTTGTTTGTTCTGCTGTCTTCATCTTTTCCAAGTGCTTTAGGAACAATGGAGAAAGTGTTAGAGATACCATCCAGCGCGTAGCTATAAGGCAGTTTTGCTACTGATGAAAGGGAAGCGAGTGTTCCCTTTGTATCGCGTCCGTGCATTGGATTGGCACCTGGTGCGAACGGTTCGCCTGCGCGGCGTCCATCTGGTGTGTTGCCAGTCTTCTTGCCATAAACAACGTTTGAAGTAATGGTCAGGATCGACATGGTATGGACAGAGTTGCGATATGTCGGATGCTTGCGCAGTTTTGTCATGAAGTTTTTCACGAGTTCAACTGCGATGCTGTCAACACGATCATCATTGTTTCCATACTTAGGGAAGTCGCCTTCAGTTTCAAAATCAACTGCAATGCCGTTTTCGTCACGGATTACTTTTACCTTTGCATGCTTGATTGCGCTCAATGAATCCGCTACTACGCTTAAGCCTGCGATTCCAGTTGCCATCGTGCGAAGGACTTCAGTGTCATGCAGCGCCATTTCAATCCGTTCGTAGCTGTATTTATCATGCATATAGTGAATGACATTGAGAGTGTTGATGTAAAGGCCGGCAAGCCATTCCATTACATTATCGAATTTAGCCATTACTTCTTTGTAGTCAAGTACATCGGAAGTAATCGGGCTTAATGCTGGAGCCACTTGGACCTTCAGCTTTTCGTCAACACCGCCATTGATAGCATATAGCAATGCTTTTGCCAGGTTTGCACGTGCTCCGAAGAATTGCATCTGCTTGCCGATTTCCATCGCTGACACGCAGCAGGCGATTCCGTAGTCATCGCCATATTCACAGCGCATTAAATCGTCGTTTTCATACTGGATTGAACTTGTTTTAATGGACATTTCAGCACAGTATCTCTTGAAGTTCTCTGGCAGGGCAGGGGACCATAACACGGTCAGGTTAGGCTCCGGTGCAGGACCAAGATTATCAAGAGTGTGAAGGAATCGGAAAGAGTTTTTCGTTACAAGTGACTGCCCGCTATGAGCCATTCCCCCGATTGATTCTGTCACCCAGGTAGGGTCCCCGCTGAATAACTCGTTGTAATCAGGTGTGCGTGCGAATTTCACAAGACGGAGTTTCATGACGAAATGGTCGACAAGCTCCTGTGCCTCTTGTTCAGTCAGGGTTCCATCTTGAAGGTCGCGTTCAATATAGATATCCAGGAAGGTCGCGACGCGTCCAAGGCTCATTGCTGCACCATTCTGTTCTTTTATTGCTGCAAGATATGCAAAGTAGACCCATTGGAAAGCTTCTGCAGCATTTGTTGCTGGTTTGGAAATATCATAGCCATAGCTCTGAGCAAGCTGCTTCAATTCATTCAATGAACGATATTGCTCCGAGATTTCTTCTCTCAGTCGCATAGTGTCCTCAGTCATAACGCTGCTTGTCGTTCCATGGTCCTTCTTCTTTTGCTCCATCAGGAAGTCGACACCATAAAGAGCTACACGACGGTAGTCACCGATGATCCGGCCGCGGCCATAAGCATCTGGCAAGCCAGTAATGATGCCGGCTTTACGGGCCTGGATCATTTCTTTTGTATAGACATCGAAAACACCCTGGTTATGTGTTTTACGGAAGTCTGTGAAAATCTTTTCTACTTCTTTATCCAATTCATAACCATATGCCTCGCACGCGGCCTTAGCCATTCTAATTCCGCCAAAAGGCTGCATTGAGCGTTTGAATGGCTGATCAGTCTGGAAACCTACAACCTTTTCTTTAGATTTGTCAAGATAGCCAGGGCCATGTGAAGTGATGGTGGATACCACTTTAGTATCCATATCAAGAATCCCGCCGTTTTCGCGCTCCTGCTTTGTCAATTCCATTACTTGCTGCCATAATTGGAGTGTTTCTTCTGTGGCAGCCTCCAGGAAGCTTGAGTCCCCGGTATATTCAGAGAAATTATTCAGGATAAAATCGCGTACATTGATTTCTTCTTGCCAAGCGCCGTTTTTAAAGCCTTTCCATTGTTCCATTTTGGTTCACCTCTAAAGTGGATGTTTGTATAACAGTTATCACACTATTATCATACTACGGATATAACAGAATGAGTGTGACATATTTGTGAAATTATGAACAAGGCAAATGAATATTGAGTTTATTTGGTTCTATTCTTGGGTATTTAAAAAACTGTACTATAATTATATTTTGTTTTGAGAAGTCTGTTATATAAAAATCTTTATGTACTTAATGCTAACAGGAAATGTTTCCACTGTGTTCGTAGTGATTTGTATGTTTTGTGTCAATTGTTATTTTCAATGGGAAAGCAACTTCCAATTAAAAGAAAGAACAGGGATCGGCTCCCTGCTCTCGGATATAGTTCAATCCACCACGATATAAGCTATCATCGGCCCATTGTGTTCTGCTGAAGGATGGGTAAGACAGATCATCCTGTATGTTCCTTCCTTGTCAAATTGCAAAGGCACAACGGTTTCCTCGCCTTTTTTGACAACTCCCTTGATTTCTGTTCCTTCAATGATGAAAGGATGCTCTTTGCCGTTCACACCAAGGATTTTCAGGCTGACCTTTTCTCCTTTTTCCACGAAAATGGTACCTGGGTCCCAGCGGTATGCTTCAATTTCTTTGCCGTCATCGGTTTTCGATTTGAATTCTCCTGTCACCAGGTGTATTTCCCTGATTTGTTCATTCTGTCCGCCAATCGCTGGAGTGGCATCAGGCTTAAGGTTCATCCAAATCGAGCCAACGATGGCAAGGAAGACAATGAGGCCAATTAAATATAAAGCCCTTCTTTTAAGTACAAAGAAATGCATGTTTTCACCTCCTTATGATCTCTTTAAATATCTATGCTCGTCCCTATGTTGAACTTGTCTAATTTTTTTTTGGATTTTCTTTTGAATAGATTATCTGCCCAACAACAGACTATTAACTAGGCTATTATGAGAAAACAGTTTGGGAAAGTGAAGGTGGAAATGATGTACCGTTTATTTACACATAATGATTTGGATGGAGTGGCATGCGGGATTTTATTCCGGCTTGCATTCGGGGAAAAAGCGGATATCCGCTATAATTCTGTGTCTGAATTGAATTTTCAGATGGAAAAATACTTTGAGAGAATGAATGAGCGCATGAAAAAGGAAGACCATCTATACATAACCGATCTTTCCGTAAACCAAGAAATTACCGAAAGGATCAATCGTTTCGTGTCAGAAGGAGGGAAGGCCAATCTGATTGACCATCATAAAACGGCACTGCATTTTAACGACTATAGCTGGGGATTTGTAAAAGTGGAAGATGAATCGGGATCCCTTACAAGTGCTGCTTCGTTAGTGTATGAGTATCTGATAAGCAACGAGCACTTGGCTCAAAGAGGAGCACTTGATGAGTTTGTTGAGCTGGTGCGCCAGTATGATACTTGGGAGTGGGATATTCATCAGAATTTCAAAGCGAAGAATCTTAATGATTTATTTTTCATGGTTTCGATAGAAGATTTTGAAGAACGTATGATATCCAGGCTGCAAACAGGTGATGAGTTTGAATTCGATGAATTTGAACAGAAGTTACTGGAAATGGAAGAAGATAAAATCCAACGTTATATTAGGAGGAAGAAAAGGGAAATCATCCAAATGGAACATGATGGATTGTTTGGAGGCGTCGTCCACGCCGAATCCTATCATTCTGAGCTGGGGAATGAACTGGGGAAGGAGTTTCCACAGCTGGATTATATTGCGATCCTTAATGTTGGAGGCAGGAAAATCAGTTTCAGGACGATTCATGATCATGTGGACGTATCTGCTTTGGCTGGGAAATTTGGAGGCGGGGGACACGCGAAGGCTTCTGGATGTACATTGAATGGGGAGGCTTATAAACGTTATATTGACCAGGTGTTTCCTCTTGAACCGATCAAACAGGACGCATTCAAAAATACCTATAACATAAAGGATTCTAGAAATGGCTGTCTCTATGAGAATAGGGATAGGGACCTGTTTTTCATCTTTAAGGATGGAACCCGCTATTTTATAAAGCTAGAGCAGAAGGAAAAACTGGGGCCGTATAATGATTTCCCAGAAGCTGAACGTTTCTTGAAAAGGAATTATGGGGCAGCACTTGCCAGGGATGAAGTATATATTGGATACCTTGAAAATATAGTCTATAATCAAAGTCTGTTTTCCTGAAATTTTAATCCGGCTACCAAGATAACCTGCTTCTAATTTTTACTGTTATAAAAAGCTGATTCATAGTAAAACAGCAAGAGGGTGTCCTAAAAGGTATCAACTTTTGGACACCCTCTTTTTTAAGTTAGCTTCTAAAATTAGTCCGTTGATTTCCGTTCCAGGCGCTTCGCTTTCCGCGAGGCTGTCGCTGAGTCTCCTCATCGCTTCGTTCTTGCGGGGTCTCACCTGACCAGCTGCGCCCGCAGGAGTCTACGCGCCTTCCACTCCAATCAACTCAGGTTTCTAAATTCATTTTTTTTACTTTCCCAATGTTTCCTTCTATTCCATTTGGGTTAAAAAATAATAACACTGCCCCATTACAAGCTGGTTTCTGGTAAAATGATTGAAGAATTTATATCTGGATGTGTTATGGATGAGAAATTTTTTGGCGCTTTCCATTGTGCTTCTGATTAGCATGTATTCTTTTTCGAGTTTTGTCCATGCGGAAGAAGGTGTTCCTGATTTAACTTCTGACGCCGCAATTCTGATGGATACACAGTCAGGTGCCATCTTGTTTGGAAAGAATGAAGAGAAGAGGATGTATCCTGCAAGTCTTACAAAGATTGCCACAGCTATTTATGCGATCGAAACTGCAAATTTGAATGATCAGGTAGTCGTTAGTGAAAAAGTCAATGAAATCGAAGGAACCAGAGTGTATCTGAATCCTGGTGAACAAGTGACCTTAAAGAAGCTGATCCAGGGGATGCTGATCAATTCGGGAAACGATGCAGCACTGGCGATTGCCATTCATCTCGATGGGACCATGGAGAACTACTCCAAAAGCATAAATGAATACCTGGAAAATGAAGTCGGAGTAAAGGACACTCATTTTGTCAATCCCCACGGCTTATTTGACGAGAATCATTATACCACGGCAAAGGATCTCGCTCTAATTCTGAACTACGCGATGAAAAACGAAAACTTCAGAGAAATCTTCGGTACTAAGGAACTAAAGTGGGAAGGTGAGTCATGGAGTACAAAGCTTCTTTCCCACCACAGGATGTTAAAGGGTGAAATTCCTTATGAAGGTGTGACTGGCGGGAAGACGGGTTTTGTCGACCAATCCAAACAAACGCTGGCGACGACGGCAGAAAACGGCCAATTGAAACTGACTGCTATTTTATTGAAATCGGAATTTAAAAGGCAGATATATAAGGATACGATCAAATTATTTGATTATGGCTTTGCCGGTTTTAAGTCGGCACAAATCAGAAAAGGTGAAACTTTCACAAGCGGAGAGCTGAAGTATAAAGCGAGTGAGGACCTGTTCGTGACTGAGCCAGTTGAAAATGGCAAGAGAGTAGTCAACGATGACGGAATATTGAATATAAAGAGTGAAAATGACAGTACCGTTCAATCGATTGAATTGGTGCCATTGATTGAAAAGAAACCAGAAGTGAAAAAAACCACTCAGGAGCCCAAGCAAAGTGGATTGGTTTCTGCCAATGCCATTTTCGGAGGCGTTTTGATTGCAGCCGCCATACTATGGCTCATGAACAGAAAGCAAAAGAAAAACAGGAGATTTCGAAGCAGGTAATAAGCCTGCTTTTTTTCGTGGAGAAAAACACCATTTCAGGAAAATTTCGGATTGTAAATCGATTTTACAAGGATTTAAAACAACTTTACAGTGTGTTAATAAGAGATTAATAGACAGGCAGTATAGTAGGAACCGTAGAAAATAACTTACCTGGAGGTCTTGCAATGATTAAAGCTAACTTTAAAAAGAAGATTCTTCCGCTCGCTGTCCTTTCAACTGTGGCGTTTGGCAGTTTAGTAGGAACATTCAATGCAGAGGCAAAAAATGAAGGAAAAGAAAACAATGCAGAAATTAAGAATGTAATCTTCCTGATTGGTGATGGCATGGGAGTCTCTTATACATCAGCATACCGTTACTTAAAGGATAATCCTGATACCCCTGAAGCAGAGAGAACAGAATTTGATAAATACCTGGTAGGAAATCAAATGACTTACCCTGAGGATCCCGAACAAAATGTAACGGATTCAGCTTCAGCAGCAACCGCAATGTCTGCAGGGGTCAAAACTTATAATAATGCGATTGCTGTCGATAATGATGGAACTGAAGTAAAAACAGTCCTGGAAGCCGCTAAGGAAAAAGGAAAAGCAACAGGACTTGTAGCAACTTCTGAAGTTACCCACGCAACCCCGGCATCTTTTGGTGCGCATGATGAAAGCCGGAAGAATATGAATGCAATCGCAGATGATTATTATGATGAATTGGTTAATGGTGATCATAAAATCGATGTCATGCTTGGCGGCGGGTTAAGCAACTTTGTCCGTAATGACAGAAATCTGACAGAAGAATTCAAGAAAGATGGCTATACCTTTGTAAATAATAAAGAAGATATGCTGAATGATAAGAATGATAAAATTCTTGGCCTTTTTGCAAAAGGCGGAATGGACAAAATGATCGACCGCAATGAAGAAACTCCTTCTCTGGAAGAAATGACGAATTCGGCAATCAACCGCTTGAATAAGGATAAAGATGGCTTCTTCCTGATGGTAGAGGGCAGCCAGGTTGACTGGGCTGGACATGATAATGATATTGTAGCGGCGATGAGTGAAATGGAAGATTTCGAAAAAGCATATAAAACGGCTATCGAATTTGCGAAGAAGGACAAGCACACATTAGTCGTGGCGACTGCTGACCATTCAACCGGCGGGTATTCTATCGGTGCCAACGGAATCTATAACTGGTTCGGTGCTCCGATCAAAGCTGCTAAACGCACACCTGATTTCATGGCTGCTGAAATAGCAAATGGGGCGGATGCAGAGGCAACACTGAAGAAATATATCGACTTTGCATCTGTAGGTCTCCCTGAGTTGACAACAGAAGAAATTCAAACTGTTAAAGATGCTTCAGCAACCAAGAAAGCTTTAGACATTGACAATGCAATTGAAAAGATATTTGACAAGCGTTCGAATACAGGCTGGACAACTGGCGGCCATACCGGGGAAGATGTACCTGTGTATGCATTCGGTCCTGGAAAAGAGCGTTTCTACGGCAATATTGAAAACACGGACAATGCGAAAAATATTTTTGATATTCTCTCAAATGGCAAAAGGAAATAAATACTTTATAATCTCCCGCAGGAACCTTGGACCGAGCGGGGGATTTCTTGAAAAGGGGTTTTCAAAGTGAAGAAATATCTGCAGTTATTACTGGCTGCTTCATTGCTGACTGGCTGTTCTTTTGCAGAGGCTGAGTCAAATGAAGCTCAAAAATCTTCAGAAGAGGCAACTGGGAACCCCGTAACGAAAAATACGGAAGTCTATGTGCCGAACCCGCAAGTGTCGGAGGACATTGATCTTAAGAAAGCTGGCGATTCTCTAACTGACGACAAAGGTGAATTAACCCTTAAGGCTGTGAACGACGTCAATAAGACCTTTAAGGTAAATGGGATTGAATATAAAGTAAAAGATGTTAAGTTATTGCACTTTGTACCTGCTTACAGCCTGATTGATTTCTTCCACGCCTATACTCATGAGGAAGAATTTGATTTTGTGAAAATAAGCGTGGAAATCAAGAACAATTCAAAGGATAACTACCATTTCGGCCCTGTAGCGATGGTGAATATCAACGATTCAATCCACAAGACATGGGAAGATGATTTTTACCTGGAGAATCTTAACGGTGAGATTACTGCCGGACAGATGAAGCGTGGGAATCTTGGTTTTATTGTAGGAGAGGTTGACAGCCTTGATAAAGTGGAAATTTTGTCTGGGGATTTCGTTGATGAAAGCGAGAAGAAAGTGGCTGATCCAGTAAAGCTTGTGGTGACCGATAACTAGGAGACTGTTAACAAACCAGATTCTGTGCGGAATTTTGGTATAAACAGCTAAGCGGACGAAAAAATTGATTAGTGAATAATCAGTAAGGGGAAGCCACTTTCAAATGGCTTCCCTTTTAGGTTCTGAAAAAGATGATGACTGCAAGGTATTATTGTTGAGTGCTCCTAAATTCACTGCTTTAAGAACGACGTTGAAAGCAGCATGAGGAATGAGATTCCGACCATTGCAATAACCCAAAGCCAGGCAGCGTCCAGATTCCCGGATTCAATGGCTATATAGATTGCCGTTGGGGCTGTCTGTGTTCTTCCAGGCAGATTACCGGCAAACATGAGAGTTGCGCCGAATTCGCCGAGAGCCCTTGCGAAGCTGAGGATCAATCCTGTAACAAGCGTTCTTGATGACAGGGGCAGAGTTACATACCAAAATACTTTCCATTCATTTGCTCCATCTACTCTTGCTGCTTCTTCAGCTCCTGTATCCACTTGAAGGAATCCTGTTTTCGCTGATTGATACATCAAAGGGAAGGCCACTACTGATGCAGCGATTACGGCAGCCCACCAGGTAAACATGATGGTGCTGCCAAAAAGATTCTCAACCGTCCTGCCTATTGGACTGTTGATGCCAAAGATGATGATCAAAATAAACCCAACTACCGTTGGCGGGAGAACTAAAGGCAATGTCAGAAGTGTTTCTACTGCTGTTTTGCCAAAGAAATGTCTTTTGGCCATGAACCTCGCGGACAATAGACCGAATATAAAGACAAACACCACTGACATTGATGCGATCTCCACAGATAGTTTGATTGGGTTCCAAAATTCACTGCTCATAAATAATCATTCCAAAGCTGCTTTAAAGCCATATTTTTCGAAAATATTCATTGCTTCATTTCCTTTCAGGAAATCGAGGAACCTGCTCGCTTCCTGCTGGTGTTTGGTTCCTGCAATGACCCCTGCAGGATAAATGATTGGGTCGTGCAAGCCTTCATTCTGCAGGGTTATAACCTTCACTTTATCAGAAACCATAGCGTCGGTTTTATAGACAATGCCAGCATCTACATTTCCGGTTTCGACATAGGAGAGAACTTGGCGTACATCCTTTGTCTGGATGAGTTTCTTTTCGAGTCCTTCCCATAAACCTAATGAGAGTAATGCTTGCTTTGCATACATACCCGCTGGGACAGTTTCCGGTGTTCCAATCGCGATCCTTGAAATCTTATCATTTGCCAGTGATATTACAGAAGGAAGGTTCCCGTTATCTTTTTGGGTAATGATAACCAGTTCATTTTTTAATAGATTGACATTATTGCTTTGATCGATAAGTTTCTTAGACATTAATAGATTGAACTGGTCCTGTGATGCAGAAACAAATAAATCTACCGGTGCCCCCTGGGAAATTTGCTGCTGCAGGGATCCGGAACCGCCAAAGTTGTAAACGATTTTTATATCAGGATTCTGGTTCGAGTAGATTTTCCCTGCTTCCTCCAACGCCTCACGCAGGCTTGCGGCAGCAGATACGGTAAGTTCTGTCCTATTAGGATTGCTGTTGGCTCCGCATCCCGTCAAAAGGATAAACAAAGCTGCGAAAAGCAATATATGTAATTTTCTCAAACAAAGACAACCCCTTAAAAAACTTTTAATCATAAGCAATGGTTATAACTGATTATATCGGATTTACCAGGAAGCTACATGAAGAAAATATCACAAGTTGGTGAAAATATCATGATTAGTGGCGCAAAACAGCTTTTGGGGGAAAAGAAAAACTGCCTATCGGCAGTTTCGGTAACAGTTATTGGATTTGTCCGGATTTTTGATCAATCTGCCTTAAGATGTCTTCCGCAGAAAGACCGTTTGCTTCAATGACAGATCCCTGGGTCACAACATCCTGCATACCCATGACGTTTGAATCAATCCCGCTGATGACACAAAAATCGCAGCCCTGTGCATCTGCTTCCTGGCGAAGTTCAACGACGTCATAGCCCTTCTGGCGCAATGCATCAGAAATATTGGATAAAGATTGTTCTACACCTACTCTGGCCATTCTCTACACCTCCTCACCCATTTAACTTGTCCGCGGCAAGAATAATTTATTCCCAGAGCTTCACAATATTAAATGCAAGCAAAGGAGGTGCAAATATGTCTAACAAGCGAAAGAAAGATCCGTCAACCATTGGTCTTAATTCAAGCCAGACAGAGGGGCAAGGCACTACAGCAAGTGAAACAGGAAGCAGGGCTGCTGATTCCTCAAGAAGGAAGCAGAAAAAAAGCTGATTTTCTTAAAACAAACCCCCCGGAGGCACTCCGAGGGGTTTTGCAGTTTATATATACATTTCAGCAATTTGCTTCTGAATCTCTTCATTTTCAAGATATTCGTCATAAGACATCTGCTTATCGACTAATCCTGATGGAGTGATTTCCATGATTCGGTTTGCCACGGTTTGAACAAATTGATGGTCATGAGAAGAGAAAATCATTGACCCTTTGAAGTTGATCATTCCGTTGTTCAAAGCAGTGATGGATTCTAGGTCCAGGTGGTTCGTTGGTTCATCCAAGAGAAGCACATTCGCGCCAGAAAGCATCATTTTGGAAAGCATGCAGCGTACTTTTTCTCCTCCGGATAGAACACTGGCTTTCTTCATTACTTCCTCTCCAGAGAAGAGCATGCGGCCTAGGAACCCGCGCAAGAAACTTTCACTGTCATCTTTTGGTGAAAACTGGCGCAGCCAGTCCACCAGTGTCAGGTCGCATCCTTCAAAGTACTCTGAATTGTCTTTTGGGAAATATGCCTGAGAAGTGGTCACTCCCCATTTAAATGTACCGCTGTCTGGTTCCATTTCACCTGTCAGGATTTTGAACAAGGTCGTAATGGCAAATTCATTTTTTCCGACTAAGGCAATCTTATCATCTTTATTCATGATGAAGCTGATATTATCAAGTACTTTTACGCCGTCAACCGTTTTGGTAATACCATCTACCCTCAATAAGTCATTGCCGATTTCACGGTCCGGTGTGAATCCGACATATGGGTATTTACGGGAAGAAGGCCTGATATCATCCAGAGAAATCTTATCAAGAAGCTTTTTACGGGAAGTAGCTTGCTTTGATTTCGATGCGTTAGCACTGAATCTTGCGATGAACGCTTGCAGTTCCTTGATTTTCTCTTCTTTTTTCCGGTTTGTGTCCTGCTGCATTCTTAAAGCAAGCTGGCTGGACTCATACCAGAAATCGTAGTTCCCAACATAAAGCTGGATTTTGCCAAAGTCAAGGTCAGCAATATTTGTACATACTTTATTCAAGAAGTGACGGTCATGGGAAACGACGATAACCGTGTTCTCAAAGTTGATCAGGAACTCCTCCAGCCACTGAATCGCTGCGATGTCAAGGTGGTTGGTAGGTTCATCAAGAAGGAGTACATCCGGTTTACCGAATAACGTCTGGGCAAGAAGGACCTTTACCTTTTCTCCGCCGCCAATATCAGCCATTTTCTTCGTATGAAGATCTTCGCCGATTCCAAGACCTTTAAGAAGGATTGCAGCTTCAGATTCTGCTTCCCAACCATTCAATTCAGCAAATTCACCCTCGAGTTCCGCGGCCTTCATGCCGTCTTCATCAGTGAAGTCTGCTTTCATGTAAATCGCATCTTTTTCCTGCATGACTTCATATAGCCGCGCATGTCCCATAATGACGACTTTCAATACTTCAATATCTTCGTATTCAAAGTGGTTTTGTTTTAGTACAGCCATTCGCTCGCCAGGTGTCATTGAAACATTACCTGACTGTGGTTCGATTTCACCTGACAATATTTTAAGGAAAGTGGACTTACCGGCTCCATTAGCGCCAATCAAACCATAGCAATTTCCAGGTGTGAATTTGATATTAACATCTTCAAAAAGCTTGCGGTCACCATATCTCAGGCCAACATTTTGAACTGTAATCATGTATTTAGTAGCCTCCATTAATATATATCCCAAAGATTATAACATGTTTGAACCTTAGGGGCGAATTCTTTTATTGCCAAAAGGGGAGTGGAAGGAAATATTTTTCGCAAATGGAGTTTTCGTTGGAGAAAAAATGGGAAAAGCAAGAGTAGTTTGATAGGAGTTCGATTCGGTTTGGATAACATAACTGAGTACAGAAGTATATTGGGAAAATAAATGAATATTTTTCTGAATGGATGTCAATTTTTTTGCTCATTTTCACACATTTTTCATATTTTTCATGTAAAATAATAATAGACAAAGATGGATAAAAAGGAGTTTTTGAAATGGCTAAAAAGCAGCTGGTTGATTTTGTTAACCGCCTAAAGGATTCAGGGATAAAAGTCAGCTTCACTAAGCCAAAATCAGAATTTTTCTCCCTGCAAAAAACAGAAAAACATCCCAGCACAGTAAACTCACATTAAGAGGCAGACAGGCTTTTGCACTTCACTTTAATCTGCATAGGACTATTTCATACAGACATGAAGTAAAAGTCGATCTAGTACAGTTAATAGGAATAAAAAAAGCGGTGCAGCCACCGCTTTTTTTATTTTTATAACTCATCCATGATGGCTTCGAAAACTTCGTCTTTTTTGAAATCTTCGCCCATAGGGAATTTCTTGATGAATTTATTGTTCTCATCGATCAGGTAAGTGAATGTACTGTGGACATAAAAGCCATTTCCAGGATCTCGGTACTGGAATTTAAATGTATCAGCAACATTCTTGATTTTTTGTTGTTCTTCGAGGGTATTAGCGGGGTCCCCGGTAAGGAAAATCCAATTGCCATCATTTTCAAGTCCGAAATTGTCCATGTACTTCCTTAAAACTTCAGGGCTGTCACGGTATGGATCAATCGTAATCGTTATGAACTGGACCTTTTTTCCATAAACATCCTTTTTAATCAAATCCTTGCGCAGAAGGTTCATCTCCTGGGTTGTTGTAGGGCAGATATCCGGGCAATGTGTATATATGAATTCCACCAATTTGATTGTGTCCGTATCTTCTCCGAACGTATATTTCTCTTCATCCATGGTCAACAAGGTAATGCCTTCTGGTATTTGGGCATTGGCATCCCTGACTAAAAAATATGAGATTCCAGACGCAATTCCAATCAATACAATAAGTGAGCTGATAAGATAGATTTTTTTCATAACGCAAGCCTCCCCCTTTATAAGATATAAGAAACAAGAGGAAAATCATATGGACATTGTGTGAACTATGTTTATTCTTTTATCGAAAGCTGTTTCCGTAAAGATTGTTGTTAAAATCCTAAAGCCAATTTTAAAGTGATCATAAGCCATTTGTAGTTCGGAATTAAGTGTGCAGGCTCTTTTCTCTAAATAAGTTTTTTTTTGTGAAGAAACATATGTCTTTCAATCCAATTTTGTAGCCAAAAACAACAAAGATTTAGAAAAGAACCTTTTCGAAAAAGCAGTACACAATCTTGCAAATAAGGGAAAGAAATCTATTATAATAATAGTAATAATGATGGGAACGAAAAAGGAGCCATTTTTTTGAAAGCGGGAAAATTCGTTATATACATTTTGCAAATTTGCGGCCTGATCTTGATCAATAAAGCCGGTTTTTATATCGTTGATTTATTTAATCTGCTCATCCCAGGGAATGTAATGGGGATGATCATCCTCTTCCTGCTGTTATGGCTGAAGATTGTGAAGCTTGATTGGATTGAAGGGGCCGCCGACTTCCTTGTCAGGCACTTATCCTTCTTTTTTGTTTCCATATCAGTTGGTCTGATGACTTTAGGGGGATTGATGGCGGAAGCTGGCATTCAGCTTGCAGTGATATTAGTGTCTAGTGCACTGCTTGGTATGGCGATAGCTGGAGGGACTTCACATGCCATTGTAAAACATAAGAAGAGGAAGGAAGCTCAAAATGATGGTCACGATATTTAGTATTTTCATAACTTTGCTGGCCTACATAGTTTCCAGGAAAGCTGCAGGCAAGTACCCTTCTCCACTGACATCACCGGTTTTCTTAAGTACAGCCATCGTGATATCCGTTCTTCTGATCCTAGACATTCCATATAAAGAGTATGAAGCTGCGAGCGAAATCATCACCTATTTCCTGGGACCGGCTACGGTAGCCCTGGCAGTGCCATTATATAAACAAAGAAAAATAATTGCGGCCAACTTGCTTCCAGCTCTGGCAGGGCTTTTCGCGGGAACTGTCTCGACTATTCTTTCAGCGGTTTTGATCGGCTATTTACTGAACTTGACTAATATCATCCTGGTTTCTTTAACAATCAAATCCATTACGATACCAGTAGCTTCCGAGGTTGCCAGGATCATAGATGCCGATCAAATCTTGGTGGCAGCCTTTGTCATGATCACAGGGATGACGGGAGCTATGCTCGGACCGTGGCTTATGAATGTCATGAAAATCCATGATCCTTTTTCAAGAGGACTGGCCATCGGCACCATCGCCCATGGGATTGGCACTGCCGAAGCTGCAAGAGAAGGGGAACTGCAGGGTGCAGTATCAGGTGCAGCGATGGGATTGGCGGCGATCCTGACTTCACTGCTGCTGCCTACTATAATCCCCATCTTTTTATAGGCGGAATTATTGGTGAGAAATTTTGAAGCATTCTACGAAAAAAACTTTGATAAAAATCCGAAAGGAAGCTGACAATTTATAAGCTTCCTTTTTAAATACTTCAATCCATATTGCAGAACTCAATCGGGCAGTTTTCACACTCAATTTCACGCTTCAGGTAAACAAGATCATGTATGATGATTCTTTTTTTATTAATCGATATAATTCCTTCGTCCCGCAATTCCCCGAGCATTCTGCTTACACTTTCCCTTGCAGTGCCACAATAGTTAGCGAGATCCTGGTTTGTAATCGGTACATTGATATAGATGCCATCTGATTTTTTAATACCATAGCTATTGCTTAAGCGGATCAAAGTAGAATATAGTGCGCCTTTCTTTCCATGCAACACAAGATCCCTGAATTTAGTGATCGTCCTGCGGATATGATCGTTCATCCATTTCATGAACTGGTAAGCAAGCTGGCTATTGTTGAATAAGATGCTTTCCAGATTCTCGATATTGATGGCAGCTGCTTCTCCGTCCTCAACTACTTTTGCATTGAACAGATATCTTGGCCCAATCGTAAAAAGAGTCAGTTCGCCGACAATATCATTTTTCTTGCAGAACCGTAAGTACAATTCCTTGCCCTCGGCGTTCATCTTTGAAACCTGCACTTTTCCTGAAAGGATGATATACATTTCCTTTGCTTCCTGGCCTTCACGGAATAAAAAAGTTCCTTTTTTAAATTTAATGACTTTTTCGGACGCCTTGATCAGTTCGCTTATCTCATAATTCAAATTACTAATATTCTCCTGGTTGGCCACACTATCTCCACCTTTTTCGACCATGGTTACCACTAATTTATAATGAAATATAAACAACAGGTCAATAGAGAAAATGTGAACATTCATTTTAAACGTCATTTTTCAAAAAATGGATGAATTTGGTTGACAAAAGGAGCAGAAACGACGTATCCTAATGGGGAGATTATTATTGATATGTAAGGAGTATGTTTTATGTTAGGTGTCGTTCTTAACTAACCGTTAATTTCATACGGTCAATCCAGTTTGAAAAGAAGCCTCTGTGAAGGTTTATTTCAACATGGTCTGGATTGGATGTTAAGAACAATGAACATAGAAGCATGCTTGATATTCGTGAGCATAAGCTGTGTGCATATACACAGCTTTTTTTCGTGAATATATTACTCGCAGCCCAGCTGCGAGAATTGAAAAGCCGCTTTGGACCTGTCCATTGCGGCTTTTTTTTTAATTTAAGGAGGAAAAAACATTGAACGAACAAACCTACACTGTTCTTGGTTATGAAACAATCAAAGAAGCGATAGCCGGATTTGCTTTAACTGGGTCAGGCCGCAAGAAAACAATGGAAATGGCACCATCCACAAACCTGAAACAAATTAGGGCCTGGCATGAAGAAATTTCAGAAGCGATTGAAATCCTAAAGATCAGCTCAAGTGTGCCAATCCATGGCCTTGAAGGCATGGAAGCCATCATCAATGGTTTTAACAAGGGTATTCCCCTGCGTGTGGATCAACTTGTGCAGCTGAATTCATTCCTTGACAGTTGCGGCAAGCTTCGCCGATTTATGAAGGAGAAGGAGTATTGCGCACCAAGAGTATCCGTCTACGTCTATAGTATTGAGGAACTGCCGGAACTCGCTGCTGAAATCCAGAGATGTATCCGCAATGGCCAAATTGATGATTACGCATCAAAAGAGCTTTTAAAAGTCCGCAAACAAATTGGCATACAGGAGGAGCGATTGAAGGAAAGGCTTACCCAAGTGCTGAAATCCGCGAAAATAAAACCATACCTTCAGGAAGCGGTCGTCAGCCAGAGGAATGGAAGGTATGTCATCCCTGTAAAGAAGGAATATCGGGGTAAGGTAAAAGGATCCGTGCTCGACACATCTGCTTCAGGATCGACACTTTTTATAGAACCAGAAGAAATCGGCTCGTTCCAGGACCAGATGGAATGGCTCATTTTAGAAGAACAGGCAGAGGTGGAGAAAATCTTATTTGCCCTTACAGGTCTTGCAGAAGGAAAAGAAAAAGAAATTAAGCTCGCAATCGAGACAATGGTCCATTATGACTTTTTATTCTCCAAAGCAAAGTATTGCCGATCGATCGAAGCGAAAAAGGTCGATATCGTGGATGACCAGGTAATCGATTTTAAAGAAGCACGACATCCGCTTCTTGGCAATAATGCTGTCCCATTAACGCTGGAAATAGGAACAGACTACCATGCACTTGTGATTACAGGTCCAAATACTGGCGGAAAGACGGTGTCTATTAAAACAGCTGGGCTGCTGGTGTTGATGTCACAGAGTGGATTGCTGCTGCCGGTTGGAGAGGGCAGTATATCAGGAGTTTTCCATAAAGTCCTTGTCGATATAGGGGATGGTCAAAGCATTGAGCAAAACCTCAGCACCTTCAGTTCGAGGATCGTGAATATCATTGATATTTTAGAGAAAACAAATGACAGGACACTTGTCCTGCTGGATGAGTTGGGATCCGGAACCGACCCGGGAGAAGGAATGGGATTGGCAACAGCCATACTTGAAAACCTGAACAATAAGGGAGCAACCATATTCGCTACTACGCATTACAGCGAAATAAAAGAATTTGCTGATGCTCATGAAGATTTCATGAATGGCTCAATGGAATTCGACCTGGAAACATTGAAGCCTACTTATCGGCTGCGCATTGGAAAGGGAGGCGAAAGCCAGGCTTTTGCAATTGCCCTGAAGCTGGGGGTCCATCCTAAATTAATAGAAAGGGCACATATGATCACCTATAAATCAGAAAAGAACTACACAGAGCTGTTTCAAGATAACAGTGAATTAAAAGATAGGGATAAGCAGATTCTCGTCAACAAGCATAAAAGGAAAAAAGCGGCCGATATCAGTAAAACAGCCCGTCAATTCGATATGGGCGACAGTGTTTATGTAACGAGTTCAGGAGAACTTGGCGTCATTTATAAAGGGCCTGACAGCAAAGGTAATTATATTGTGCAGCTTAGGAATGGAAAAGTAGACGTGAATCATAAACGTCTGAAATTGAACATCCCTGCTGCAGAGCTATACCCGGAAGACTACGATTTCAATATTCTTTTTGAATCAAAAGAACATCGGAAGCTGTTGAACCAAATGGAGAAAAAGCATATTGAAGGTAGTATGATCAGGGAAGACTGATGGGGTTAATAAAGGTGAGGGTGGCAGGCCAAGGAGCGGAATTGTTGGCCATGACAGGCAATATTCGATTCAATTGTTCAAAGTCACCCTGCTTTTATTTAATGAGGTCTTATAGGGGAAACCCCCTATTCGCACTTAAGAAATTAGCAGTAAAAGAACTTAAACTGTTAGTAAATATATGATGGAAACGCTTTAAAAAAGGTCATAAACAGTTCAAGTGTTTACCTATTAACAAACGGTTTGATCAGGTATATGATTAAATCAACAACAAATTGTGATTTTTTTCACAAATGAAACGGGGTCTTACACTTGAGCAGCCAGCCTATCGATATTGCCATTGGTTATGCTTTGAAAAAGCGAGATTACTTAAAAGAGTCGAAATCGAAGTATCTAATGAGAGCCGCACTTGCAGGTGTTTACATTGGTTTTGGCATTATGGTTTCCTATCGCCTGGGGGAGTACTTCTCTGATGTGCATTCTCCAGCAACACCAATCGTAACCTCAATCTTTTTCGGATTGGCTCTTGTTCTTATTTTATACGGTGGCGGAGAGCTTTTTACAAGCAATACGATGCTTTTGACCATCAGTTCACTTAAAAAGGCGACTTCGTGGAAGGATACCGTCGAAAATTGGCTGGCTTGCTATGCAGGTAATTTAGTGGGTGCTATATTTTTTGGGGTGGTCATTATGTTATCGGGAATCTTCACTTCGCCGGAAAAAACACAGTATATGATGGAAGTCGCTGGTATGAAGATGAATACCCCAGCCAGTGAACTGTTTTTCCGCGCAATCCTCTGTAACTGGCTAGTTTGCCTGGCTGTCTGGGTGCCATATAATATTAAGGGAGATGGAGCGAAAATCGGGGTAATGATGCTGCTTGTGTTTGCTTTCGTGGTTTCAGGGTTTGAGCATAGTGTAGCAAACATGGTGCTGTTTTCGATTGCCCTTCTTGTTGAACACCCAGAAACCATCAGTATTGCTGGGGGGCTTCAGAATCTCTTAACCGTTACTATCGGGAATATCATTGGAGGGGCATTTTTCGTGGGAACTATTTATGTATACCTGGATGGTACAAAGCATGTCAGGAAACAAAAACAAGTGGAATCAAACGTATTATATCGGCAAAAAGCTATGAAACAATACTCATAAAACAAAAAAAATCCGCGGATGCTCCGTGGATTTTTTGTTTTTGAGATCAGGTACCTTCATCCTTTAAAAGAGTTCAAAATCCATTCTCCAACTACTCCACCTAAATAAACCCCGACAATACCCAGTACACCGGCCAATACTGGTGGTGCAGGAAGCGGAAGCTTGAGGAATTTAAATAACATCCCAACGATCAAACCAGCAACCAGGCTTAATATTATTTCTCTCATGATTTCACCGCCTTTTATGGCAAGATGGATTAAATGAATAGGTGAGCAGACGTCTGATCACTTAAACCAACATTATTTTAACATGACACCAGTCGAATGAAAACGCTTTATTATTGCTTTATTTTGTATAAAATGATTTTTTCTATTCTTATACTAGAATAGTGGTAAAATATAACTCTATAAATTGTCATCATGGAGGATTCAGATGGAAAAGCAAGTAAAGCAGAATATCCTTACGCTTCAAGGGTTTTATCTTTTTGTATTTTTCGGGATCGGAAGTCTCTTCCCTCTATTGAGTATATATTTAACAGAAGTGGAGAAATTGAATGGTTATCAGATCGGTCTGATTTTGTCGATAGGCCCTGTAATCATGATTTTTTTCCAGCCATTCTGGGGAATGCTTGCCGATATGAAAAATTATCATAATCGGCTGTTAACACTAACGACATTAATAACAGGCATTGCTGCTTTGGGCTATCTTGTATTTGACAAGTTTTTATTATTCTTAATTGTAGCCACAATCCTGGCGATTTTCCAAAGTGCGATCATTCCATTATCCGATAGTATCTCCTTAAAATATACAAGCAAAGTCGGTGTCAACTATGGAAATGTGAGATTATTCGGATCACTGGGGTTTGGCCTTGCGGTATTCGTAATGGGGAGATTATCTGAATGGAAGCCAGAGGTTATTTTTTATGCCTTTTTCTTGACATTGGTGATTGCTGCTGGTTTTTCATTGAAAATGCCAAAAGAATCCTCTGACAGGTCCAGCAGTCTCTTTTCCGGTATGAAGGATTTATTGCGAATGAAAAAATTTCTGGTTTTCCTCGGTGTAACATTCATGATTTTTGGCCCTAATCTTGCGAACAATTTTTATTTCAGTCTGTTCGTAGAGGATAGGGGCGGGACATACACCGGGATTGGAATTGCATTTCTTATTGCGGTACTATCCGAAATCCCATTCATGAGGGCTGCAGGCAGCTGGATTCGCAAATTAGGGCTGCTTCAGGTTACTTTTATTGCAGCTCTTGTATCATTGATCAGGTGGATTTTTTATTTTACTGAGCCTGCACTTGGCCTTGTCTATGCGTCCGCTGTCATCCAGGGATTTTCCCTTGGGTTATTCATCCCGGCAGGATTGCAGTATATCCGTGACATCACACCTTCACATGTCACAGCTACGGCAGTGACGGTTTACTCAGCTGTCGGCAATGGGTTGGGTAACTGGTTCTTTACATTTATAGGCGGAATTCTTTTTGAGGAATATAGCATTTATGCTGTTTATTTGTTTTTTGCTGCTTTAACTTTAGTAGGCGTTTTCCTGACAGTCTGGCTTCTGCAGGATCATAAAAAAACATCAGCGGAAACAGGCTTTCAGTAAATACACCCCTTCATAAATGAAGGGGTGTATTGGTTTTATAAAGAATTCTGAAGTATGGTTTATGAATTAATGTCAAAAAATAACCTGAGTAAACGAAAGGAGGAATGAACAGTGGAAAAAGACAAAAGTAAACGTACTGAAGTAGCTGGACGTATGTATGAGACAGCGGATTACCAAAGGGATGATGAACTTTCAAAAGGACTTGCCATGACCCACGAACAAGCCAGCGACAGTTATGCAGAGGGTGAAGTTGGTGGGAAAGTTGAACGCAAATCAGATGCAAATGATGAGTTGAATAGAAGAGGCTATCAATAGGCAGGAATGGGGGGATTAGAGTGTCGGAAAAAGGTGAATTCCAATCAAACGATTTACAGTATAAGATGCCAGATGCATTAAAGAAAAAGAAAGACTTTGTGTATCGTGTAGGCTATACGTCAAGTACGGGAAATCAAACGAATAACGAAGAGGAGCCAGTCAAAAGGTCTGATCTCTGAAAAGTACATTGTTTTCTGAAGAGCTATTGCACAATGCTAAAAGCACATCCTCTGATTGGATGTGCTTTTTTTCAAAGAGGATTTGTGCATTTAAAGTCTTCCGCGTCGTATCACTTTGTTGGGGGTAAGGGTGCCTTTCTTTAGATAAACAAATCCTCCTTCGAGTGCGGAGCCAATGACGAGTTTAGAAGATGCTGAAAGAACTTTCACATTCGGTCCCTCCTAATGGAAATTGGCTTGCGTTTATAAAATACCCTCTAGTATAAAGGATAAAACCCCGTTTGGATCACAAACCATCATAGGGGTCCATTGCCTCGCTGCAGGCTTTTTCTGCTGCTGCTTGTGTAGAAAATAGAGCATCATCATCTTCAATGACATGCAAAGTCTCATTGAGGAAAAGAGCCAGAGCATTGGGGTCTTTTGGATGCTGAACAATTTCTCCGGCCTTTACATTAGAAACAGAAGGTACGTGAGGGTTACGGTATATAACATAAACTTCATCCCCATTTTTCAGGTTTTTCGGATCGATTAAATCCAAGGTAATCACCTCTTTTCAGTTAGGGTAAAATATGAAATTTGTCCAAAAGGCCAACTAGAGATTTTCATTCTGCTGTTTTATTTCTTCTTCCGCAAAAAAGATATTTCCGGCTTCGATATCCCGATGCTCTTCTACGGATTCTCCAGGCACGAATCTTTGATTCGGCGTATATGTGGATTTAATGGTTTTTTTGCTGTTCTCCTCAGTTCTATTTGTCATCATCTCACCCCCTGGTACTTATAGTTTCTGTAATGGGATATAGGTTATACCGGAAAATTAACGTCAATTAGTATTGAAAAGTCACCAAATCGTCACAAATGTAAGGGTTTACATTTGTCAAGGGTGGTATAATAAGAGTGTAAGAAGAAAGCAATTAACATCTTAGGAGGCTCAACCAATTGTGTTCGTTCCGTAGTGAACGAAAAACGGTTTATTCCTAAAGTTGAGTTAGCCTTCATCAAGTTGTCAGCATCACCAGCTGCCAGGATTCATCCTAATCAAGCCAGTTAACCAAAATTTGTTATGATTTTTACCTTGTTCGGCCAAAAGGGAAAGAGCGGAATTTCTGCCTATTCCTCACTGATACGCAGAAACAAAGCTTTTTACCAAAAGAGGATCCATTAAGTTAAGTTTCAAGGATGCTTGGGAAAGAACAGAAAAAGGGAAATCAAACAAAGGAATGGTGGAACAGTCATTAGGTTGTGAATTCCTAAAAGCAACGAACCAGTGAAACGGTGAGTAGGGATGCATGAACAAATGATGAGGTGAGCTAAACACTTCTTAAAGGAATAATGAGTCTCTCGGTGATTATACCGAATCATGTGTTTGTTAAGGATCATTCATAAAAACGGGGAAACCTATTTATGAATTGACACCTTATATGCGGAACAAACACACATCGGCTATAGTAAGAGGATTTTACAACTCAATAGTTCCAAAAAAGTTTTGGGCTGATGCTGGTTGGGTCTCCTAAGATGTTAAAAAGAAGCTCGCTAATGAGCTTCTTTTTTCTTTATTATTCATATGATTTATATTCCCAATCTAAAAGGCACCTTCCATAAAAGGTGCCTTTACAGTTTATTCTTCCTTTTTTGATAAGCAGCGATCGCATTCCATCATGTAGGATTCTGCTTGCTCATGCATTCCCTCACCACATTCTGGGCATACCTTCTTTGGCAAATTGCGAAAAAACTCCATCGGACTCATCATAAGTATTTCCTCCTTTTATAGTACAATTTATATTTTAATTAACCTGTTATAGTACAGTATAAACATTCTTTTTCAATTTGTGTAGACTTTTTTTAAAAAATTTCAAAATTAGGTGTTTATACCTGTCTTCTTAAGGTAATAGCAAAAAATGAAGTTGGTGGACTCAATCCTGTTATAATACAACTTTCAATTTAGTTATTGAGTCAAGAGATAAAAGTGACAAGTTTATTACAAATTATTTAATAACCCCTTTTATTCTTATCGTTTTTAACATACAATCGATATGAATCTACAAATGAGGAATGATGCTAATGGATAATCTAGAATTATCCTTCAATCCAATCTTATTATTAGTTGCCGTTTTATTGACAATCATGTCATCATATACAGCACTGGACCTATTCAGTTTAATTAAATCTTCGGATCGCAATAAAAGGTTTTTGTTTCTTGGCGGGACTTTTTCACTCGGGATCGGGATATGGGTGATGAATTTCTTCGGAATGCTTGCATTGAATTTAAATGGCAATATTTCTTATCGAATTCCGATTACCATATTATCGATAATCCTGGTCATTTCTTTTACTGCCATGGCATTTTACACGATGACTGGAAAGACAGTTAACAAAAGTAATTTGCTGGTTGGCAGTTTATTCATGTTGCTTGCAGTCATGTCGGTACACATTCTGGGAATGTACTCAATGAGGCTAAACTTTACCTATCAGCCTGCCATTCTCTTTGTAGGGCTTGCACTTATTTTTGTATCATTTTACTTTTCATTCTGGATGCTTTTCTTTTCCAAAAGCTTTACCCAAGGTGCCCATGGTTGGATTAAGCCTTTAAGCGCTCTTTTCGTGACTGCAGCGATCGTAGAAGGTCACTTACTTTTAACCAAGGCTTCAATGATCAATCTGAATATTGGATTGTCGGAACAAAATGGGATTCCAGAGTCCCTGGTCAGTTACCTGATTGCTTTTATTTCCATTTTAATTCTTGCCGGTTTGATTGGCTCCAGTGCGCTGATCAGTAAAAGACTGGCCGTCACCGATACGAATTTAAAGGATATTACGGACGCCCTTAATATTTCAGCGATTGTTGCTATTACAGACCCTAAAGGGAATATCACATACGTAAATGAAAAGTTTGTTGAGATTTCCGGATATAGTGAAGCCGAATTGTTGGGTAGGAATCATTCCATTCTTAATTCCGGACTTCATCCCAAAGAATTCTTTAAGGAAATCTGGCGTACAATCGGCGCAGGAAAAGTGTGGAAGGGTGAAATCCGCAATAAGACGAAGGATGGTTCTTATTATTGGGTTGATACGACGATTGTTCCCTTTTTAAACAGTAAAGGCAGACCATATCAATATGTTTCGATCCGTTCTGATATAACACAGAGAAAACAAGCGGAATCCAGCCTGAAAGATACCCTTAAAGAAGTAAGTGACATAAATTTTGCCCTCGATCAGTCTTCCATCGTTGCATTTACGGATGCAAAAGGGATCATAAAAAATGTAAATGACAAGTTTTGTGAAATCTCTAAATACAGCAGGGAAGAATTGATTGGAAACGACCACAGTATTCTGAATTCAGGATTGCATTCTAAGGAGTTTTTCAAAAATCTTTGGAGAATGATCGGTTCTGGACAGGTGTGGAAAGGGGATATTCGTAATCGAGCGAAGGATGGTTCTTATTATTGGGTTGATACAACGATTGTTCCTTTTTTGAATGAAAACGGAAAGCCGTATCAGTACCTGGCAATCCGGAACGATATCACGGAGAAGAAAAAATCTGAGGAAATGCTGCACCGCCAGGATAAGCTTGCCGCGGTCGGCCAGCTTGCCGCAGGTGTGGCCCATGAAATCAGGAACCCTCTTACTTCAATGAAAGGATACGCTGAATTCCTGCAGCTTGACGAAACTGATTCCCAGCGTCAGGAGTTTATCGAAATCATCCTGGATGAAATAGACCGAGTCAATAATATTGTAGAAGAGTTCATGGTTCTTGCTAAACCGAAGGCTGTTGAACTTGAGGAAAAGAACATCATCCCAATTGTCGATAATGTCGTTTCAATGCTTAAATTTGAAGCGAGAAAGAGAAATGTCAAATTGGAAGTTGAAGCGCCCGATGAAATTATCCAGATTGAGTGTGATGAAAACCGGCTCAAGCAAGTCTTCCTTAACTTTATTAAAAATGGAATCGAAGCCATGCCGGATGGCGGGGATTTAAAGGTTAAAACTGAAATTCAGGATGATCAGGTCCTTATCTCAATCAAAGATACAGGAGTGGGTATCCCGCCGGAAACACTCAAGAAAATTGGTGAACCTTTCTATACAACCAAGAAAAATGGGAATGGCCTGGGACTAATGGTCAGCTTTAAAATCATTGAAAGCCATAATGGCAAGGTATATATCGAAAGCGAGCAGAATAAAGGAACTACCTTCAAGATTGTGCTGCCCGCTAAAATTGCATAAAAACAGCAAAAGGCAGAAATTTTTCTGCCTTTTTTTCTTTCTTTATCAACACTTTAAGTCGAGGTTAATATTTGTCGATAAAATGTTGGTAATATGACAAAAAAAACGCTTGGTTTTGTTACATCGTCTTGAAAATTTAGACTAATATGGAAGTAGGGGTTTGTATAAAAGGCTGTTTTTCGAATAGCCGTATAAAAAGTTACCGGAGGGGAAGCTATGTCATCGATAAGCCAGGTAAAGACTGTTTGTGGTTATTGCGGTACAGGCTGTGGGCTGATTTTGGAAGTTGAAGATAATAAAATTGTGAAAATCAGAGGGGATAAGGAAGCTCCTGTTAATAAAGGGCAAACATGTGTGAAAGGGGCCTTTGCCTATCAATATGTCCATGCGCCGAAAAGATTGAATACCCCATTGATCAGAAAGGCGGGCAAGCTTGTTAAAGCAACATGGGATGAAGCCTATGAGTATATTGCTAGCCATTTAACTTCTATTAAGAGAGATTTTGGGCCAGAAGCAATTTCAATGTTTGCTTGTGCCAGGACGACTAATGAATCCAATTATGTTACCCAAAAGTTTATGAGAACAGCTATTGGCAGCAATAATATCGATGGCTGTAATCGAACCTGACACGCTCCTAGTGTCGCCGGTCTGGCGACTGTTTTTGGAAGCGGTTTCCCTACAAATACTTTAGAAGATATTGATGATGCCGAGGTTTTATTGCTGATGGGATCAAATACGACTGAAGCTCACCCGATAATTGGCAATAGAATGAAGAAGGCGGCAAAGAATGGCTTGAAAATCGTGGTTATCGACCCAAGACGGATCGATATGGTCAAATCCGCGCATAAACATCTGCAAATTAATGTTGGTACCGACATCGCATTGATCAATGCGATGATCAGGATCATCATTACGGAGAAATTATATGATCCAGGTTTCATCGGCAAGAATACGGACGATTTTGACTCCCTGCTGGCAAAAGTCGACCGCTATACACCGGAATATTCAGCAGGAATCACCGGACTGGCCGCAGAAGACATCATCGAGGTGGCACGGATGTATGTAGCGTCTAATCGATCGATGATTGCCTATACTTTAGGGATTACCGAGCATCATTGCGGCGTGAACAATGTCTTTGATATCGCAAATCTTGCACTGCTCACCGGACACATTGGCAAGAAAGGCTCAGGCATTATGCCGCTGCGGGGACAAAATAACGTCCAGGGTGCCGGAGATATGGGATGCCTGCCGAACCAGCTTACAGGCGCAATCAGTTTACTTGAGGATGATTACCGTTCACGATTCGAGAAAGCGTGGAATACGGAAATTAGCCAAAAAGTCGGTGATACTCAAACAAGGACCTTTGATAAAATTGAGACTGGAGAGATTAAAGCTTTGTACTGCATTGGTGAGAATCCATTGGTGGCAGATGTCCACATGAACCATACCAGGAAATTATTAAAGAAACTCGATTTACTGATTGTTCAGGATATCTTCATGACAGAAACGGCTGAAATGGCTGATGTTGTGCTGCCTGCGAAATCATGGGGCGAGGTTGATGGAACTTATACGAACACTGATCGCAGGATCCAGCGTGTTCGTACTGCTGTCAACGCACAGTCAGGTGTCAAAGAGGATTGGGAAATCCTGTGTGAGCTGTCTTCCAAGATGGGTTATCATATGAGCTATAACTCCAGTAAAGAAATCTGGGACGAAGTTAGGCAGCTTGCTTGGGAAATGTACGGGGGAATTTCTTATGATCGCCTGGAGAATGAGTATGGGATACACTACCCTTGCCCTGATGAAAATCATCCAGGTACAAAAATCATGCATGAACGTTTCCATGCTGATAAGGAAAACAAGAAGCGTTCCAGCTTTGTGCCGGTAGAATTCACTCCGCCACTGGAAATTCCTGATGAGCAGTATCCGTTTACCCTGACAACGGGAAGAAGATATGAATCCTATAACACTCATACACAAACCCGCCATTATGCGCCTGGAGTCAAAATAAAACAAACCGAAGAAACACTGGACATTCATCCTGAGGATGCTCTTGCACTAAAGGTAAGCGATGGTGAACTGGTCAGGGTAAGTTCCCGCCGGGGAACACTGGATGTAAAAGTGAAAATAACAGAACAAGTGGTTCCGGGTCTTGTTTTCATGAGCTTCCACTGGTCTGAAGTGCCAACAAACGTCCTTACTCTAAATGAATTCGATCCTATCTCGGGGACAGCTGAATTCAAAGCATGTGCTGTGAAAGTCGAAAAAATCGCCTAAATAAAACAAGGCTGTTTTCGTAAAGATTGTTGTTAAAATCCTAAAGCCGATTTTATCGTGATAATAGCATTGTGTATGTCGGTACTAAGTTTGCAAGCTCTTTACTCATAATAGTCGTGAATTGTGTGAACAATCTTAGCTAATTCAATCCTATTTTGTAGCCAATAGCAACAAAGTTTGAGAAAAGAGCCTAAAACAAAAATCCCATTTCCATGGGATTTTTTTAATGGCCGGAAATCATTAAGTCCTTCCATTGATATGCACTCTTGAATATAATTTTTGTTCAGTTTGAAGGAGAATTTTAATGGTTTAATGTCATGAACTGCACTTTTCAGTTAGAATAAACAAAAAATCCATTTGGTTAAATATGGGTATAAAAGAAATAGATAGTAAATTTTTCAAAATAACTAGAAATTCATGATTAGAAAGGATTATTTTATCAAAATATTCGGAAATATAGACATGTTCCCGTTATATTTCTGTTATTCTCGTAATCCAATTTAAATCTGCCTGTTCTTTTTCTCCGGAAATTCTATGTTACGATAATTCACGTGATAAAAATTAGCCGATGGGAGGCAAACAAATGAAAAAGTCATTATTATCTTTGGTTGCAGCTGCGGCAATTTCTGGAGCTGCCGGAACACAAGCAATGGCAGAGGAAATCGTCGTACATAAGGGGGATACACTATGGGGTCTTTCTAAAGAATACGGCGTATCAGTAGATTCACTTAAAAAATGGAATAACCTTTCAAATGATGTAATATACCCGAATGATTTATTGGAAGTATCTCCTATTAAATATGCACAAGTTAGAAAAGGGGATACCCTCTGGAAGATTTCAAAAGCTTACGGCGTTACAGTGGACGATTTGAAAAAATGGAATGAACTTTCTTCTGATTTGATTCATCCTGGGATGAAGCTGGCAGTATATACAGATATGCCCGTTGAAATGAAGAAAGAAAAACCTTCTGCTGAAAAACAACAAGCAACACCGGTGGCTACACCTGTATCCGCACCGGCAGAAAAGAAAACAACTGAAACTAAACCTTCAGCTGCGACGAACCAAATCACAGTTGAAGCGACAGCTTATACTGCAAATTGCGCTGGATGCTCAGGGATTACCAAGACAGGAGTCAACCTGAAAACTAATCCTAATGCAAAAGTAATTGCTGTTGATCCTTCTGTCATCCCGCTAGGTTCAAAAGTCTACGTTGAAGGCTATGGATATGCCACAGCCGAAGATACCGGCGGAGCGATCAAGGGTAACCGTATAGATGTATTCATCCCTACGCAAGACGGAGCAGTTGATTGGGGCCGGAAGCAAGTAAAGGTCACTATTCTTGATTAAAAATTAATATGGTTAGAAAGAGCGTTGGCTTTTGCCAATGCTCTTTTTATTTTTCCTGATTCTTTTCTTTTTTAAACATTTTGCCGTTGATGATTTTTTTTTGCGTAATATTAGGGACAATAAGGCTTAAGAAAAAATGAGTCAACTTAGAATACTGGTTTTCGAGCTTTTCAAGGATTTCATTAGCTTTTGAAGACAGAGAAGATTTTATTTCAGTTAATTGATTTGAAATTCCTTCACCCACAGCATCCTGCTTGCCGAGTTGTTCCATGATTGTTTCGTGGAATACACCTTGCAAATCAATGTGTTTTGCAACCATATCCTGCAGTTCCTCCTGCTTTTGGGCCTGAATGACAAGAGCTTTTGTGACGTCCTCGTACTCGAGTAGTTTTCTGTTTAAATCAAAGATCATTGACTGCTGGCAGGCAAGCTGATCCAATATTGCCTGGCTTGTCAGTTCCTTGCTTAAAAGTGTTTTTGAAATCTGTTCATGACTTTCTTCGAGCTTAATTAATTTATCATCAAGATCCGAAGTTGATTCCTTCTGTTCGTAAATATTCTTGATCACTGTTTCTGATAAATCTTCCTGCTTCGCCAGTGAGGATAGCAAGGCATGGAATTGCTTAAGCTGATCCTGACTATTTTGTTGCAAGGAATTATCGAATTTACTGACGCTTCCTGACAACTCCTGATTTAACCTTTGCTGCTCATTCAGTACTTCATGAAGATAATTAAGCCGAAACTTCTCCTGGTTATCCGGTTCCGCTACTTCCTCATTTTTGCTGAAAACCTGAGGTGAGACAAATCCATTAACAAATAAAGGCATGGGCATCACTCCAATGAATAAGTTTTCTACATACTATGAGCTAAGCCATAAAAGTGGTACTTGCGGGAGATTACACTTATTACCGTTAATGAAATGCAGCTAAATGCAGCAAGCTAATAAAAACCGTACTAAGAAAGGGGCAGCAAATATGCTAACAAACGGCCAGTTGAGGGAATTCCAGGCAAGTTTACTCAAAAACAAAAAAGAGCTTGAAGCCCATTTAGATGCTAACGATCACTTCGATTTAAGAAGTGGCCATGCCCACGAATCAACTGGAGAGCTTTCAAGCTACGATAATCATCCTGGGGATGAAGGAACAGAGTTATACGAACGCGAAAAAGATATTGCCTTAAACGACCATATTGAATACCAAATCAAGAATATCGACCTAGCATTACAGGCAATCGAGAGTGGCAGCTATGGAAAATGTGAAAAGTGTGGAAAGGACATCCCATTTGACCGGCTGAAGGCAGTTCCTGACACGAGGTTCTGTATTGAGCACACTCCGGACAGGACCGTCTCCCATAATCGCCCAATTGAAGAGGGAGTATTGATGCCGCCATTCGGGAAATTCGATTTGGATAATAAAGATGAAAATGTTGCATTCGACGCAGAAGATTCGTGGCAGGCAGTAGCCAGTTGGGGGACCTCGGAAAGTCCCTCTGATTTCATGAAACCGCAGGATGATTATAACGATACGTATATTGAATCCGAAGAAAATATCGGGTATGTCGAGGACTACGAAAACTTTGTCGGCAACGATATTACCGGCAAGGAAATAACCATCTATCCAAATAAACAGCACGAAAAATATGAAAATGAGCTTGACAGGGAAGGAATCATGACTTCCTTTGGAGATCTGCCAGCATTTGAGCATGACCCTTATGTCGAAGATGAAAAGTAGGTTTTAAAAAAGACCAGAGATGGTCTTTTTTGTTTTCCCGGTAATTTATTCATGATTAAAATACTCTAAGACGGGGAAAAGACAAGCATCTTGTCATGTAGAAATGGGGTGTACCTTCAGTGAAAGAGAAATTTAAATACTACGGGAAAAGTTTGTTGGGAGAGCTGAAAAAAGACCGGGCAACAGGCCTTGCTGCCCAGCAGGCATACTATTATATGCTGGCATTGTTTCCAATGCTGATTTTGTTGATTGCCATTGTCCCCTATTTGAATATAGATCCCCAAAAGGCCATCAATGTAATCAATCAGTTATTGCCGGAAGAATCAGCGCAATTATTAAGAGATAATGTCGTGAAACTTGTAAGTGAGCGTAATGGCGGGCTTTTGACATTTGGGATCATCGGGACGATATGGTCAGCTTCTAACGGTATGAACGCATTTATGAAAGCAATGAATATTGCCTATGATGTTGAGGAGACGAGGTCGTTCATCAAGGCGAGGCTAGTTTCGATCCTTCTTACGATTGGTCTGATTCTCGCATTCATAGTAGCCTTATTGCTCCCGGTGTTCGGAAATGTCATCCTTGATACGGTTCAAACAATCATCCCAATTCCTGAACCATATGACATTATCTTCAACGTCATCAGGTGGGTAATTGGAATAGCCGTAATGGTGGCAGTATTGACTGGTTTATACCGAATCGCTCCAAACAAGCATTATCCATTCAAGCATGTCCTCCCTGGGGCAATTTTTGCTACTATTGTCTGGCAGTTGATTTCTCTAGGATTTTCATTTTATGTCAGCAATTTCGGCAACTACTCAGCCACATATGGAAGTCTGGGTGGCGTAATTGTCTTAATGCTATGGTTGTTCCTGACAGGATTGGCCCTTGTGCTTGGCGGAGAAATCAATGCGATTTACCACCGTGACAAGACGGGGGAGGTTCCGATTGATGTTGAACAGCGAGCCTCAGCCAACGGGTAAAAACAGCAGGATTCACAATCCTGCTGTTTTTTTGTGTTGAATTACAATGAAATGAGGAGAAGCCGCACGGATTTTCAATAAAGCAGCTCATATACTTCGTTTAGCTGCTTCGCGCGTATTCCATCTTGTTCATTATTCGCATACTCAATCGCTTCCGGGAGGATCTTATTCAAAAATTCTATTTCCTCAGCTGTCAGGTCTTTAACGAATGCCCCTTCCGAAGGGTAACTTCCGTTTTCTAATCTTTGACAGATCTTCCTGCTGAGTGGATATGTTTCTGTATAAGTGGATACAATTTCACGAAGGTACGCCTGTGTTTTTTCCATCATCTACTCCTTGAAATAATTTCTAAATTCTTCGGGATCAGTTGGTTGATCAGATTGGACATAAGGGTTTTCCTCTGTCACATCGATCGGGTCCAAGTTTGTCTTAATGACCAGCTGAGGGCCGGTACCCGGGTTGGCGAAGACTCTGTCTGACATTTCTTTGAAGTCTGGCAGGCTCTTGCTGTCGGTCTGTTTCTGCTTCATTTTCATAAACACCTCCATTTTTTAAGTTGCATTAATGCCTCGCCATTTATGTATTGAGCTAATTATTGGTAAAACTTCCAAACATGTTTTTTCTGAAGAACGATAGGGAACTCTGTAAATGTATTAAATAGGAATGGGGTGGCGAATATTGAAAGCAGTTACGTACCAGGGTTCTAAAGATGTCCAGGTCAAAAATGTAGAGGCACCGAAAGTTGAGCATGAAAAAGACATGATCGTGAAAATCACTTCAACGGCGATTTGTGGATCCGACCTTCACCTTTACCAGGGCAATATGCCACTGCGGCCTGGCTATATCATAGGTCATGAACCAATGGGGATCGTTGAAGAAGTAGGGCCTGGTGTCCAGAACTTGAAAAAGGGAGACAGGGTCGTCATTCCGTTCAACGTTTCATGCGGTGAGTGTTTTTACTGTCAAAACCAAATGGAAAGTCAATGTGATAATACGAACGAGTACAAAGATACCGGTGCTTATTTTGGATACACCGAACAATACGGCAATCATCCAGGTGGACAGGCAGAATATCTGAAGGTACCGTATGCTGATTTCACATCGTTCGTCGTACCTGAATCCTGTGAACTGGAAGATGAATCGTTGTTATTTTTATCGGATGTGATCCCAACTGCCTGGTGGAGTGTCGAACATGCAGGCGTGAAGAAAGGGGATACTGTCATTGTCCTCGGATGTGGACCTGTTGGGTTAATGACTCAGAAATTTGCCTGGATGAAAGGGGCAAAACGAGTTATCGCAGTTGACCATCTTGGTTACAGGCTTATGCATGCCAAGAAAACAAACAAGGTAGAAATTTTCGACTTTACACAGGAGGATGATCCTGGTAGATTCCTTCAGGATTTGACGAATGGCGGTGCGGATGTCGTCATCGATTGTGTTGGGATGGACGGGAAAAAATCGGTTGTCGAAAAAGTAGAACAAAAATTGAAGCTGCAGGGCGGTACGCTTTCCGCACTTGAGATTGCCCACACTGCAGTCCGGAAATTTGGCACCGTTCAACTTACAGGTGTGTATGGATTGAGGTATAATATGTTCCCGCTTGGCCGCTTTTTCGAACGCAATATCACGATGAAAATGGGACAGGCCCCGGTCATTCATTATATGCCAAAATTATTCGATATGGTGGTGAATGGGGAATTCGACCCTACTGATATCATTACTCACAAAATGCCTCTCGAAGATGCAGCGAAAGGGTATGATATATTTAACGACCGGAAAGATGATTGTATAAAAGTTGTTTTAAAACCATGATGAACATCTCAAAGGCAGCCTGATGAGGGCTGTCTTTTTACATCAGTAAGTTTATCAAGGCGACCTAAATCTTATTTCCTTAAGGATTTACCTGGGCAAGCATTCGCCATTAAGAGTGGTTTTTTTATATAATGAGAGAAACAAAACAGTTAGGAGCTTTCATTGTGGCAAAATTATTTGCTTCTGTTTATGACACTTTAATGGGACCGCTTGAGAAAAGGTGGATAGCCCGTGTAAGAAGGAAAATTGTTTCAGGTCTTGAAGGGGAAATACTTGAGATTGGTTCAGGTACTGGAGCGAATTTCCCTTATTACTCTAAGGGAAATGTAGACAGACTTGTATCAATTGAACCAAATCCGTATATGCTTGATCAAGCAAGAGAACGTGCTGAAGAGAATGGCTTGCAAGTCGAATTCCATAAAGGCATGGCTGAGTCCCTTCCTTTCAGGGACGGAGAGTTCGATACAGTCATCGCGACTCTTGTTTTATGTTCAGTAAAAGATCCCAACCAGGTATTCAATGAAATGAAAAGAGTTTGTAAAAAGGGAGGAAGGATTGTTCTGTTCGAGCATGTAAGGACAGAGTCCAAGTCTCTTGCCGCCCTCCAGGATTTCCTCACTCCTGCATGGAAACGCCTGTGTGATGGCTGTCATCTGAATAGGGATACCGGGCGTTACATGAGAGAGTCAGGAATAGAGATGATAAAAGAAAAGAAATATTTCAAGGGAATCTTCGTTGAATACGAGGGAAAAGTTTGATACAGGCACACCGATAATAACCTACCCATACACTATTACAAATAATTTGGGGAGGTTCGGAATGTATCCTTATTTTGATCACTACAGACAAAATCAAAAATTAATCAGTGACATAACCAAAGCCATTAATGGGGAATACACTGCCACGAAGTGTTATGCCAGGCTAGCGGCAATGGCGCCGAATGAAGTACAGAAACAGCGGATCAACGAAATACTGAAAGATGAAAAAAGGCATCTGCAACAAATTTCTCAGATTTATTCCGCACTAACAGGAAACCAGCCTAAGCTTGAGATGACAGAAGAGTGTGCAAGAACATATGTTGAAGGACTTGAGGCATCTTTTAACGATGAACAAGTGACAACGGATTTCTATCATGAAATTGCCGATGAAGCTGCAGACCCGGTCATTAAAGAAGTCTTCAGACGTGCAGCATATGACGAGCAAAACCACGCGGTGTGGTTCCTTTATTTTTATGGTAAAGAGAAGTAGGAGCTGGAGGAATCCAGTTCCTATTTTTATAGTATTCACTATTTCTACATATTTAATAGAAAAATATGCTGCTTTTTATACTATGATGGGTATATGGGAAATGAATTGCAGAAATGAAAATACTACATAGGGAGGAATTATTATGAAAAATAGTCTCGCAATCATTATTGGTTTTTTAATCTTTGGTTCCTTATTTGTCGGCTGGAAAATCAGTCAGGATCTTAGCCCTGCTGAAACAGCTACAGCACCGCAGCAGTCTGAAGGGACAGCAAGCAGTACAATTGAATTCAATCCGCCAACCTTGGACGATGTGCCGGATGGGCCGCTGGGTGAAAGTATTAAATATGGATATGACTTAATGATGGAAACAAATACAATTGCCGATGAATACGTAGGCAATAACCTATCCTGTGCAAGCTGCCATGCGAACGGCGGCACAGTCAAGGATGAGGCACCTATGATTGGTCTCACTGCTGTCTATCCAGAGTACAGACCCCGTGAAGGAGATGTGTATACACTCGAAGATCGCATTAATGGTTGTATGATCCGCAGCATGAATGGAAAGATGATTCCTGAAGACAGTAAGGAAATGAGAGCGATGATCGCTTATTTGCATTATATGTCTGAAGGTGTACCATCAGGGGCGGAAATCCCCTGGAGAGCTGCAAAAGAGCCGAAACAATTCCCTGTACCAAGTGTAGAGGATGGTGAAAAGGTTTATGCACAATCATGTGCTGCCTGTCATGCAGCAGATGGAGGAGGAACTGGTTCTAACACGGGACCTGCTGTCTGGGGTGAGAATTCCTTCAATGATGGAGCCGGAATGTCGCGGCTGACAAAAATGGCGGGATATGTCCAGAAGAATATGCCTAAGGGACAGGGAGGCACATTGACTGACCAACAGGCAATCGATGTAGCGTCGTACATCCTGTCGCACGAAAGACCTGAGTTCAAAGGACATGAAGGAGACTGGCCAAAGGGCGGCAGACCAGCAGATATCATGAATAAAGAAAAACGGGAGCAAGTCAAAAACGGTACAATTGATTGGGAAGAACTGGTTACAATAAAGAAATAAGGACAAAATCCAACCCAGCGCCTTTAAGAAGGTGCTGGGTTTATTCATAGCTGTCCATTATAAAAATTCAGAGAGCCGAGCAGGAACGAAATATACACGCTGATGAATACGATGCTGACGAGCAAACAGCAAAGCAGCCAGTCTATTTTTGTGATGGTGATGACATGATAAAAATCCCTGTTTTTTTCACCTGTAAAACCTTTTGACTCCATCGCCGTGGCAGTTCTCTCCGCTTTTCTGATTCCGCTTGCCAGCAAAGGTATGGTAAACTCCCTGACTTGCCTGAATTTATCCATGAATGTTCTTGATCTCCCGGCTCCTCGGACACGATGTGCATTTCTGATAATCTCAAACTCTTCTTTTATCAATGGCAGGATTTGATAACCAGCCATGATTGAATAAGCGATTTTAGGCGAAAGCCTGCATTGCTGCATCAAGCTGTGAAGAAAGCTGATTGGATTAGTTGTCAATACAAATAAAAGTGATAGCGATGCAAAACTCAATATCCTCAGTCCCAATGCAAAACTTCGCAATAATCCCTCAGAAGTGATAGAGATGAAATGCCATTGCAAGATTAGAGTGTCTCCAGGGGCAGTTCTTGGAAACAATAGGGATGACCAGACATAGACGATCCCCATAAAAACGAAAGGGGAGAATAGCAGAATCCATCTCTTAAAGCTGACTTTGCCAAATACAAAAGTGACGGTTATCGTTAAAAGAATACTGATCATTGGAGTGACGGGATCAAAAAACACGGATAGGATGACGATGCTGACCAGAATGCTAAAAGCCTTCAAGCTGGGATTCATGTTATTTAGCAAGATAACTACCTTCCGCTAACAACTCCAGTTCTTTGATGAACGGAAGCCTTAGGTTCGCCTGGGCCAAAAGATCTGTCCGTTCCCAGAGCAGATGGGGAGACTCGTAAAATATCATCTTTCCGCCGTCCATCACCAATACTTTATCAGCATGCTGCTCGATGATATCCATATCATGGGTGATCATGATGATACATCCGGTTCCGGGAAGAGACCTTTTAATGAGCTCGATCAGTTCTATCGCTGTATTGGCATCCTGGCCAAATGTCGGTTCGTCAAGGATCATCACTTCCTGTCCGTTGACCAGCATCGTTGCTACACTCAATCTCCGCTTTTGTCCCTGGCTTAATGAAAAGGGGTGGCTGTGTTCAAGGAAAACAAAAAACTGCATCCAGCGTGTTGGATGCAGTCGAATGCTATCGCTTTAAAAAAATGGAACGATGAGCTTCTCCCGCACTTCCTCACGCTGGTATTATCCAGATCGAGTAATAAGGGTCAGAACAAAGTTCCTCTCAGCAAAAAGCTCCCCTAGTGCAAAAAATCTATGCAGTTGTTGTTTCCAAAATCATCTTAAAGTAAATGTTCAGAATTGTAAATGGTTAATTTCGAATCATTTTGAATCATGAGGAAAAGCTTTTCTAAGGCGGTATCCATCCAAAGTCCCCATTTCGCTGTTCAGAAGCAATTCCATCTCCTCCAGTGCGCTTTTAGTGACAACAGGGTCGTTCATCCCCCAATTAACTGTATAAACGAAATAATAATCCTTGATTTTGCGAAACACAACAACAGAGTTCGGGAAGATATCAAAATATGCTTTGATATTATATCTTTTTGTATACGACCATCTTGTCAGTTTCATAGTCTATCTCCATTTTTTTATCCTAGTCCTATTTGTAGTGAATGTTAAATGTATTTATTTATAAGATACCCCTGGCAGATGGGGCAGAAACGGATTCTTGGAACTACATGGTGTCTAAAACAGGAGGTATATGCTAAAATAGAGGGCGTTGCATTATAAGTAGCGACATATATCTACATAATATCAGATTGCTAGCAGATGGATAGATAGGTATTTTTTGAGTCATAAGAATTTGGAGGGAAGCCAGCTCTATGAATGAAGCCCAGAGGATTCAATTGAACGTCAGGGTCTCCAGGGAAACCTCGGACAAACTTGATGAAATTGTAGAATACTATCAAGAAAATACAAAAATCGGCAGAATCTACAAAGGTGATGTTTTGACAGATATCATCGAAAAATCATATGAAATCATGCTCAAACAAAAGAGGCTGAATAGATAAAAAAAGTATGACAAATTGTCAATAAGTAAATGTGGCAAAATAATGAACAAAACAGTTGCGCTAATCAATAATTAGTCGTATTATTTAAATAATCTGAATAATAAACGATAAGGTGGTTATTGGTTATGATGCGTATGGCAATTGCAGGTGTAGCCGGCTTTGTCCTTGTGTTCATTGAATCATATATTGTCATGGTCCTTAAACAGTATGAAGCGATTGACTTTGGAGGGATTGCCCCATTTGTCAGTGTCTGGACAATGAATTTCTTCCTTGTTTTCTCAATCTTGACTCATATTAAATTTTGGTATGAAGACCGTGAAGCTCAGCGGGAAGAAGAAGCTGCAGAAAGAGACAGATTCATCAATTAAAAAGGGTGTATTACACTCCCATCGAAATGCAACCTTCAGTGAGAAAACAGCGATTTATAAAGACGGAGAAAGGCAGACTTGCCTTTCTCTTTTTTTATTATTTTTCTCCTTCTTCAAAACGGTCACGTTCTGCATCTTCAGCGGCAATCCTTAATTCCTGGAAAAAAAGCTGGTCATTGCAAACCATGCTGTGCTCAAGTTCATTTCCGGATTCCATTTTATTCAGGTTATCACGTTCTTTTTCCATTTGTCAGTTCCTCCTTAGTTCATTCTTCTCCATGTTTACTTTCCCTTATCAGCAAAAATCATGCAGATATAGCTTCATTTTCAAAGTATTTTCCCGGTAATGATATTTATGCGGAAATTTTCATTTTCTATTACAGGATGAGGAAGACTACCACAAAAGGAGCAAAGGAGTGAGGACCAATGGAAGCAGTTTATTATTTTGATGATCACCAGCAATACCTTAAAATTAAGTTCTTGTCTGCCTCTAAAGAATCATCATGGCTGGCTTGCGTTTTCGATGATAATTGGAGTGATATCATTAGCAGCGCTTTATCCACATCGGAAAGGATGTCAGCGGCAATCGAATTTGCCAAAGAAACTTTCGGCATACATGGCAGGCTATCTATAGTGGAAAAATTCCCTATTACTCATTCTCTTAGTGAGGCAGTGGAGCTGTCGTTATTCCATTTGCAGGCATTGCTCTATTCATCAGCAATCATAGTAACAGATGATTGCGAAGCATTGAATACTTTCGGATTTACAAGAGAAACCACGGCAGATGGATCCCCTGTCTATGTCATGGCCTTTGATGATGCAGAACAGGATTCATGCAGATTTTTATAAGAGCCGTCATGACCACGCATATTTACGATAACGAAAGTCTTTTCTTCAGGAAAAGGCTTTTTTGTGTGCAAGAACAACGTTCAACGCGAAAAACTTCCCTATAAAAAATCTGGAAATGGTTAATGTTTATTGCTAATAGGGTAGGGAAAAAAGGAGTGATTCATATACAGAAAGGAAGATGAGGCTTTGTCTGGCAAAATTAACGTAATAATCAATGGTGCCGAAGTGACGGCTGACGAAAATCAAACAATCCTTCAATACCTTTCGAACAGCTCGATCGAAGTTCCAAATGTATGCTTCCATCCAAGTCTGGGACCAATCGAGACATGTGATACTTGTATCGTAGAAGTGAATGGAGAAATGGTCAGATCTTGTTCGACTGTCCTTAATGACGGGGATGTCATCGACACAGTCGCGCCCGATGTCAAGAAGGCACAGACCATGGCTATGGATAAAATCCTTTATAACCATGAACTCTATTGTACAGTCTGTGATTATAACAATGGGGGCTGTGAGATACATAACACAGTCAAAGAAATGAAAATCAATCATCAGAGCATCCCATTTGACCACAAACCTTATGAGAAGGATGAATCCAATCCTTTTTATCGGTATGATCCTGACCAGTGCATTTTATGCGGAAGATGTGTTGAAGCCTGCCAGGAATGTCCAGGTGACCGAAACCCTGAGAATTGACTGGGAGCGCGACCGACCGAGGGTCATATGGGACAACGACGTCGCAATCAATGAATCATCCTGTGTATCATGCGGACATTGTTCCACTGTTTGTCCATGTAATGCCATGATGGAAAAAGGAATGGAAGGCGAAGCAGGGTTCCTGACAGGAATTGCAAAAGAAACACTCCGTCCAATGATTGAAATCACCAAGGGAGTCGAAACGGGATATGGTTCGATTCTTGCCATTTCAGATATGGAATCGGCGATGCGTGATTCAAGAATCAAGAAAACGAAGACGGTTTGCACCTATTGTGGAGTGGGCTGCAGCTTCGATGTATGGACTAAGGGACGCGAGATTCTAAAGGTTGAGCCACAGGTGGAAGCACCTGCTAATGGTATTTCCACTTGTATAAAAGGTAAATTCGGCTGGGATTTTGTCAATAGTGAAGAACGCCTGACAAAGCCGCTCATCCGTGAAGGCGACAGTTTCAGGGAGGCTGAGTGGGATGAAGCACTGAACCTGATGGCAAAGAAATTCACGGAAATCAAGAATGAGTATGGTCCGGATTCCCTCGGCTTCATTACATCATCCAAATGTACCAATGAGGAATCGTATTTAATGCAAAAGCTGGCAAGGTCAGTGATCGGCACAAACAATGTCGATAATTGCTCGAGATATTGCCAAACCCCTGCTACAGTGGGATTGTTCAGGACGGTAGGCCATGGAGGGGATGCGGGGTCCATCAAGGATATCGCGATGGCTGATTTAGTGCTCATCATCGGATCGAATACAGCCGAGGCTCACCCAGTTCTGGCAACAAGGGTAAAACGTGCCCAAAAACTTAATGGTCAAAAACTGATTGTGGCTGATCTTCGTGAGCATGAGATGGCAGACCGTGCGGACATGTTCGTAAGGCCTAAAGCAGGAAGCGACCTGGTCTGGATTTCAGCAGTAACCAAATATATCATCGACCAGGGATGGGCAGATGAAGAATTTATTAATAATAAAGTTAATGGACTTTCAGAGTATGTTGATAGCCTGGAAGGATTCACTCTGGAATATGCAGAAAAAACAACAGGCCTATCTAAAGAAACCTTGATTGAGATAGCGACCAGGATCCATGAAGCAAAAAGTGTTTGTGCTTTATGGGCAATGGGAGTCACTCAGCATCTTGGCGGAAGCGACACTAGTACAGCAATTTCAAACTTGTTGCTGATTACAGGCAATTACGGTCGCCCTGGCACCGGTGCTTACCCACTGCGCGGTCACAATAATGTGCAGGGAGCAGGAGATTTTGGCAGCGCACCTGACTCTTTGCCAGGGTATCAGAAGGTATACGATGACGCAGCGCGGCAGAAGTTCGAACAAGCATGGGGCACGAAGCTCCCGGCAGAGCCAGGCATCAATAATCATGACATGGTTGAGGGGATGCACGATGGAACGCTTAAAGCCCTTTACGTTAAGGGCGAAGAGATGGGACTTGTGGACTCTAACATCAACCACGTTCAAGCGGGTTATGAAAAGCTTGATTTCTTTGTTGTACAGGATGTGTTCTTCTCCAGGACTGCACAGTTCGCTGACATCGTACTGCCAGCAAGCCCTAGTTTTGAAAAAGAAGGCACGTTTACGAATACAGAGCGCAGGATTCAGCGCTTATACCAGGTGTTTGATCCAGCAGGTGATTCCAAGCCGGACTGGCAGATTCTGATTGAAGTGGCAAACCGCCTTGGAGCAGGATGGACCTATGAGCACCCAAGTGAAATTATGGCGGAGGCGGCAAGTCTTATGCCGATCTACTCTGGCGTCAGCTATGAACGCCTGGAAGGTTACAACAGCCTTCAATGGCCGGTTCAGCCTGATGGCACTGACAGTCCCGTCCTGTATTTGGATGGTTTCCCGTTCCCAGATGGAAAAGCACGCCTTCATCCGGTAAAATGGTCCATTCCGGTACAGTTTGGCGAAGAATATGACATCCATGTCAACAATGGCCGTTTACTGGAGCATTTCCACGAAGGCAACCTGACTTATAAATCTGAAGGGATAACTTCCAAAACCCCTGGCACTTTCCTTGAGGTTTCTCCAGAGCTTGCCGAAGACAGAGGCTTGAAGGATGGAACACTGGTCAGGTTAACCTCTCCATATGGCAATTTAAAGGTCAGATGTGTGGTCACTGACAGAGTTCAAGGCAAGGAAGTCTATCTTCCTATGAATGACCAGGGCGATGCAGCTATCAACCTTTTGACAAGCAGCTATGCAGACAAGGATACGGACACTCCTGCATATAAGGAGACGAAAGCGAAGTTGGAAATCCTGCAATCGGACGGAGCCAATCCTTTGCCGCGGACCAATTTCCGTTACGGAAATCCTCAGCCGCAAATTGGTGTCCAGGTACAAAAGAAATGGGCACGTCCGGATTATGTCTTCCCTGGAGATCTTGTGAAAAAGGAGGGGACCCAGCATGGCTAAAGCAATCACCAATATACAACGGATCGAGCTGACAGAGGAACAAAAAAGAAAAATGGATCTTGAAGAAATTGAGACGGCATTGCTTGATAATAAAGATTCGATTTTACAGTCATTAGACATCATCAAACATATGAATGATCGCGGCGTTCTCTCGCTTCTTGACGGCTTGTTCAGCGAGGGAGACAAGATCCTGAACGTCCTCGTTAAAGCAGCGGATAAGCCTGAGGCTACCAATACTTTGAAAAACCTATTGCTCATGGTGGGAGTTCTTGGAACCATCAATGTCCAGCAGCTCGAGCCGCTTTTGTTAAAATTGAATTCCGGTATTGCCAGAGTGGCCGAATACCGGGAAAGCGATGATGACAAGCTCGGATACTTTGACATTGTCCGTTCTCTGAAGGATCCGGAAATCAACCGTGCATTGTCATTGCTCTTTGAATTCCTTAAAGGCATGGGTGAAAAGACTGAAGGCCTGGAAAGGACGACACAGCTTCCAGAAAACCAAGATCTCCATCAGAGCCAGGATGGCAGGATGGAGGATCGATAAAAAGATGCAGGGGGCATTCTGATATGCCCCCTGCTTTTTCAGGTTTGATTTTTAGTTAATAGGTTAAAAGTATATGACTGTAAGGCAAACCCATAAAGAGAGGATGGCTGTTGTGAAACCAGTCGAAGTCAAACGTGAAATCCTACGTTTCGGTAATGGCCAGGCCGAAAAATTGGAAGACAGCATTGTAACAGAGTACACTGTCACAGTGAAAGTGAATGGAGAAGAACTTGTCACGATGGTCTGCACGCCGGATTATATTGAAGAAATGGTCATAGGGTATCTTGCTTCGGAAGGGATCATCAAAAAATATACGGATATAGAAGATTTATGGATTCAGGAGAAAGAGGGATTCGTCCATGTGAAAACCTCGAAATCCAACTCCATTTATAAGAATCTGCAGGGCAAACGTTATTTAACATCATGCTGCGGAGCGAGCAGGTCTGGATTTTTATTCGCGACAGATGCACTGACAGCTAAAAAACTTCACACGGTGGAGACAGAGCTCGAGGTTGAAGACTGCTTCAGGCTGATGGAAGAGATGCAGGAATCCGCAGAACTATTTCAAAATACTGGAGGAGTCCATAATGCGTCTCTTTGCAGTTTGTTCGGTCCTGTCGTATCACGAATGGATATAGGCCGCCACAATGCCCTCGATAAAATTTATGGGCACTGCCTGAAGAATGATATCTCGATTCACGATAAAGTGATTGTTTTCAGCGGCAGAATTTCCTCAGAAATTTTACTGAAGGTAGCGAAAATCGGCTGCCCGATCGTGCTGTCCAAATCCGCGCCAACTGAGCTGGCCCTTAAGCTGGCAGATGAGCTCGGGATAACCACAATCGGTTTTATCAGGAACCGTTCGATGAATGTTTATAGTCACCCTGAACGGATTGCAGAAGTAAAATACGGGGTCAAAGAAAGTCAGGTATAAGCCTGGCTTTTCTTTATTCCTTCGCTCATTGGCAAGCTTAAGCATCCTCCGTATTTAGCTTTGGTATAAGTGATGTGAAAATATGGGAAAATGGAGGTGAAAGCTGAAGGAGTGATAGAATGGGTGAAAAAGACATACAAGATATGTTCGAATGGGCAGGCCTCTCTACAATTTATGATCAGCATGGCTACAAAATGTGGCTCAGTGGCCTTGAAGACAGCATTGATGCCGAATTGTTAGATCACTTCGCAGATGCATATTCATTTGAAAATGCCGAAACGATGTTCTATGACGAATTCCTGTTCCATCTGAGGATTTTTAAGAATATCAGCAATAATAATGAGCTGCCTCCCCGATATTGGTAATTGTACAGGTAGATAGAATGAAGGTGAGAGAGGATGAATCAAATGAAACCTATACCAGACCACTTAAGGAAAAATCTTGATATTGTCTTTGTCGGTTTCAATCCAAGCATACGCTCATCGGAAACAGGGCATCATTATGCCAATCCAAATAACAGGTTTTGGAAAATTCTTCATGATGCCGGAATTACGCCAAGAAAATATGAATCATCAGAGGACCACAATCTCTTGGAACTGGGATACGGCATGACAAATATCGTGTCTAGGCCGACCAAAGCAGCAGATGAAATTACAAAAGATGAATACCTGCAGGGAAAACTGGAGCTCAGGAAGAAAATCGAGGAATATCGTCCGAAACTCGTCTGCTTCGTTGGCAAGGGAGTCTATCAGCAATACAGCGAAAAAAAAGAAATACCATGGGGAAAGCAGGACGAATCTGTGGTAGCAGGAACAATCGACTTCGTGGCCCCATCATCAAGTGGCCTGGTCAGGATGAAAATGGATGAAATCGTCGAGATATATAGTCAATTGCCAAAGTGGATCGACCAATTAAAAACAAAATGAATGAGCGCAGAGGTCACCAATAGGCCTGATTGGTGACCCAAAAATCCAAGGAAAAGAAAAAGACGTCACCAATAGGCTTGATTGGTGCCCGGAAAATCCAGAAAAAAGAAAAAGAGGTCTCCAATGGACATGATTGCTGACCAATAAGAATTGCCAGAGTGAAAATCCTTTTATAATCCAATCCATCCCTAGGTTTCATCATTTAAAATCATCGTTAATCTGATCATATCCCTACACTGGATTCCGTTCTCATATATGGGTTCAGGGTAATTATTCAAGAAAAAGTCGTGGATGATCCCGGTGATCCTAAAGCCGGCTTTCTGGTATAGCGCCAGCTGGCTTATGCTGGAATTGCCTGTGCCGATTTCGAGCCTTTGAAATCCCTCATTCCTGACCACTTGAATTCCGTGTGCTATAAGGCTTTTGCCGATACCTTTTCCTTGGGCTGCTTCGGCAACTGCCAGGTTTTTTATTTCCATGTTGCGTCCACCGATAGGAAGCAGCACGATTACTCCCAGGGTCTCACCGCAATCCGATACAGCGACATAACACAAACCTTCATTTAGATAGCGAGATGCCATATCCTTTGAAGGATCTGCCAGAAGCAGCAGATTCCAGGGAGGCTGTTCGTCAGGTGTCAGCACCCTAATTTTCACTTTTTTTCCCCCTAATAAACTGGTAAGTAATTCGGATTAACAGGTAACCTATTGCCCCGCCCAGTGTGTTAAGGATGATATCATCGATATCGAAGCTGCCGACCCTGGTTAGAAACTGGAGACTTTCGACCAGAGACGTTGCGAGAAGGACGGTTCCTGTAGTCCTCCAGAATCCACAGAATCGCTCATATAGCCATGGTAGGAAGATGCCCAATGGAAGGAATGCCAGTATATTGCCAAACAGATTGGAAATCCAGATGCTTTGATTGATATGGGAGGACGCTTTGACATAGTCTGTAATCGTTTTGAATGGAATGATGTTATAGGGATTTGATCCAACTGTGTTAAGCTCGTATGCTGCCTGCCTGTAGGGACTGAGGAATAATAAAACTGCAGCAATGATGACGTATAGTATGAAAAGAGCGTAAGATATGACTGATATCCATTTTTTGTACTTGGAATCTATTTGATTAATCATGTACTCTCCTAATATTTCAATCTTTATTTAGTATGTTCAAAATAAAAAACCTTACCACGGCAAGGCTTAACGAATTATTGCGGTGTGCCTGCAAAGCAGGGCCCCTGCCGTCCGTACAGTGGTTAAGTGTCCCGCAACAAGCGAATGTCCGGCAGAGGCAATTATATTTTAACACATACATACAGTAAAAATACACTTTGAAGGGTGATACTTTTATTTTTAAAACGAATAATGGTATGATAACAATGATTTTACATTAAGGAGATGATTTTCATGGCAAAAACAGGATACATACAAATGCAAAATGGTGAAAAAATCGAATTCGAACTATATCCAAACGAAGCACCTGGAACAGTTGCGAACTTTGAAAAGCTTGCAAACGAAGGCTTTTATAATGGATTGACATTCCACCGTGTCATTCCTGGCTTTGTAAGTCAGGGAGGATGCCCTACCGGAACAGGAACTGGCGGGCCAGGTTATACAATCAAATGTGAAACAGAAGGCAATCCACACAAGCACGTACCGGGTTCACTTTCAATGGCACATGCAGGTAAAGATACAGGCGGAAGCCAGTTCTTCATCGTACATGAATCACAGCCGCACTTAAACGGTGTCCACACTGTTTTTGGAAAAGTGACTTCCAACCTTGAAGCTGCCAAAGCGATGAGCAATGGTGACGTAATGGAAAAAGTAGTAGTTACAGAAGAATAAGCTATAGAAAGAGCCCCCGGGCTCTTTTTTTTATACTCAAATACCTATTGATACGAACGTATGCTCTTGTTAAAATTGAGAAAAGAAATTAATTTCAGGCTAATATTCTCTATATTTGACTGTATTATCTAATCTGTTTAAAATTAGATTAATTAATCTAATTTCGTGTTAGGTGGAATGGCAATGCGACCTGTTTCTGTATTTATAATGGATGTTTCCGACTCTTCATCTAAAGGAAATGGAGAGGCATTGAGCAGCTATTTGAGTAAGCTTGAGTCAATGATTAAGAGCTGGGATGGTCAATCTGGACTTGTTCAGGTAAGACACAGGGCAGGTGATGAACTGATTGTCCTGGCAGAAGGATATTCAACTGCTTTCATCATCGCTTTTTATATAAGCAGAATCTGGAAATATAGGCGGAACACTCCTTATTATGGACTATCCTTTGGCAGCACAGAGAAAAGCATAGATACAATTGATATTGAAAAATGGATTCACCCTCTGGTGAAACAGGCGAGAGAAGCCAATGACTATCTAAAAAAACAAAAAGACAGAGAATCATTCCGTTTCCAAAGTTTTGATATTGAGCCAGAGTTTCTGGTTATGATGAATGGCATGCTGAGCCTTCAGCATGTATTGAGCACCCAGCAGACTGACATACAACGCCTGGTTTGTTCGCTGTACCTTATTTTCGGCAAGCAGAATGCCGTCGCAGATCTACTTGGCCGATCAGCTCCTACTGTTTACAGTCATTTCAAGAAGGGGCATAGCGAACAAATTCTTCAAAGTTTCCGTGAAATCGTCGGCGTTTTGGACTCCCTTGAGGCTAAAACATTCCCGGACATTATGCTCCATCAGGAGAACGATATGAAAACGACTATTGAAAATGACATTAAAGGCAAGGTGAGTGAAGTTTTCAGTCTCTAGGTTCTGGGGAAAGGAGAGGGACATGCTGTTATTGAGTCTGATCATCGCACATTTATTAGCGGACTTTTACCTGCAGACAGATCGAATGGTAGAGGACAAACTTAGGAGTTTGCAAAGGCATATACTCCATCATTTATTGGTGAACACTTTTATCCTGGGAGCAGGCTGGTTCCTTTTTCATCAGGAAAATGATCCATCCATGACCGTTATCTGGCCTGCCCTATTCATTACTTTTACTCATTTGATCATTGACTTGTCAAAGATCAAACTCATTGATCAATATGCAGCACGAGAGCATCTCAATAAACTATGGTTTTTCATTCTCGATCAGCTGCTTCATTTCACCATGCTGTTGGTTGCGATGCAATTGTTTTACGGGGAATCCCTATTTTTGAATGTTAAGAGATTCATAGAGCTTCTTTTCACGGAAGGCCGGCAATTGGATGCTGTCTCAACCACGCTTGTTATCCTGATCATTTTGATTTTGGGTACAACTGTCAGTGGGCATATCATAAGGATACTGCTTGGCTCACTGCCCGGTCAGCTGCTGACATTCGAAGGGAAGTATACTTTTAAAAATGAAATTACTGGCACCACGTATCCTGAGAATACAGGGAACAGCGGACTCTCTGAGCAATACAGCTACATGATTTTTAATAAACACGATCTTTCCCGCGGAAAACTGATCGGCTATATCGAGAGGCTGCTTGTTATCCTTCTAACTTATTATGGTTCTTATCCGGCAATCGCCTTCATTGTGACGGCGAAATCAATCGCGCGCTTCAAGCAAATGGATGACAGGGACTGGGCGGAATATTTCTTGCTCGGCACACTCACATCCATGTTCCTTGGCATCCTGTTCGGGATTCTCCTCAGGGAATTAATCCATTAAAAGGGACAGCTCGCGAATAGCTGTGAGTTAAATCAGCACCACCTTGGTAGAGGCAGTTCGTGAACAGTCAATAGTGCTTGTTTCAGCTGTATTGGGGTGTAATTAGATTAACGGAGTGATAGGAATGAACATCATCCTTTTTGATAGAGATTTACGTATTTTTGACCATCAACCGATGGCAGAAGCTGCAAAAATGGGCGAAATCTTGCCGCTTTATATAATTGAACCATCACAATGGGAGGCACCTGCGTATTCGGCACGGCATTTTCAATTTGTGATTGAGAGTCTTGAAGACCTCTCTGATCAAATCCAAGGGAAGGGTGGAAGGCTGTTTTATTCCATAAATGAAGTGGAAATAGTACTCGAAAAGCTGCTGGAAGCTTATGATTCAATGAATGTCTTTATTCATCGGAGTTCAGGGCTTTTAGAGAAGCTGACAGGATGGACGGAAGAGAACCAACAGCGGCTGTTTATTTACGGTGCTGAATTTGATCAGGTGTCAGCCAAAGCTTTTAATAAGCAGTTTCAGTCATATAGAGACGAGCCATGTGCCGAAGCGCCAGCCAAGATCTTTGTTCCGAAAGAAACGCCATCGATTCTGTTCACTGATATGAAAAAAATCCATCAATTCCGCGTAAAAGGCAAGAAAATTCGTTTTGGCCAGCAGGGAGGGGAATCAAGAGCGATTGAGACACTTGATTCCTTTCTCGAGGAAAGATATGCAAACTATGTTGAAAACCAGCAGAAGCCCTTGCCATCCTCATTCTCTTCTTCAAGGCTTTCCGCTTATATTGCCTGGGGGAATATCTCGGTCAGGACGATCTTTCAGAGGACAACCGAAAAACTTCAATCATGCGAAAACGATGATGAAAAACTCCAGCTGGAAGCATTCTTGTCAAAAATAACTGCCAGGGTGAGGACCACCTGCAATCAACCGGAACACAAACAGGATACCGAGGTTTCCAAGATCAAAAACGAATGGAATGAAGAGTGGTTCCAGCGCTGGTTAGAGGGAAGGACAGGAGTTCCTGTAATCGACGCGGCAATGAGAAGCCTGGTTAAAACAGGCTGGATGAACTACTCGTTAAGGGAAATGGTGACTTCATTTATTGCCAATACTTTAATGCTGGATGGGCAGAAGCCTTCGGATGCGCTAGCGCAATTATATCTCGATTACGACCCTGCATTACATGATTTTTATGTCCAGCAAATTACTGGCCTGAGGATGAAAAAGGTGAAAATCATAAATCCGATAAAAGTCGGTAAGCAAATCGATCCGGATGGGACATTCATTCGTCGATATGTCACTGAATTGGAAAAAGTCCCGGTTGAGTATGTTCATGAACCATGGCTTTATCCTGCTTTTTATCAATTGGGCTATCCCCCGCCGATTATTGATGTCATAAAAGCAAATAAGCTGGCAGGACAAAGATTCAAGAGTCTAACAAAAAAAGATGAATCCTCCGGAAAAAACGGTGGAGATGAAACAGGACAGCTATCCTTTGATATCTGAAAAGGATTCTGGCACATTGTCCCATTTTTTCAGGTAGGTCAGGGAAACGCCTACAAGAGTTATCATTCCGCCTGCAATCGTCAAAAAGGTCGGTACTTCTCCCAGCCAGAACCAGGCAATAAGGAATGAGGCGGCAGGTGTAAGATATAGAGAACTGGCCGCTTCTGACGCACCTGAGTTTGCGGTTATATATGCTAAGGCGAAATAGGCTAGTACGGTCGGGAAAACTCCAAGATAGACTGCGCTAATCGTTGCTCCAGCGGAAGCTGAAGCGATCTGATCTGATAAGTCGGAAGCAAAGAATCCCATGATGATAGTCGCGCTCCAAATCGTATATGCAGTAAATGGAAGTGGACCATATTTGTCCAGATATTTTTTTTGGAAGACGAAATATATTGATTCTGAAAATGAAGCAAGTAAAATCAGCATCACGCCGATTCCTAATTCGAGCCCTCCGCCGGAACCGATGGAAATAAGCGCGATTCCTGCCATGCTGATGGCTGCGCCAGTCCAGTATCTTTTTCCGGCACGTTCATAGAAGAAAACCCTCCCTAATAGCCCGATGAAAACAGGCGATGTAGATACTAGCAAACTGGCTGCGCCTGCACTGACCGTTTGTTCGCCGAAATTCAGCGCTGTTTGGTAGACTGCAAACCCAAGGAATCCAAACAGGAAGATGACAGGCAAATCCCTTACCTCAGGAAGCCTCATTTTTGTAATGGCTGCATAGCAGACAAGAGTGATGGATCCTACCAAAAGCCGAAAAAAAGATAAGAGCTCAGCAGAGTATCCCTCCAGCCCATGTCTTATACCCGCAAATGCCGAACCCCATAATATGATCACGAGCAAATGTGCAACTGTCAGTTTGACTTTCATATCCTCCACCTCAATAAAAACCATCCAATTTAATCCTTTGAATTCTTATGTCTTTTAAATATAGCTGGGTCTTGATAAAATGTATCCAACCAATAGGGGTATATTTAAACCAACCAATTCTGAATGGAGCCTGTTATGAAAGCATTGAAGTACAAGCAGATTATCGATTACATAAAGGAACAGATTACGAATGGTACTTGGCCGGTTGGCAGCAGGCTGCCGAGCCAGCGCGCTCTCGCCAGTCAATTCGGAGTGAACAGGAGTACGATTGTGACCGCGCTGGAAGAATTAGCCGCTGATGGCTTGATTGAAGGGAGAACTGGGATGGGAACAATTGTTGTCAACAACACCTGGACACTCATGCGGTCAGAACCTCCATTGAATTGGAATGAACAGGTGGGCCGTGGAACACATCAGGCAAGCATGCCCACCGTTCAAGCAATCAATCAGGCTGAATCCAATGAGGATTTGATACAGCTTAGCAAAGGGGAGCTCTCGAGGGATTTGTTCCCTCTTGAAGAGATGAGAGTTGTGATTACAAAAGTAGGTAAGAATCTTGAACCTTTTGGCTACGAGGAACCAAAAGGGAATCCCCAATTAAGAGAAGAAATTGCCAGATATCTTAGCCGGAAAGGGATCAATATTTCTTCGTCTTCAATCCTTGTTGTATCCGGTGCTTTGCAGGCACTCCACCTTATTTCAATAGGTCTTCTGGATAGGGGGTCGACAGTGTTTCTTGAAAATCCATCCTATGTGAACTCTTTATCGACATTTCAATCCGCAGGCATGAAGCTTCAGGGGATCCCGATTGACCAGGAGGGCATCAATCCTGCCAAAATAGAAGGGATCCATCAAACCAAGAACTCTGTACTTTATTGTCATCCAACCTTCCATAATCCAACTGGAGCATTGATGGGTGAAAAAAGAAGGCAAGAGCTTTTGAACCTGGCAGAAAGGGCACAAATCCCGATAATCGAAGACGATGTGTACGGTGATTTATGGATTGACAGTCCACCGCCCAGGCCGATTAAGTCCCTTGATAAGCATGGAAATGTTCTGTACCTAGGCAGCTTGTCAAAGAGCCTTAATCCTGGACTTAGAATCGGGTGGATTGTCGGGCCGGAAGCTGTCATTGATCGTCTGGCAGACTTGAAAATGCAAACCGACTACGGAACAAGTTCCATTTCTCAAAGAGCGGCGGCAGAATGGCTATCAAGCGGGCTATACGAGGAGCATATCTCAGCAGTCAGAAAGGAATTGAAAGTTCGCAGGAACGCTGCATTGCAGGCATTGGATCAGCATTTGAGCAGATATGGTGAATGGCAACAGCCTGCAGGAGGTTTTTTCGTGTGGGTGAAAATGAAACAGGAAATTTCTATGGCAGACTTGTATCGTAAGGCACTTGCAAGAGGGGTGCTGATCAATCCCGGCAGGATTTATTCGAACCAAAAAAGCCCTCATTTCCGACTTTCTTTTGCCAATGCTCAGGTTGAAGATATTGTTAAGGGAATCGCAGTATTAGAATCGCTGATCGAAGACTGTTAGAATAGGAGAATACAAGTTTTCGTCATCACAGATATATAATCAAGGAGATAAGACAATGAAATTAGTATCATGGAACGTTAACGGCATCAGGGCTTGTGCCCGGAAAGGTTTTTTGGATTTTTTTCAGGAAGCTGACGCGGATGTGTTTTGTATTCAGGAAACGAAACTGCAGGAAGGCCAAATAAGCCTGGAAATGGGAGGGTACCACCAGTTCTGGAACTATGCTGAAAAGAAAGGGTATTCTGGTACAGCTGTTTTTACCAGACAGGAGCCCATTTCAGTGAAATACGGAATACAATCAGCCGAACATGATCATGAGGGAAGAGCGATCACTATCGAGTTTGATCAGTTTTATCTTATCAACGTTTATACACCGAACTCTCAACGGGATCTTGCCCGCCTAGGCTATCGATTATCATGGGAAGACAAGCTTAGGGATTATATGCTCGAATTAGAAAAGGATAAGCCAGTTGTCCTGACCGGGGACCTGAATGTCGCACACAATGACCACGACCTGAAAAACCCAAAATCGAATCGCGGGAATTCCGGATTTACCGACGAGGAACGTGGGAAGATGACTCAACTGCTGAACAGTGGTTTTGTTGATTCTTTTCGGTATCTCTATCCCGATGCCAGGGATGTTTACACCTGGTGGTCTTATATGAGCAAGGTGCGAGAAAGGAATATAGGCTGGCGCATTGATTACTTCATTGTTTCAGAAAAATTGGCACCTGCCATTCATCAAGCAGGTGCAGAATGTTTTGTCATGGGCAGCGACCACTGTCCTGTGACATTGGAATTGGACATATAAGGTTTGTTGAATCCCCTGGATGGTGTTCCAGGGGATTTATTTGTATGGAAAAAGCAAGGTTTTGCAAGTTGAATGATAAAAAGTATGACATAATTACAGCTCTGAAATGAAGGATTACCCTGTGGAAACGGTATTTTAAAAGAAATCTAGAAAAAACAAAACCTTTTCTTTTGATTTTTTAACAAATGTTATATACTATAAGTGAATGAGTGTAACACATTTAAAAATTCCTTGATAATGTTACATAATTATTATTGGGGGTACGATGGTGGTGAGTTCTATCAAACTTACAAAACGGCAGGAGGAAATTGTTCAGATTGTCAAAGAGGATGGCCCGATTACAGGGGAACAGATTGCCGAGAAGCTGAAGCTGACACGGGCAACCCTCCGTCCCGACCTTGCGATCCTGACAATGGCAGGCAGTCTCGAAGCACGGCCGAGAGTGGGATATTTTTTCAATAAGGATAAACAGAGGCCTTTCGAACCGACAGAGGTAATGAATTTGAAGGTGAAGGATTATAAAGGCCATCCAATTGTGGTGCAGAAATCTTCCTCAGTATATGATGCCATCGTCCAGATGTTCCTGGAGGATGTCGGCACTTTGTATGCTGTTGATTCAGAAGGATGCCTGGCTGGAGTCATTTCCAGAAAGGATTTGCTGAGGGCAGCGATTGGAAACAAGAACCTTGAGGACCTTCCTGTAAGCGTCATCATGACCAGGATGCCTAATATCATTACGGTAAATCCCGATGAAACGCTGCTACAGGCTGCCAGGAAACTGGTTACGAATAGAATCGATTCTCTCCCTGTCGTACGCGAACTCAGCAGTAACCCCGATTCATATGAGGTCATCGGACGAATAACCAAAACAACGATTACCAAGGTATATTTAGAAATCGCAGAGCAAAAATCTGTCTAGGAAGTGAGCGCACTTTGGATATGAGGGAAGTTGTCTATGTGGTATCCGACTCAGTCGGGGAAACAGCAGAATTTGTAGTTAAAGCAGTGGCAACACAGTTTAACGGCGGGCAGGTTGATATAAAAAGGAATTCATATGTTGAAGATGAGGAAGACATAGAGGACATCCTTATGATGGCCCGGCAAGGACAGTCCATCATCGCGTATACAATTGTTGTACCTGCCCTGAAAGCCTATCTGGACCTGAGGGCAAAGGAGGAAGGGATTCACGCAGTTGACCTGTTGAATCCACTTATGAACGCCTTTGAAAAGAAATTCAACAAAGAACCGAACCACCGCCCCGGGATGATGAGGAAATTGGATGATGAATATTTCCGCAAGATCGAAGCCATCGAATTTGCCGTTAAGTACGATGATGGTCGGGATCCGCGCGGGATTTTAAGGGCAGACATTGTTCTGGTCGGTGTTTCCCGAACATCGAAAACTCCATTGTCAATGTATCTGGCCCACAAGCGCTACAAAGTTGCAAATGTACCGATTGTGCCGGAGGTCAAACCGCCGGATGAATTGTTCCAGATTCCCAGAAGCAAATGTGTAGGCCTGATCATTTCACCAGATAAGCTGAATGAAATCAGGACGGAAAGGCTGAAGGCGCTTGGTCTTGGATCCAGGGCGAATTATGCCAGCTACGAGCGAATTCTCGAGGAACTGGATTATGCTGAAAAAATCATGAAACGTGTTGGCTGCCCGGTCATCAATGTTTCCAATAAGGCTATAGAAGAAACTGCAGGACTGATACTTGATATTCTAAAAAGTGAGAGGAGTTAAGCGAATGTCTAAATTTGTGTATCTTTTTAATGAAGGAAACAGCGGAATGAAAGAAATACTGGGTGGGAAGGGTGCAAACCTGGCGGAAATGACACGTATTGGTCTTCCGGTACCTTTCGGATTCACGATTTCGACAGAAGCGTGCAACTCTTATTATGAAGCGGGAAAGACCATCCCTGCAGAAGTCCAGGCACAGGTGCTCGTAGCTCTTGGAGAACTTGAAGAGAAAACAGGCAAGAAGCTTGGGAATCCAGAGAATCCACTGCTAGTCTCTGTACGCTCCGGAGCCGTATTCTCAATGCCGGGGATGATGGATACAATCCTGAACCTGGGCATGAATGACGAGACAGTTGAAGGAATGGCGAAGCTTACAAACAACCCGCGGTTTGCGTACGATTCCTACCGTCGTTTCATTCAGATGTTCAGTGATGTCGTCCTCGATGTTGACGTGTTCTTCTTTGAACGATTACTGGAAGAAACAAGGGAAGCGAAAGGCTATAATTCAGACCCTGAGATGACGGCAGACGACTGGAAGGAAGTCATCGAAGGATATAAGAATATCGTGACAAAACATACGAGGAAGCCGTTCCCGCAGGATCCAAAGGAGCAGCTATTCCTATCGATCAACGCAGTTTTTGATTCCTGGAACAATCAACGAGCGATCGTTTACCGCCGTTTGAATAAAATTCCATCACACTTAGGCACAGCGGTAAATATCCAGAGCATGGTTTTCGGGAATATGGGAGACGATTCAGGAACTGGAGTTGCTTTCACGAGGGACCCATCCACAGGCGAAAGCATTCTTTATGGAGAATACCTGATCAACGCACAGGGAGAAGATGTGGTGGCAGGCATTCGGACTCCTCAGCCTATCCAGACGTTGAAAGATGAAATGCCTGCTGTTTTTCAGCAATTCGTTGACACTTGCAACCGGCTTGAACAGCATTACGAAGACATGCAGGATATCGAATTTACTGTTGAACGCGGTGAGCTTTTCATCCTTCAGACACGTACAGGGAAACGTACCGCGCAGGCGGCGATCCGAATTGCTACAGAGCTTGTAAAAGAAGGAATCATTGATAAAAAATCTGCCCTGCTCCGTGTGGATCCTGAGCAGCTTGACCAGCTTCTTCACCGCAGGATTGATGAGAATTATGAACGCAACCAGCTGGCTAAAGGCCTTCCTGCGTCACCAGGTGCCGCCACAGGCAAGATTGTTTTTGATGCAGATGAAGCGGAGCTGCTGGCAAATGATGGCCAAAAGGTCATCCTTGTCCGTCCGGAAACGACTCCAGATGATATTCATGGGATCATTTCAGCCCAGGCTGTCGTAACAAGCCGCGGCGGGATGACTAGTCACGCCGCAGTAGTAGCGCGGGGAATGGGAAAAGCATGCATTTGCGGATGCGAAGCGATGAAAATTGATTTACACGAAAAACAGTTCCGGGTTGGCGAAGTTGTCGTGAACCATGGGGATATCATCACCATTGATGGGGGAACTGGTGAAATCATGCTCGGCGAAATCCCGATGATTGAACCTGAGCTGTCTGCGGAGTTCCAATTATTACTGTCATGGGCAGACGAGGAGCGTAAAATTGGCGTCCGCGCGAATGCAGATAACCCTGAGGATTCCGCAAAAGCACTTGAATTTGGAGCGGGCGGCATTGGTCTTTGCCGTACGGAGCATATGTTCATGGACGCTGCAAGGGTACCGATTGTCCAGAAGATGATCCTTGCAGAAACATTTGAAGAGCGGAACGCAGCTTTGGATGAACTCCTGCCGATGCAGCAAGGAGATTTTGAAGGGATTCTGGAAGTGATGCAGGGACTGCCTGTGACGATTCGCTTGCTTGATCCTCCATTGCATGAGTTCCTTCCTGATAAAGAAGAACTATTAGTGGAGATTACAAAACTGCAAATTCTAGACCCCAAATCAAAGGAGCTTAAGGAAAAGGAAGCATTGCTGAAGAAGGTGCGCCAGCTGGATGAGTTCAACCCTATGCTTGGACACCGTGGCTGCCGTCTTGGTATGATCCATCCTGAAATATATGAAATGCAAGCAAGAGCGATTTTTTATGCGGTGGCAAATTTAGCTGATAAGGGAATCGAGGCAAAACCAGAAATCATGATTCCATTAGTTGGGCATGTGAATGAACTGAAAGAAATGCGTGAACTAATTAATGCAGCGGCACTTAGCATAAAAGAAGAAACAGGCAAGGAATTTGAATATACGGTGGGAACGATGATTGAAATCCCGCGTGCAGCCCTTACTGCTGATCAGATTGCTGAGGAAGCAGACTTCTTCTCATTTGGCACGAATGACCTGACCCAGACGACTTTCGGGTACAGCCGTGATGATGCAGAGGGCAAATTCCTCCAGGCATATATCGAGCAAAAAGTACTTCCGGAAAACCCATTTGCCGTTCTTGACCGCGAAGGAGTAGGTAAATTGGTGGAGACAGGTGTAGAACTTGGACGCAAGACAAAGCCAGGCCTGAAGACTGGTATTTGCGGGGAGCATGGTGGCGAGAAGAGTTCAATTGAATTCTGCTATAATGCCGGACTTGACTATGTCAGCTGCTCTCCTTACCGGGTTCCGCTGGCGAGACTTGCAGCCGCACAGGCAACAATCCGCCACGAAATAAATAACGAAAAAGAAGCTGTAGCAGCAAAATAATGTTCAATGGGAGCGTGTTTCAAGATTACGCTCCTTTATTACTTATAGCTGACTGACGATAAAAACGGGCAAATTAAGCTCTCCAGTTACATTTATTGAAAGCTTTATATCTTATTAATAGGTAACTGATGGAAAAAAGGGTATACTAGATAATATGTAATTCCTCGGGTCTTCTGGTGTTTCGACTTACCATGAGAAGGCGTGAGACCAAACCAGAGAGGATGAGGAAGATGTTAATCAAACTATATCAGGCAAAAGCTGGAGATGGCAGCAAAAAGAAGGGACTTAGGAGAACAAAATCCTATTTTTCGACACCAGAGGATGCCTTATCAGAGGCTTTTGCATTAAAGGAAAAAATGGATTCTAGATATGAAAATGAAATCGAATGGGACTATCAAGGCGATTTAACAGGTACTCCTGAAAAAATGAAGATCCTCCGTGGATATTTAAATGGTAATCGGGAGAGTACAGCGTTTTACCTGGAAATTCTAAGTATGGATAATAATGATGGGATAAAAGCTGTATCGCCATATAAACCAAAGTCTGTTACGAAGGACGATAAAAAGATTTCCACTAAGGTCATGAAAAAGTTAAAGGTTAAGAATGCATAGCAACACCCATTCCTCTGATTTTTAGAGTATAGGAAATGGAAGGGACGCACATTCCAATTGTGCGGCCTTTTATTTATATTTAGGCAATCTTGAGGAGATCAGATATGAAACAAATTGAAACAATCTATCAGCAAGCAGTTGAAAATACAAAAACCAAGATCATGGAAGACATCGAGAAATTCCTTGGCGAACATGACCGTCTTCCAGACTTGGAAGAGTACCTTAAAGCAAGAGATACATACATCAGCCAGATTTGGCTGAATGTCTGGCTGACAAAATCGACGAATGACTTTTCCAAGCGGGATAAAAAGGAATTTTTAAGTGAGCGGGATTACACTGTTGAAGGTGTGGACCGTAAACTCATCAATAAACTTTTCAGGAATGAAATAAGAAGTTACCAACCTTTTGATTCGAAAAAATGGATTGCTTCTGCCATCAGTGAAGACAATTGGCCTGATTTGTACCAGCAAGCAAGAAAGAAGTTCCTGAAGAAAAAGCAAGAAGAACGTTTGCTTGAGAAGAAGGCAATGATCAAGGAAAAGATCGATCAACAGGCCCATACCGTTTTAAATGATTTCCAGGAGCTTGCCTATTTGAAAATCAGGCTTAATATGGCAATCGAGCTTAAAAGGATTTTCGAGACAGAACCGAAATATGAAGATATAGATACCTATATGCTCGAAGAAAAATTGACGGTCATTGGTTCGTTCAATCCAGAAGACTACAAGACAATGGCTGATTTCTTCGATGAGCTGATGGGGCAAATTCACCAGACATCACACTGGGGAAGGTTTTATTTTGAATATGAAACCTACCAGTATCATTTTGAAAAAGCGGTACTGGACTATTTTTCTTCCATTGCTTCAGAGAAGGTACTGGAAAGTGTTGATCAAGAATTAATCAGATCATATGAAGAAGTATTCGCTGATCGATTATCTATTCCTGAAACCAGAAGAATCATCAGCGATTTGACTGAATTTTATATCGATGGTTTCATGTATAAACTCCAGGAAGAATACATCGGTGATTTACTGCGGTTACATGATATTCCTTTTGATATTCATATCCACCAGGAAATTTATGAAAAGGACCTTGCAGACCGAGCTCGCAGGAAAGCTGAAGAACAAGCAGAGCTTGAAAGGAAAAGAGAAGAAGAAGCCCGCAAGCTGGAGGAAATCTTCGGCAGGGAATATAATCCTTCATTGAGGCAAAATGTAAGATATTTTCTGCATATCGGTGAAACCAATACCGGCAAAACCCACCATGCACTCGAGCGGATGAAGGAAGCGAACAGCGGACTTTATCTCGCGCCTCTGCGCTTGCTGGCACTTGAGGTATACGAAAAATTGAATGCTGATGGTATCCTGTGCTCATTAAAAACAGGGGAAGAAGAAAAACCAGTGGCAGGAGCGAACCATATTTCCTGCACAGTCGAAATGTTCCATGAAAAAGACTTTTACCATGTAGTCGTCATTGATGAATCCCAGATGATCGCAGATAAGGATCGTGGTTTCTCCTGGTTCAAAGCAATCACAAAAGCGAACGCGGAGGAGGTCCACATCATCGGCAGCAAAAATATCAAAGAGATGATGTTGGACCTTCTCGATGGTGGAGTAGAGGAAATATATGAATACAGCCGTGAAATCCCACTCCAGGTTGAAAACAAGGAATTCAGCCTTAAGGATACCAAGAAAGGCGATGCGCTTGTTTGTTTTTCGCGGAAACAGGTCCTGGAAAACGCAGCAAAATTGCAAAACAGCGGCCGACAAGTCAGCATGATTTATGGCAGCATGCCCCCCGAAACGCGGAAGAAGCAGATAGACCGCTTCATCAATGGAGAAACAAGTGTTGTCGTAGCTACGGATGCTATTGGCATGGGATTGAATTTGCCGATCAGGAGAATCGTATTCCTCGAAAATGAAAAGTTCGATGGAACAAGGAGAAGGAGGCTGACTTCCCAGGAAGTTAAGCAAATTGCCGGCCGTGCAGGTAGAAAAGGAATTTACAATGTCGGCAGGGTAGCCTTTACTTCGGAAATCGGGATAATGTCAAAGTTGCTTGAAAAAGAAGATAAACTCGTAGAGACATTTTCAATCGCACCTACTTCAGCCATTTTTGAAAGGTTCCAAAGGTACCATCGAACATTGGCATCTTTCTTCGAATTATGGGACAAATTCGAAAGTCCAAAGGGTACAAACAAAGCTTCTTTATCTGAAGAAAGGGAGCTTTATGAATATGTCAGGGACACTGAAATTGAAGCAAGGCTGCAGATGATGGAGCTATACGGTTTCCTTCACCTTCCTTTTTCATCGAGAGAACCAGCGCTTATCGAACAGTGGCTGGAAACGATCAAGGCAATTGTTGCCGATGACGAGCTCCCTGAACCCCCTGTGAAAACTGCCAGCCTTGAAGAGCTCGAACTTTCTTATAAAGCAATCGGACTCCATCTCTTGTTTTTATATAAACTAGGAAGGAAAACGGAGGCTGTATATTGGGAAAGGATCCGTACAGAGTTGAGCGACGAAGTACATGAATTCTTAAAGTCAGAAGTGAAGAATTACAAAAAGAAATGCAGACATTGCGGGAAAGGAATACATGCAGATTCTCCATACCAAATATGTGATGCATGCCATACTGCAAAATACAGAAAACGCAGTGCACCAAAGGACCGGTGGAGATGATTTTTTATCTGCAGGGCTTATTAGCTTAAGCCCTGCTTCTTGAAAAACGACAGTAATATATAACGGAACAACAGCCATATGATAAAAGAAGGAAAAATAAAAAAGGTGTGATCAAATGGCTGTCCACGTAGTGAAAACAGGAGAAAACCTCTGGTCCATTTCCAAATTGTATGGTATAACGATTCAAAATATTGTGGAAGTTAATGGTCTTCTGTCCGCAAGCTTAATCGTTCCTGGTCTTGCCTTATACATCCCAGACCTGCAACCAATCATCAGGTTTTATAAGGTTAAAGCGGGGGACACATTGTGGAAACTTTCACAACAATTCAAGACAAGTATTAACAATATACTAAATGCCAATCCGGGACTCGATCCCAACAATTTATATATTGGCCAGAATATCAACATACCTTCGCCTGTCAAACCACAGTTCTCTACCTTGGGGTTTATCGTCCCAGGTTCTTCTCCAACATTTCTTGCCGATTTAGAAGAAATCGCCCCCAACCTTACTTACCTGGCTGTTTCAGCATTTTCCTTTACTGAAGAAGGGTATGCGTATGTCATCGGCGATGATGTTCCAATCGTCCGTAAAAGCCTGGAACTGGATATCATTCCGTTATTAATGGTTCAAAATACGACAGCCGCAGGGTTCAGCAAAGAACTAGCAGGCAGAGTCCTGTCAACACCGGCATATCGAAGGAACCTGGTGGCGAGCCTCGTGAACCTTGCGCTGCAAAGGGGCTATGGAGGAATCAGTGTTGATCTGGAATTTATTCCGCCTCTTCAGAGAGAGGATTTCAACACATTCCTTCGGGAGCTAAAAACAGCGATGGGGAGTCTTATTTTACATGTGAATGTCCATGCCAAGACTCAAGATATACCCTCCAATCCTATCATAGGAGCTTATGATTATAAGACTATTGGGGAGATTGCCGATATCGTTGCTGTTATGACGATCGATTATGGTTATCCGGGAGGTCCGCCGGATCCGGTCTCTCCGCTTTGGTGGATTGCCCTTGTAGTCAGGTATTCATTGACACTGATGCCGCGAGAGAAATTACAAATCGGACTTCCGCTATATGGTCATGACAAAATAGTGTCGACTGACCGTTTTCGTGCTCTATCCGTGCTGGATGCACAAAACCTTGCCATATCAACAGGTTCTGTCATTCAATTTGATACAGCCGCACAATCACCCTGGTTCAGGTACTGGAAAGGGACCGAGGAACACATCGTCTGGTTTGAAGATATCCGCAGCTATACCGAGAAATACAGACTGATAGATTTATATCAATTGAATGGAGCAACATACTGGCAATTGAGCTTTCGCTCCCCGCAGAACTGGGCCTATCTTGATAAGGTAGATATAGTTTAGGAAGTGTTGAATGGCAGGTTGTTATTGAAAAATTGCTGTAGCGGCTTTTTATTTTAAGTGGATGGAAGTTCAGACCAAACACCGAGTTGTCACGAGGATTTAGTATGAAGCAGGTGCAGGTTCGGACAAAACATCGGCAGATCATGAAGAAANTGTCCGAAGTAGGCGCAAGTTCGGACAAAATGCCGGCGGATCATGAAGGAAATGTCAGAAGTCGGTGCAGGTTCGGACAAAACATCGGAAGATCATGAAAGAATTGTCCGAAGTAGATGNNGGTTCGGACAAAACATCGGCAAATCGTGAAGAAAAAGTCCGAAGTNGGTGCAGGTTCGGACAAAACACCGGCAGATCATGAAGNAAATGTCCAAACTATCCATGTACCTGGTTTTAATGAGCCAGGTGCTTTTTTTATTAATAGGGTGATTGTCCTGGGTTTTGGGGTATTAATAAGTAAATATTATTAATTGGAGGGCCTTATCATGAATAATTTTCTTAAAAGTGGATTTTTACTTGGGCTAGGAGCCGCGGTAGCTGGGAAGGAAAAGCTGGATGAATCCTTCATGAAGCTGGTCGAAAAAGGGAATATGACACAGGCAGAGGCAGATACGATGTTTGATGAGTTTTTTAATAAAGGGGAAAACAAAAGTGAAGAATGGAATGATGAATTCAAAAAGATGGCAAGGAGCCAGATGAGCGAATGGGGATTTGTCACAAAAGAAGAATTAGATGTTATCCAGGCACAGCTTGAGTCATTGAAGGAAGAAGTATCTGTGCTTCGTAAAAACAACCTTAATACAGAATTCGACCAGGCGGAGAATGGGATGGAGAATGTCCCACCTGGTTTCTCAAAAGATAATGAATAGCAGCAGGTGATGGAATGTTGACGGACCGTTTGAGACGTTTAAATAGATACAAGGAGATTGCCTCCTTATTTGTGAAGTATGGATTTGGCTATGTTTTGCAGGAAGTCGGCCTTTTTCATGTACTGTCATTAAAAGATCGGATAACAGCAGAAGTGAAGGATGGAAACACACAGGAAATAGGTTATCGCATCCGCTGTATGCTCGAGGAATTGGGCCCGGCTTTCATAAAGCTTGGCCAGCTTCTCAGCATCAGGAGCGACCTGCTTCCAGATGAGGTTGTAAAGGAGCTGGAATTGCTCCAGGATCAGGTGCCACCTGTCCCGGTAGAAGAAATCAAGGAAAAAATCCAGCAAGAATTTGGCAAACCTGTCACTGAAGTCTTTCAATTTTTTAATGAGGAATACTTAGCGGCAGCTTCAATTGGACAGGTTCATGAAGCAGTTCTTTACAATGGGGAATCAGTCATGGTCAAAGTCCAGCGTCCGGGGATTAGGCAGACTGTCCTTACTGACCTGGAGATTTTAAGGGATTTCGCAAAACTAATCGAACAGCGATACGACTGGGCGCAATATTATAACATTACCGATATGGTTGAGGAACTGTCTGAATCCATCAGAAGGGAACTGGATTATTCTGAAGAAGCACGTAATACAGATATGGTTCAGCTGCAATTTGAGGATTGTGAAGACATTAAAGTTCCGGTTATCTTCCATGATTACTCCACGCCCGAAGTACTCACCATGGAAAAGATTGAAGGAATCAAGCTGAATGAGTTAAATGCAACGGCTGCTGGGAAAGAAGAGAAACGAAAAATTGCGGATTTATTGGTAAGTGCATTCATAACTCAAATTCTTAAAGAAGGATTTTTTCATGGGGACCCTCATCCGGGTAATATCCTCTATGTCCCTGAAAAAAAACAGCTGGTATTCATTGATTTTGGGCAGGTAGGACGCCTTTCGGCAAGTATGAGATACCATTCCGCCTCCATGATGATGGGGATTATGCAGCAGGACACCCATCGAATCGTCAAGGCGATTTTCCGGATGGCATATGTTCCATCCGATATAGATGAACAGCATTTTTATGACCATGTGGATAGCATCAGGAAAACGGTTGAACTATCATCAAAAAATGGCTTGAGTTTAGGGTTGACGGTGAAGGAGCTGTTTACTGCAGCGCAGGAACACCGGGTTATCCTCCCGAAGGAAATGACGATGATGGGGAAAGCCCTGATCACGATAGAAGGGATCATCTCTGAACTGGATCCGACATTGGATATGATCGAGATTGCCAAACCTTATGGAGAACAATTGATGAGGGAACGCTATGATCCGATTAGGATGGGGAAAAGACTATGGAATCAGGCGGAAGACCTGACAGATACATTTGTTAATATCCCGAAACAAGTGGAAAATGTCTTGGACCAGGCATCCAAAGGCGACTTGAAGTTTGAAATCAGCCTTTCTGAAATCAATCGGATCCTCAATAAGTTCGACAGGATCAGCAACCAGGTTTCTTTTAGCCTGACGCTGCTTGCCTTCAGTATTGTTGTCCTCGGTCTGATAGTTGGGGCCACTTTCGGGAATAATACAATATTGACAAGCGTACCTGCCATTGAAATCGGGTTTTTCATAGCGTTCGGCATGTTTTTATTGATTATCTATTCTATTATAAAATCGGGAAGATTTTGATGAGATTTAGGCAATGTTCATATCATTGCCTTTTTCTGTGGAAGGAAGAAATTTGCGTGAAGATTCGGAGGAATTAAGTATGCCTTGCAGAACAACAGATGAATTGAATGAACTCGTTCAGAAAGCAAAATATTATACGTTTGGCGGAAAGGTTGCGGATTATATTCCTGCGCTGGCAAAAGCCAATCCGGAAGAACTGTCGGTCGCCATTTTTCACGAGGATGGTACTTGTGTATCTGCCGGTGACATCCAGCAAAAGCTCACATTACAAAGTGTTTCGAAAGTCCTTACACTTGCCCTCGCATTAATGGATTATGGTGAAGAAGCTGTTTTTGATAAAGTGGGCTATGAACCAACAGGCGACCCATTCAATTCAATCGTCAAGCTGGAATTCAGTCCATCGAAACCGCTGAATCCGATGATCAATGCAGGAGCACTTGCGGTGACAAATATGATAAAAGGAAAAGATGCGGATGACAGGTTCAACCGTATTCTTACCTTTATCCAGGATCTTGCCGGCAATTCCTCGATCGGATATTCACAAGAAGTTGCCGAATCTGAATATAGAACTTCTGATTTGAACAGGGCTTTATCTTATTTTTTGAAGCAGCATGGAGTCATCGAGGAGGACGTTGAAGAACTGTTGATGGTGTATACCAAGCAATGTGCAATTGAAATGGATTGTCTGGACCTTGCCCGCATTGGCTGTGTCTTTGCAATGGATGGCTTGGAGCCAGTCACGAACCGGCGGCTGATTCCTGCTCATGTGGCACGCCTATGCAAAACCTTCATGGTCACATGTGGAATGTATAATGCTTCCGGGGAGTTTGCAGTCAGGGTGGGCATTCCTGCAAAGAGCGGGGTTTCGGGTGGAATCATGGGCTCTGTTCCAAACCGGTTTGGAATTGGCATCCTGGGGCCGGCACTTGATGAAAAGGGTAATAGTATTGGCGGGATCAAGCTACTGGAAATGATGTCTGCCAAATATAATATGAGTATGTTCTAAAAGAATCGAATTTTGACAGGGTTCAGATGAATAAAAACAAAAGTGAAGGACGCGTACATAAGTACCGTCCTTTCTTTTTTAGCCCCCAAATGCATCAAGGATGTCTTCAACTTCCTTCATATCGAGCAATTTAGCTGCGTCAGTTTGCTCTTTCGCAGCCCTTGTTTTTATAGATGGCTGCATGGAAAAAGAGCCATTTTCAAGTAGCGAACGAATGTCAGCGAGCTGCTGGAGGATTTCAGCAGATCCGCCATTCAACAAAGGCTTGGGTGCAAGGTAATGATGGAGGGCAGACAGGACGAGATGGCTCAAAGAACTGTTTTTCGCATGGTATTCAATTTGTTCGACTACCTTTGGTGATATTGAATAAGATTCGCCGGTTTTGACGTCAATATATCGATCAGGGACTGTTATCGCAACTTTATTAACATAATCCGTATAGGTGTTTGACATACCGATCACCCTTCAATGGGAATTAGTTCCTCGGTATTCTCATGTTGTTTTTTGATTTGATTCATCTTGGCTAAAATCATGAGTCCGAAGACATTCAGTTTTTCCAGGTTCTCAGGAAAAGTCAGTTCAATCGGACGCCCCTTATCAGCCCATCTTACCGCTGCTTCCTGTATTTGTTTTTGGGCAAGCTTTGCTGCGCCGCCAACGGCAATGTAGCGGGACGCACCCTTGATTTCGCTGGAACTGCTCCTCGCACGGTCAAAATGTTCAAGGTATTTGATTGCCATGATTCTCAGTTGCGGAATCACGTATTTGCTGATATCTTTCCTGACACCTGCAAAAGGTTCGACATACCACTCTGATTGCCCTGCAGAAAGTTTTTCCTCGAGTTCTGACCTGGAATCGAAGGTATAGAGTTCATTCTTGCTTACCTTCTTAATGATCGTATCAAGGAACAAATTAATGCCAAAATGGTCACCTTCAACAGACGCTACAGGCTTGCTGTTTTTGATGCCGACAAAGTCCACGGAATCACCCCCAAGATCACCAATGATGACTCCTTTCCTGGAATCCTTCACGAGACCGTCGTCTTTAATGGCAAGTGAGTCAATGTCCCGTATTAAACCTAGATATGCACATGCTCCTTCTGCCCCGACAATCACATCCTTGATCTCAAGCTTGATAACCAGCTCTTTAGGTTCGGAAATGCCGGGTACCTTATGAAGGGCGATGGTATGGCTGCCAATCAAACGCTGCTTTAGTAATTCCTTTTTCTCCTTATATTGTGTCGTCGGAAGTGACACAGCTAATTGATCGACGCAGTAGCTTATTTCAATGTCCTCCGGGTTTAAAATGGAAGCATGATAGGCGGCAGCGGCGAATAGAAGGATATAGGTCCGGTCTTCAACAGCTTTTTGATTGTTGCTCGAAGTTAAGCTCACATTCCTTTGTCTTGCGGCTGCCTTTCCTGCATAAAAGATTTCCCTTTTGTTTGTGACCGCCGGGCTCTTTATCTCTACGATCAAATTTTCTTCGAGGTCTATATCCTCCTCGTCATAGGGCTTCTCATAAAACTCATCATCATATAGCGCGATTGCGTTCGGCATTTGGTATTCGCTCAGCTGCCCGTGATCAGAGGCCAGAACCTTATACCAGCTGTTGCCTATGTCGACTGCAAGATAATTATAATTGTTCATTTCATCCTCCTCCTTTTGAATCCTATGCAAAAGGTATGTTCCATTGTGCAAGTACCCATATGAAATAGAAGTTGGAAGAAATAAAGAAAAAGCCAGATAAAACCTAAAAAATCCGCGTTTGCTCTGATTGATTCATCTAGTCCAAAAAATCTAGGAGGAATAGGATAAATTGTATAAGAAATTTAAAAGGAGGAACAAAAATGACTAATGACCATAAAGGTAAGCATGGATGTGTGAATGTAAATCAATCTGCATCCAGGAACGAATGTACCAACGTACCTACACCGGGTTTGGGGCCGTCTGCCAATATTCCCGTAACTCTAGCGGATATTACAGTATCTGACCATCTGGTTGCCAACATCCATTTTCCGGATCCAGTCTTGGAAATCAAAGATATCAAGAAAAGAGTGAAAATCGTACAGTGCAGGCTTCTTATAGGCCCTACCTCAGACCCAGCAACAGGAATTCCATTATTCATCAAAGGGTTCATTCGCAAAAATATTCAGTACGCAACGCCATGCCCGCATACAAAAAGTGACTGTGTAGCGTCCGAAATGCGATCTCTTACTGTTGACGTACCGTTTGAGTGTGTAACGGTTATCACTGATTTCCTGACTGACCCAGTACTTCCGGTTGTCAATACTCGTTCAGAATTCGATTTCTTCAGGGCACAGAACCTGGGACATGGATTCCCGGAAAAGGATCAGTTGCTATCCAGCGACTTATCACAATTCCATCAAGTGAGTACTCAAAACTACAATCAGATTCCATTCTGTGAACTGGTATCCAGCAGCATAGTTCAATGGGATGAAGCTATCGACCGTGAACCTTTAACACCACATCATGCACCATTTGAAGAAGGCACCTTCCATAATATTGTGGAAAAAACATTCCTTCAATTCCGTGTCAGAGTTTTTCAGAACCAGCAATTTCCCTTGACTTAAAAGGCCATGATAATGGTAATGCTAATTACCATTAACCATTCATAAGCAACAAAATGGCGAAGGCAATTGTCTTTGCCATTTTTCATGCACTCTTCTATACATATTCAGAACCTGGTCATGCTGCTCTTCTCACTGTTGTATAAAAAGAATTAAAAAATTTTTTACTCCTGATTCTGGCCAGTACATCGCTATAAAAATAAATGGTTTTAAAAGTTCCGGCCACTTTTTTAACTGACACAAGGGGGGCATACGCCTAGACCCCAAAAATCAGGGTGCATAGGATAGAACATCTTCACTCTAAGGAGTTTTAAGGAGGAGCCATGTATGTTTGAATTAGATAAAAATAAGAAGCCCGATTATGAGTGTAAGCCTTCAAAAGACCATTTTGAATGCACACCAAAGCATCATCATCCACATGTAAGTTTAGGAAAGGTCGTTACGAAAGTTCCTGTCGTCCTTGCGGAGCTAACGCTGCACGTAAATCTGGATACATTCATCAATTTTCCAGAACCAGTGCTTGAGATTAAGGACATAAAAAAGAGGATAAAATTGACTCAATGCAGATTACTGTTGCCGACAAATAAGCTATTTATAAAGGGATTTGTAAGGAAGAACATCCAATATGCCAGCCCTAGCCAGGAGATTCAAGCTTCATCATCATCATCCGTAGCTTCAGATTTGCATTCCTATACAGTCGATATCCCGTTCCAGGTAGTAACAGAGATAAAGGATTTCCTTTCAAGGCCGGTAATGCCTCAGGTGAATAACCGAAAGGAATTTGACTTCTTCGTATCAAAGCCGTTATCAACAGGGTTTCCGGAAAAAGATGAATTGTTGACTAGCGACCTGAGCCAATTCCACCAGGAAAGTTCACAGCACTATAATGAACTGCCTTTCTGTGAATTAGTTTCCAGCCAAATTATTGAATGGGATGAGGCAATTGACCGTAAACCGCTTCCGACATCTTCACCGATCGACGAAGGCTATTTCCAAACGATTGAAGAAAAAATGGTTATCGATTTCACAGTACGCGTTCTTCAAAACCAGCAAATCCGGGTATCTTCAGCAACTAATGATCCAGATTGCTATGATGAATCAGAATAAATAGCAGTATAAGACGGGGTATTATACTAGGCACTTAATAGTATATGCCCCTTTATCTTTATACAGGAAGGAGGCAAGGGATAGGTTGCAATAGAAGCAGAACCATCCAGTAAAGATGGATAACACAAATAGAACATTTAATGATAGGAATCTTTTCAATGGAAGTATGCGAAGCCATTCAGTCGGACGCAATGGACGCTCGAAAATCCAGAATGATAGAGATCTTGATAGTACAAATAAGAGCAGAACCAGCAAGAAAGAAAAGGGTTCCGGAATACCATTGATTCTGACTCCACCTAAGATTAAAAGTGTAGAAGAAAAAATGATACTAAAGATTGAAGAAATTAAAGACGAACCAAGTGATACTTCATTGCTAATTGCTTCCGAGGCAGATCCTTTGGAAATGGAAGAATTCCTGGAAAGCTTTGAAGAAGAGAACAATGATGTAATATTAGAGGAATCAAGCGGTTACCAGAAAGAAGAGGAATCAAGCGGTTACCAGAAAGAAGAGGAATCGAGCGGTTATCAGGTTGAAGAGGAATCTTCCAATCAACCGATTGGGATCGAAAAGTCTCTAGAAGATGCGCATTTTGACCTTGACTTCCAGGAATTGAAGGAATTCGATGAGAAGTCTTCCTCACAGCCTATCAAATTAGCAAGTGCTGCTTACCGTGGAATAAATAAAACCTATGAAAGCACAAAGGTGAGGCTTCCCTTACAGCTGGCAAATGTAGAACTCGAAATAGACATTTTTGATACATTTAATCTTACAAGGCCTATCTCGTCTGTATCTAATGTTGAGTGTTCTCTGCATTCAATTGAAGCAGAAGTATTACTGCCAACTGCTAACTTATTTACGAAAGGAATACTACTTTTGACAATGGATTATGTTAATACTGACGATTTGGGAACTATGCACTCACTCAAAATTCACATCCCATGGAAAAAAATCAGTCAGGTAAAATGGCTTCATAAGCCAGAACTTTCATCCAAAAACAGCAAAGAATATATGTTCACTTCCCCACTTGGCATGGAAGAAGGATTCACACGTGAGTATAAAGAGAGTTTAGTGGAAAAAGTGAACTTTAGTCTTACGGATCTGCACTGTGTATGGAATGAACAATTCATTGATCAAGATAAAGTTTTATTTCAGGGAACTGCACGGATGAAGATTGACCTTTTCCAGAAACAATGTCTGGATTTGCAAAAGCTGCTTTCACAATAAATTGATAGAGGGTGCCTCCATCGAGACACCCCTTCCTGTCTACTATCCTTTATGTCACCACATTAAATATAACATCCCGACCTGATTTTTGGATGCTGGACCAATTGGCGCCTATGTCAGAGGAAGTAGACGAAGATTAAGAAGTAGGTTATTCACATGCTTGGCCATCGTGATCCAAGTTAACCTGCTGCTTTTGCAGCAATTTGATACATAAAACGGCTTCCATCTTTTCAGTTATGCGGCTGAACCTGCCCCAAGCGTCAAAATCTTTGTACAAGTCTAAGTCATTGACGGAGGATGAAAGCAGTTTACATTCAATTGGCTCATTGTAATATTCATACGTAAAGGCTCCAGAAGTGCAGTTATCGGCACCATGGCCATTTTTGTCAATGAACCTTCTTTCTTTCACAGAAGTCTTTTTGCTGAACATCTCTTCAGTTGGCTCATTGTAAACTTTAACAGCCTCAATACATGTAAAAGGTACTTCGACACTATAATCCCGCACATAACCGCTGCATTGCTCTACATATTGGATATTTTTGTGGACAATACCGGAGACATAGAGTTTGACCACTCCATTATTCATTGATGAAATGATTGCCTTACACTGTGTAAGAGATACATTCTTTTTCATCTGCTTGATTTCACGTGCTGGCGTTGGAAGGTGAATATCACTTTCTACATCAACTTGCAGATCTACTACTGCAAGCGGAACATCAATATCTGCAACTCGGTAATTGAGATTCCTCCCATAAGGTGGAGAAGATACACTATCGCAATCAACACGAAGTGTTTTAGCTTCATCACATGAACGCTGTGGCGGGCAGCTATGGTAAGAGTTGCAACCTGTATTTCTTTTCATTTCTTTCACTCCTTTTTTTTTTATCAAAAGCTTCACGGAACGGTATGACTCTGCTCCTTTCTTTTGACTTACTATTGTATATGCCAGTACAACTACCAATGAATAGACGGATGATAGAGGGCAACCACATATTTTTACTCACAGGTTTTTAAAACGGCAAAGTAACAAGGACGCAAATAAACCCCACACAAAGTGGGGCATTCAGTCTATTATACTTTTCCAGGTCAGGAACATAAGAACTTATGAGGGTCCATTTTCTTTGCTTTAACTGGAGGAAAGCATGTAATGCCTACGAAATCTTTTAAATCGACCTCAAAGCAGGCTCCCGTCCGGATAAAGCCTTCAATGCCGTGATGCTTACCATCACATCTTTCGGGACAAAGCAGTTCCAGAATCGCACAACAGCTGGATCCTTTTACAAAATCAACAACACGGAAAAAGGCAGATTTAATATCATAAAAACAGTCATCGATTTTCACTACCCCAGTACCAATAAATGTCTCGCAGTCACCTTTACTGCAACCGCACAGCAATTTGAAAGGAATGGTATCATAGTTCGGATGCTTGCATTGATCGAGCAGCTCCTTGATTGACCGTTCGCAGCTGACATCACAGCCACCTTTCCTTTGTTTTACCTTATGCTGAGCTTTATTAATATCCTTTACCTTCTTGCAAACACAATTATGGGTATCCTTGTCATGGTAATGGTCTTTTTCACAGCCGCAATCATAGAAATCATGGTCCCAGTCCTTATCTTTTCCCCTGCATTTTTTACGGTCCTTATGGTCATCCCAGTCATCCGATTCGTTATGGTGATCATGGTNCCAGTCTTTGTGTTTATCTTTTTCCCTGCATTTTTTATGGTCCTTGTGGTCATCCCAGTCATACCAATCTTTATGCTGATCGTGATTACGGTGCTTATTTTTACCTTTGGAATGCCAGTGTTCATCTTTATCTGGCCGATTGTTATCCTTGTAATAATAATTCATGAATTTGCCTCTCCTTTCATTCGAATGGTGGTGTAATAACAGGATATGGGGAAAAGCAGTGTTTTGTATGGGGATGTGACCATACTTCCGGAAAACTTTAGAGAATTACGGGAATAATGATCATGAATATTTGCTATTTCCAAAATAACCATTCAATATATATAACAGTTAACGAAATATGGAGGGTAAAGAAATGCTGAAAAACCAGGTGGAGAAGTATATCGCATCAAAGAACGGGATTGTAGAATTACATATTGGCATTAAAGAATATGCCGAGCGAAATGGACTGCTTCAAGGAAAAGAGGCAAAAGTTTTGGAATCAGGCTCGCTGTTCGATAATGCCTATATTGAAAGGGGTGACAAAGAAACGGAGGAATTCCTAGGCGAGGAATCATCCGCTTTTCTTGAACAGTCGATCTCCTATTTTAAAGACAAAAAAAATGAATTTATATATATGGAATCCAATTGGTTTGAATTGATCGGTGTAGATGCCATAAGTTTTGAAAATGATGATGTTTTCGGGACCTTTGATGTTATGCTTGGCCTTAAACTTCAGAAAAAACATGGACCAGCCATTACGAAATATCTTGACGAAATGCTTCCTGAGACCGGATATGATTTAATGTTCGATGGAAACGAGGGACTTTGGAGCCTTAATTTCGCACTGAATGGGCTTGACAGATACAGGGAGGATTTATCAATAAGGGAAGCATACTCCTTGATTTACAGTTTTCTTTTCAAAATGGCTGAATCTATAGAAAAGCAACAATAAAAATCGCCTTACGGGGCGGTTTTTTAATGCTTTATCAAAGCATCATACTACTATAGTAATATACTAAAATTTTCCCGAATTGGTTGACACCAGCCAGTAATAAACATAAACTGATTATAAGTTATTAGTTAATAGTTAAAATTCAGAAAACGGAGTCTATAATGAGTAAAATTGCAATTGGAAAAACAGCGGTCCTGCTGGCATCTTTCACAGAAGAAGAGATGGTCTTTTTTCAGGATAGGTTGAAGGATGTAAGCTATTGTCTTGGCAAAGTAGGATCAATGAATTTGCAAAAGGTCATTTCCGCAGTGGAAACTGCTGCCAAGCGCCACGGACTCATACATCCTCATTTATACCGTGAAACACATGCTCTGTATCATGCAATAATGGAAGGGATGGAAGGTGTTACGCGCGGGCATCTATCCATTGGCGAAATGAGCCGGACAGTCGGTCTGAGATTTGCTGTCGTAAGGGGAACACCCTTTGAGGATCGTGCAGAAGGTGAATGGATTGCTGTCGCGTTCTATGGAACGATTGGCGCTCCGGTAAAAGGTTCTGAACACGAGACAGTCGGGTTGGGAATCAATCATATATGAAGTTGCATTGCCTATAGTCCACTAGTCATAAGGAGGCGATGATGGTTTAAGTATGCCATTATCGTCTCCTTTTTATTTTATTCGATCAGGGGGGTAGCGTGAATGGTTGTATTAACGGGTGAATCATTAACTTTGGAACAAATCAGGCAGGTTTGTTATCAGGATGAAATCGTTGGGATCAGTCAGGAAAGCATGGAAAAGGTGAAAAAAAGCAGGGAAGCAGTAGAAAAAATCGTTGCCGAAAAGCGCACGATTTATGGAATAAACACAGGTTTTGGCAAATTCAGTGATGTCATCATCGATGAACGGGATGTCAACTCCCTGCAATTGAATTTGATTCGTTCACATGCCTGCGGCGTAGGAGATCCTTTTCCGGAAGTGGTTTCACGAGCGATGATTTTGCTGCGGCTTAACGCTTTAATCAAAGGGTATTCCGGAATCAGGCCAGTGATTGTAGAACGATTAAAGGAATTGCTTAACCTGCAGATCCATCCAGTTGTGCCGCAGCAAGGTTCGCTTGGTGCTTCCGGAGATTTAGCTCCGCTTTCACATTTGGCACTGGTTCTGCTTGGAGAAGGGAAAGTTTTTTATCAGGGTAAGGTGTGCGTCACTTCAGAAGCTTATGAAAAAGAAGGACTGGAAGCAATTGAGTTAAAAGCTAAAGAAGGGCTGGCATTAATTAATGGTACCCAGGCAATGACGGCTATGGGGGTTGTCAACTGGCTGGAGGCAAATGATCTCGCTTATCAGTCAGAGTGGATTGCTTCCCTTACTATGGAAGGACTGGAGGGCGTCATTGATGCATTCCACCCCGCTGTTCATGCGGCACGAGGTTACCAGCAGCAAATGGACGTAGCAGAACGTATGAGAGACTTGCTGGCAGGGAGCAAGCTGACGACACGTCAGGGAGAAAAACGTGTGCAGGACGCTTACTCACTAAGATGCATACCACAGGTGCATGGTGCATCCTGGCAGGCACTTGATTATGTAAAAGAAAAGCTTGAAATCGAAATGAATGCTGCTACGGATAATCCGCTTATTTTTGACAGTGGTGAGACCGTGATATCAGGCGGCAACTTCCATGGCCAGCCGATTGCCATTGCGATGGACTTCATGAAAATTGCTGTGGCAGAATTTGCGAGTATTTCCGAAAGACGCATTGAGCGGCTCGTCAATCCTCAATTAAATGACCTTCCGCCATTCTTGAGTCCTCAGCCTGGACTTCAGTCTGGTGCGATGATTATGCAATACAGCGCGGCCTCTCTTGTTTCCGAAAATAAGACGCTCGCACACCCGGCAAGTGTAGATTCCATCCCGTCTTCAGCCAACCAGGAGGACCATGTGAGCATGGGAACCATTGCAGCCCGCCATGCATACAGCATCATTCAGAATGTCAGGCGTGTGCTGGCCATAGAATGTATTTGTGCACTCCAGGCAGTCCAATACCGGGGGATGGAAAAAATGGCGCCAAAAACAAGAGCCTTTTATGAGGATGCAAGAAAGATTGTTCCTTCGATCACAGAAGATCGCGTTTTCTCAGAGGATATTGAGAGACTTGCAGAGTGGCTAAAAAAAAATAACTGGCAGTGGACAGCTATAAAAAAGCAGGGGAGCTTAGTTTGATAATCTAATCTATTAAGAGGAGTGGAAATGATGACAATCGAAGCGAAGCGCAATATTAAAGCGAAAAAGGGTCTGGAACTTGAATGTAAAGGCTGGGAGCAGGAAGCGGCATTAAGAATGCTTTATAACAATCTTGACCCAGAGGTCGCAGAAAAACCACAGGACCTAGTCGTCTATGGAGGAATCGGCAAAGCGGCCCGTAACTGGGAAGCGTTTGATGCAATTGTAGAAACCTTAAGAAGGCTGGAAAATGATGAAACAATGCTTGTACAATCTGGTAAACCTGTCGCTGTTTTTAAAACACACAAAGCAGCTCCGCGTGTCTTGATTTCGAATTCAGTATTGGTCCCTAAATGGGCAAATTGGGATCATTTCCATGATCTTGATAAAAAAGGTTTGATGATGTATGGCCAGATGACTGCGGGAAGCTGGATTTATATTGGTTCACAGGGCATCCTGCAGGGCACATATGAAACATTCGCGGAGGTTGCGCGACAGCATTTTGGAGGTACGCTAAAAAATACGATTACATTGACCGCGGGTCTTGGGGGTATGGGCGGCGCCCAGCCGTTGGCGGTCACGATGAACGGAGGCGTTTGCCTCGCGGTGGAAATCGACCCTCAGCGTATCCAAAAACGTCTGGACACCCGTTATTGCGACAAAATGACCCATTCAATTGACGAGGCGATTCAATGGGCAAAGGAAGCGAAACATAAAGGTGAAGCACTTTCGATTGGTCTTGTAGGCAATGCAGCAGAAGTCCATCTTGAACTTTTGACGAGAAACTTTCAGGTTGATATCGTAACGGACCAGACCTCTGCACACGACCCATTGAATGGCTATATACCTGTCGGCTTGAATTTGGAGGAAGCAGCACAGCAGCGGGAAAATAATCCCGAGGAATATGTTAAGCAATCATCCTTCTCAATGGCTAAGCATGTTGGATCGATGCTTGAGTTCCAGCGCAGAGGTGCTGTTACTTTCGATTACGGAAACAATATTCGCCAGGTGGCGAAGGACCATGGCGAAGAGCATGCTTTTGACTTCCCGGGATTTGTCCCTGCCTATATCCGTCCGCTGTTCTGTGAAGGAAAAGGCCCTTTCCGCTGGGCAGCATTGTCAGGAGATTCTGCTGACATCCATCGTACAGATGAACTGATCAAAGAACTTTTCCCTGAAAATGAAGCCCTCCAGCGCTGGATTGACTTGGCTCAGGAAAAGGTTGAGTTTCAGGGACTTCCTTCACGGATTTGCTGGCTTGGCTATGGTGAGCGAGTGAAAATGGGGTTGGCAATCAATGAGCTGGTGCGCAATGGTGAATTGAAAGCCCCGATTGTCATCGGCCGTGATCATTTGGACAGCGGGTCCGTAGCTTCGCCAAACCGGGAAACCGAAGCGATGAAAGATGGCAGCGATGCAGTAGGCGATTGGGCGATCTTAAATGCGCTGATCAATGTCGCAGCAGGTGGCTCGTGGATTTCTGTCCACCATGGAGGCGGGGTCGGCATGGGCTATTCTCTTCATGCAGGTATGGTTGTAGTCGCTGATGGAACGGACCTGGCCGAAGAAAGATTGAGAAGGGTGCTGACCACTGACCCTGGTATGGGTGTCGCCCGCCACGCTGACGCAGGTTACGAAATAGCAATTGAAACAGCGAAAGAGAAAGGTGTAGATATCCCAATGCTTCCGTAAGCAGGGACTGAACGATGGATGGAATGATTGGATCATCTGTTTCAAATCAAAATCCATGCTTGGATCGATGTGCTTTGTAAACGAACGGATTATTACTGGCCAGATGGCACATAAAAGAACTCTTAATTCGTTCAATAGCCTTACAAGTTCTATATGGAAAGGATGAAAACGATTGACCTATGATTTTATTCTATATAATATTGGACAGCTCATTTTGCCGAAAAGCAAAGAACGGCCGCTAAAAGGGCAGGAAATGAAAGAGCTGAATATAAGTGAGAATGCGGCCATAGGGATCAGCGATGGAAAAGTGGCCTGGCTCGGTTCAAGCATTGACGCAGAATCATTAAAAGCTTCTGAACGAATCGATGCCCAAGGAAAAGTTGTTTCACCTGGTCTTGTTGACCCCCATACTCATTTGGTTTTTGGAGGTTCCCGTGAGCATGAGCTTTCGTTAAAGCAGGCCGGTGTACCTTATTTGGAAATATTGGCTCAGGGTGGAGGCATTTTGTCTACTGTGTCAGCCACTAAGAACGCATCCGAGGAGGAGTTGCTCCAAAAGGCTTCCTTCCACCTTGAAAGGATGATTTCTTATGGTGTGACAACTATGGAGGCCAAAAGCGGATATGGTCTGGATGCGGAGACAGAGCTAAAACAATTGAGGGTGGTCCAAAGGTTAAAAGAAAAATATCCGGTTTCGATCATTTCAACATTTCTCGGAGCACATGCTATTCCTCCCGAATTCAAAGGAAAAGAAGCTCAATTCCTGGAGCATATGTCTGATTTATTAGATGAAATCAAAGAGAGAGGGCTGGCAGAATTCGTCGATATTTTTTGTGAAACAGGTGTGTTTACGATTGAACAATCAAGGAAGTACTTACAGCTAGCAAAAGATAAGGGTTTTGGGTTGAAAATCCATGCTGATGAAATCGATCCGCTAGGCGGTACTGAGCTTGCTGTGTCTTTGGGTGCTGCAAGTGCGGACCATCTAGTTGCCGCTTCGGATGAAGGAATCAAACGGCTCGCTGAAGGCAGCACTGTAGCCGTTCTACTGCCAGGTACAACGTTTTATCTCGGTAAGGACCAGTATGCTCGTGCCAGGAAAATGATTGATGAGGGTGCGGCAGTCGCCCTGGCAACAGATTTCAATCCGGGCAGCTGTGTGACTGAAAACCTGCAAATGATCATGTCACTCGCTGCTTTAAAACTGAAAATGTCAGCAGAAGAAATATGGAATGGAGTTACCGTCAATGCCGCTCATGCAATCGGCAAGTCCCAAGAGGCAGGGACACTTGAAATTGGACGCCGTGCAGATTTCGTGATCTGGGATGTGCCTAACTATCAATACATCCCATACCACTATGGTGTGAACCATGCTCAAAGCGTTTTCCGTTCTGGCAAAAAACTTTGGGAAAGGATGGCTTATAGTGGAGTTCAGCTATCTTCAGCCTGGTAGGCCGGCAATATTCAAGGACAAATTTGTCACAAAGGTCAATGAGTGTCTGGCTTCCTATACAGACGGAGCTAGAGGGGAGGTCGGATTGATCGGTCTTCCGTTTTCTAAAACTTCTATTTCAATGTCACAGGCATCAGATGCGCCTAAATATATAAGGGCATGTCTAAGTACATTCTCTACGTTTTCAGGAGAAAGAGACAAAGATTATAAGAATTTTAAGGTCCTAGATTTTGGTGATGTGCAGGTGCATCCAACCGACATGGAGGAGTCAATCGAAAGACTGCGAATTAGTGTCGGGGAGATGCTTGCAAAGAAGGCCAGCGACAGGTATATCTTGCTAGGCGGGGACCATGGAGTCAGCTACCCTTCGATCCGCGCATTCGGTGAGCATTATGGGGAAATAGGCGTCATCCAATGGGATGCACACCATGATGTCAGGAATCTGGAAGATGGAGGACGGACGAACGGCACCCCATTCCGCAGTCTCATTGAAGGAGGTCACCTTAAAGGTGAAAACCTTGTCCAGATAGGAATCCGTGATTATGCCAATGCAAAAGTCTATCATGATTATACGAAGGAAAAAGGGATTACCGTTTTTACAATGGACGATGTTGAAAATACAGGAATAGTACCAATCATAAAAAAGGAACTGGACAGATTATCGAAATCAGTAGATTTCATCTACTTATCAGTGGATATGGATGTCGTCGACCAGGCCTTTGCACCAGGATGCCCGGCAATCGGGCCCGGAGGCATAACCAGCAGGGAACTGCTTACAGGCATTTCTGCTGCAGCATCTCATCCAAAAGTGAAAGCGATGGATATCGTAGAAATAGACCCTTCTAAAGATTTCCGTGATATCACAAGCCGACTGGCAGCTGCCGCAATGCTGCGTTTCATGTTTAATCATTGATTGCTATTAAAATAGACCTGCAGACAAGATATGAGACGTCTGCAGGTCTATTTTATAGGGGCATGCAAAATGGCTTGATATATTGTCTCATTTTCGTCGCTTGAACTATTTTGAATTTAAAGTTAGAGTTATTTTATACATAGTAAAAGAAGGTGTCGGCATTTGAGCAAAAGGTATTTTACGATCGGGATGGCGGGGCATATTGACCATGGAAAAACGTCGTTGACCAAGGCGTTGACGAATGTGGATACTGACCGCCTGAAAGAAGAAAAAGAACGGCAAATTTCGATTGAATTGGGCTTTGCGCCACTATATGAAGATGAAGAACTGCAGATTTCGGTGGTGGATGTCCCCGGACATGAGCGCTTCATCCGACAGATGATTGCTGGTGTTGCAGGTATTGACCTTGTCGTTCTCGTTGTCGCTGCTGATGAAGGCGTCATGCCACAAACTCGAGAACATCTGGACATTCTTGGTTTCCTTGGGATCTCTTCAGGAATAATTGCCATCACCAAGATTGACAGGGTGGAAGAGGAATTCATCGAGCTCGTGCAAGACGACATACTTGGTGAGCTTAAAGGCACAGTCTTTGAGAACGCACCTTTTATGATGGTTGACAGTCTATCGAAAAAAGGCATTCTTGAACTGAAAGAGCTGATCATCGCTACGCTGAAGGAACAGGAAATGCGTGATGCTAAAGGAGCTTTCCGTCTGCCGATCGACCAGGTATTTTCAGTGAAAGGACAGGGCACCGTTGTCCGGGGAACTGTTTATGAAGGTACAGTAGAAGAGGGTCAGCAGTTAAAAGTCCTGCCATCAGGGCACGAAGTAAGGGCACGCCAGCTTCAGGTCCATCATCAGCCTGCACAAAAAGCTTACGCGGGTCAGCGTGCTGCGATTAATCTTTCAGGTGTTTCCAGAGACGACCTTGAACGGGGCGAAGTTCTGGTATCATCCGAGCATTTTATCGTGACCAATACCATTGATGTCGCAATCAGGGTCGTTGAGGACCTTGACCATCTAGTAAAACAGAGGACGCCGATTAAGTGCCATATCGGTACTGCCGAAGTGATGGGACGGATTGTCTTTTTTGACCGAAACGAATTAAAAGAAGACAATGGAGAGATCCTTTGCCAGCTACGCCTTGAGGAGAAAATCGTCACAAAGCGTGGAGACCGTTTCATTGTCCGCAGGCCAAGTCCGCAGGAGACGATCGGAGGCGGCTGGGTAATTGACCCGCGTGGGAACAAGTATCGATTTGGACAGCAGACAATTGAGGAGTTGGAAAAAAAGAAAGCTGGAACGCCCATCGAAAGAATGATCGCTGCCTTATATGAGGCAAAAAGCCTTACAGTCGAAGAGCTGATTAAGCGGACGGCACTCGATGAAGTATCCATTTTAGCCCATCTTGAAGATGATCAATTTGTCAAAATTACTAATAAGGAATTTGCCCTGGCATCAGTTATTGACGTCATTGAAGAGGATATCAAGGATCGACTGGAAGAGTATCACGAAGATAATCCCATGCGACCTGGAATGAATAAGGCTGAATTGCTGCAAACGCTACAAAAATTCTTCTCTAAAAATTTGCTGGAATTCATAATTGAAAATGGAATCAGCAAGGGCTTATTCATGAGAAAAGAACAATATATCGCACTTGCAGCCTTTGCTCCGCATGTCCCGAAGAACTGGGAAAAACGGACAGAGAATCTCATCAACGAGCTTAAGAAAGATGGCTTAAAGGTTGCTTATTTGAATGACTATATTAAAAATGCGGGCATACCTGACTCCATTTCCTTCGAGTTAAAACGCTTCCTCGAAGACCAGGGAGTTATTGTGTTGCTTGATGACCAATATGCCTGGTATGGAGAACATTTTCAGGATGCAGTGAGGAAACTGAAAGAGCAGACGGGAGATGAATTTGAGGTCTCCCAGGCCAAGGAAGCAGTGGATTTATCACGTAAGTATATGATTCCATTCCTTGAACGTCTTGATTCACTTGGATACACGAGAAGGATTGAGAACAAAAGGGTTTGGAGAAAAAATTAAACGGAAAAACAGCAGAGCTCGTCGATATGGGTTCTGCTGTTTTTGTCTGATGTGATTGTGCCGTTTACATAATATAATTATTTATTACTCGGTAGATTTCACCTGTAGTGGAGGAGGAACCAGCCACCCTTTTGTTTTATTTAATTTTAGCATTTTAGCGCCAAATTGTGCCTTTGCCATATGGAATTGGCCGTACATCATTGCAATATCTTCCCTGATGGATTGCCCGATCATAGTACTTGCAGCAACAAGGCCCTCAGCAACATCCTTTGAGACTGCAGCCGAGATTTCAGGATCACTGAATCTTGCTCCAGGAGGAATATCTTCCAGATGGGCAACCGGGCGTTCAGGTGGTGATGGAGGGAGGCTGATGCCATTCGTTTTAAGCAGTTCTTCAACCTGCTTATTTTCTTCCTGCATCGCTTCGATTGCTTCCTGGACAAGCTTTTTAAGGTCCTCATCACCAATGTGATTGATGAAGGTCTGGTACCCAGCAATCAGACCATGATTGATTGATAAATGAGTCCAGGCCCCGTAAACCTCACCATAATGCATAGGTTCATCTTTTGGATTTCCGCTTAAAATTCCCATAACCGCACTCCTTATAGTGTTTATATTCATATTTTTTCTCCTTAGGAAAGGAATTAGTCAACATGCTTATTTTGCTTAAAAGAGAACGATTCATGCATTAACTTGAGATTAATCTTTAGGAAATATCAGATTGGGAAAGTGAGTGGAATTAAAACATAGATTTTGTCTAAGTGGCAACAGGTTCAGACAAAATACAGGAAACAGAACGAGGATTTGTCCGAAGTAGCATGGGGTTCAGACAAAATACTGGAGCCAGAAGTCAGATTTGTCCGAAGTGGCACCAGGTTCNGACAAATTGCAGGANTCAGANNCAGGATTTGTCCGAAGTGNNACNGTGTTCAGACAAAATACAGGAGCCAGAGCGGGAATTTGTCCGAAGTAGCNCCNNGTTCNGACAAATTGCAGGAGTCAGAGACAGGATTTGTCCGAAGTGGGACCGTGTTCAGACAAAAAACAGGTATCAGGGGCTGAAATTGTCCGAAGTAGCACCAGGTTCGGACAAATTACAGAGAGCAGATCAGGTTTTTATCCGAATTAGAATATAAAGATATTGAAGTTTTATAATTGATCGATCATAAGAAAATAGAAGCCTGGAAGTACCAAGCTCCTCACTTATTCTCCAAAGAATCCTTCATATATCTTTGAGACATCTTCCCTGAATTTCTCAACCTGGACGATTCTTGCCTCTCTTAAATATTCCCGTCCATCTGCATACAAGACGAGAACAGGTACTGTAAATGCCATAAGGAATCCTGCTATTTCTTCGACCTTTCCGGCATTGACAAGTCCAGCCTCAATTTTAGGGAAATCTTTTAAAACTTCCTCGACCTGAGGAAGCAATCCGTGACAGACACTTCAACCATCAGTCAAGACATAAACGAAACTTAATTCGTAATCATTGATTAAATTTTTCACTTCATCTATGGATGTTAATTCTTTCATTTAATTCAACTCAACTCCTTCCTTAATTGATACCCTATTAAAAACAGAATAGCCACATGAACTTTTATCATACTAGAAAAAGGGTAATGGGTATAATGATTAGGAAGGAGTGATCGTATGGGAAATTCATGGCATGAACGTTTTGGCGCAGAACAGTATGTATATGGAGAAGAACCAAATCAATTTATAAAAGACCAGTCACACCGATTGGAAAAAGAAAGTAAAATCGTGGCGTTTGCTGAAGGTGAAGGCCGAAATGCGGTTTATCTTGCGAGGCAGGGCCATCATGTTACGGCTTATGATTATGCGGAAAATGGCTTAAACAAAACAAATGCTCTAGCAGAGCGCAATAAGGTGAAAATCTCAACCGAAATAAAGGATTTAATACATGATCCGGTACCTGCAGAAGAATTCGACGCAGCCTTTATGGTATTTGGCCATTTTAGTAAAAATGATCAAAAAACCGTGATGGATAAGTTGATTTCAACTGTCATGCCTGGGGGGACCATCATGTTCGAGGTATATTCAGAAGACCAGGTGAAATACGGAACAGGCGGTCCCAAGACGGTTGAAATGCTTTACGACCCATCTGATGTTTTAGAATGGGTTAAAGACTACAAAGTCCTACATTTCTTTTATGGAGAACAGGAAAGAGTGGAAGGGGAATTGCACACAGGAACAGGCCATGTTATTCAGGTTATCCTCAAAAAATAATACAAAATGAGTAAAAGTGATTTTTCTTAAAGGGAGGTCACTTTTTTATTTTTTACAAGGATTTTCCAAGAATTTGTCGAATTTATAGTGTATAGAAATGGAAAGGAAAGAAGCATGAAATTTATCATTAAGAATGGCTTATTTTATGAAGCACTATCGAATTTGAGCAGGTGTGTTTTAGCGAATCCTCAACCGCAAATTTTATGCGGCATTAAAATAGTTGCCCATTCTGAAGGTTTGACTCTTATTGTCAGCAATCATAACTTTTTTCTGAAAAAAGAGCTGTTTAATTGTGACGCAAACCTGAATATCATAGAAAAGGGCAGCTTTGTAGCGCCTGCTAAGCATTTGGCAGAATTGATTAAAAAATTACCTGGTGAGATTACAGTGAAAACCGGAACAAATAACAAACTTTTTTTACAGGCAGATGAGATAAGCATTCAGTTAAATTGTTTCAATGTTGATGAATATCCATCATTGCCAAAAGTGAATAGTGATGAAACCGTGCAGCTGCCGGCAAACCACCTGCATGAGATGGTTAAACAGACTGCATTCGCAGCTTCAGTAAATGATGCTCGCCAGGTTCTTACAGGGATATTGATTTCCTTCATGAACAATAAAATAAGATGTGCCGCCACAAATTCTCATCGTTTGTCCATGTGTGAACTTGGCTTTGACACACCTTTTGCCGATTCTTACATAATTCCTCTGAATTCAATAAGGGAATTCATTAGATTTTTCAATGATCCTATTACCGTAACAATTCATGTATCTGATCATTACTTTGTCTTTGAGTCACAAGATTTATCCTTGTACTCAAGACTGATTGAGGGGACTTATCCTGACCTTTCAAGTATTATTCCATCCGAATCAAAAACATCAATGATCCTATCTACCAGGAAATTATTGAGTGCTATTGACCGTGCCAGCCTTTTTACTCGCGACTCAAGCAGAAATAACGTGAAATTGTATGTAACACAAGAAGGGAGACTTAGGGTTGCTTCCTATTCTTCAGATTTAGGTGAAACAGAGGAAACGATCCCAATCAGGGAACTGAAAGGAGATCCCGAGATATTGATTTCATTGAATAATAATTTTCTGATTGATGCTCTTAAATCGATTTCTGACGAAGAAATTGTGATGAGTTTCACGGGTCCTATGAGGCCGGTTGTAATTAAGCCAAACAGCCATAAACAACACTTGCAGTTGATCTCTCCAGTGAGGGGATAAGTCAGAGTTAAGGAGGAAAACGATGAAAGAAAATATATACAGCTATGATGATTTATTGGAGATGCTTGACCATTTTTTGAGTGAAGAAAGGAAATTTGATTGGGACGTTTTTTATTCAGACCGAGATAGAGGAGTCCCTTTTTTTAAAAACTACCCAGATGAGAATCTTGCAGAGTATGTGGAAACAAGGAAAATTACTCCTGGTAAAGTGTTGGAGTTGGGATGCGGTCCAGGAAGGAATGCCATATATTTAGCTGAAAAAGGTTTTTCTGTGGACGCAGTGGATCAATCTGAAGAAGGGTTGAACTGGGGAAAAGAAAGGGCACTTGAGCAAAATGTTACGGTGAACTTTATGCAGCAAAATATTTATGGTTTGGATATAGAACAGGGTTCCTACGACCTCGTTTACGACTCAGGGTGCTTTCATCATATCCCCCCGCATAGGAGAATGGATTATATTGACCTGGTAACTCGTGCTTTAAAGCCTGGAGGCCATTTTGCGCTTACATGCTTTGTTGAGGGAGGTAGCTTGGGTGGGTCAGACATATCTGATTGGGAAGTGTACAGAGGGAAAAGCATGAGGGGCGGACTGGGTTTTACAAATGAAAAATTAACTAACATCTTTCGTGATTTTGAAGTTGTGGAACTCAGGAAAATGAAAGACCAGTCACCTGAAGAAGGCCTGTTTGGTACAAGTGAATTGTTGGCAGGGTTATTTAAAAAATAGGCATGGAGTGAAACCATTGGAATATATTGCTGAGCTAAGAAAATTGGTCGGCCATCGGCCACTGATATTGCCCGGGGCCGTAGTCATGATTTTCAATGAGAAAGATGAATTGCTTCTGCAGCTTCGGAGTGATGGTGGCTGGGGACTGCCAGGTGGATTGATGGAGTTAGGGGAGAGTCTTGAGGAAACAGCAAGAAGAGAAGTAAAGGAAGAAACAGGGCTTATTATCGGCGAACTCAAGCTGGAAGGCGTATTCTCAGGCGCTGAATACTATTTAAAAGTGGCGAACGGGGACGAACTTTATTCTGTCACAACCGTTTATTCAACTAGGGAATATAATGGGGTTTTGGAAATAGATGAACATGAATCAGTCGATCTTATGTTCTTCCATTTGGACCATTTGCCGAAAGACTTGCAGTCAGGCTATTTGAAATATATTCAAGGTTATCTTGATAAAAGAAATGAACTTTAATGGACGGCAACCTTAGATAAGCAGAAAAAAACTAGAGGGATGAAGAGAGGTGTTTAAAAGGTGGCTAACGCTCAATGGGAAGATTTTTACTGTGATGAGGTGCTTTCTGGCAAAACGGAGGTAGAGACCATTATGGAGACAGAACATAGTCTCGCCTTTTACCATACTCGGCCTTATTATGAAATACATATCATTGTTATTCCAAAAAAACATATACAATCTATCCTGACTGTTACGGCAGAGGAAAAGCATCTGTTGGATGATGTACTCCAGGTTGTCAGGGAAGTAGCAGCAAGGCTTGAAAAAGAATATGGAGCCTGCACCATTTCTACAAATGTTGGAAACTATCAAAGCAATAAGCATATGCACTGGCACGTCCATTATGGTTCGAGGGTAAGAGACGAGAAGGGACGGATACTTAATGGCATCACCTCAGAATAATGGCTTTGAGTTGATTGAATGCATACAAATGAGTGAACTTGAAATGGAGCATGTCCATCCAATGGCTGGGTCTTTTGCGATTATTGAAATGGAGGGGGAATATCTTCTAGGATACAACAGCTTAAGACGGCAATGGGAATTGCCGGCCGGCAAAAGAGAAGAAAATGAAACACCATTGGAATGTGCGAAAAGAGAACTATTTGAAGAAACGGGACAGATTGTAGAAAGTTTGCAATTAATCGGGGTAGCCAGAGTGAAAAATCTCAAGACAAAAGCTGAAAAGTTAAATCCAATATACTTCTCTACAATATATTCACTCATGCCTTTTACACAAAACGAGGAAACAACTGAAGTAAAACTATGGGATTTAAAAGAAGAAATCAAAATTGATCAGTTGGATTTGGCTATCTTACAATCTATGATTCCAATACAATAGGAGAAAAAATGAAAACTAAATTAAATGTCACCCAGATCCTTTTCACAAGCTTTTTTGTTGCTACCATTCTGACGTTTGCCAGTGGGTTCGAATGGGGGAACAAAATTTTCTTTGGTATATTTGCCTTTATAATATATCTTGTAATATCTTTTATTTCACAAAAAATCTTTAAAGATTGATTGAAAAAAAGACTTAGTCATAGGTCCTTTTTTCTACATTAGCGTTTGAGTCTATCTTTTATTACTTATTTTTTTGGCACTTAAATATGATAGTCGTCGGAACGGCTTTGACTTTCTCCCAGTTATACCATCTGTTTGAATCTCTGGACAATAATTCTTCGGAAACTCTGATTTCTTCGATTATTTTTTCGATTTTAAAACCGGCTTTGACTAGTGAATTGACATAGGTGCTGGTCTTATGCTGCTGCATGATGGCGGGATGATTCCATGCCTCATGTTCATATGGACCTTCCTCATGATAAGACTTTGAGAATAAAAGTCCATGCTCTGTGTTTCGCACACGGCTAAACAGTGGATGCTCCCAGCTGAAAATAAACGATCCGCCCGGCTTCAAATAATGATTGATGTTAGTCAGCGTCTGTTCCAGATTGGTTGTCCAGCCTAAAGCAAAAATGGAGTATACAATATCAAAATGGCTTTCGGGAATTCCAGGGTTCACTTCCATCGGAGATTGAAACAATTTGGCAGTCATTCCTTCTAATAATTCTGTAGCCGCCTGAATTTGTGAGCTGGAAAGATCGAGGCCCCACAGCTCGTCGGCATTTTTTTCGTGCATATATTTCAAGGAATGTCCGCTTCCGCATCCGATATCCAATACTTTTTTATGGTTTAAATCCCCGAATAGGTTCAGTTCCTTTTCGTCAGGAGCAAAGGGACCATATTCCGGCAAAGCCGTTCTCCCAAAAAAGTTTTGGGCCACTTCATCCCAGCTCGTCTTATTGATTGTCAAAGTATCTGTATTCAAAATCAAAAACCTCCAATTCATGATATGACAGTATTCTTCAAAAATCTGTTAAATCCTTTTAAAAAATCATGAAAAGAGGGGGTAAACTAGAAAAAGAGTCTTCATAAATGGATGAAGGACTCTCAGTTCATTACCGTCTTCTGCGGCGTTTGAGGGATTTCACTTCTGACTCCATGGCAGCCAAACGCTGGCTTTTTTCTTCTAACTCGATCTTCGTTTGTTTCAATTCCTCTTTTATAGCATTCATACTTGAGGAAAGCTGATCAAACGCCTGGCTAGAAATTTCTGGTTTGTCACTTTTATTTTCTTGCTGCTTTAATGAATTTAAGAGAAGGGATAAAGTAGTAGGATTGACGATACTTTGTGCAGCTGTCAACAATGATTGAATACTATCTTGATTTATATGGTTTGTTTCAGCCGGTTTCAAATTTACCGTTTTCTCATTGTTCGTTTCTTGTGGCAGCTTTTTAAAAATGGCCGTGGTTAAATTAAGTACCTCATTCAATGAGGGATTTTTTTTCAATGAGTCAATGTCAATATCCAGATTTAAATCATTCTCTTTCATCCTCACCGATCCTTTCAATAAATTAGGTCTCCCCGGCCAATACCGGTATAGCCAGGGAGCCAGTCACAAGGTTCAGGTTCTACATCATTTGAAGAGATTAAGCAACGCCATTATCAACAGCAATAACTTCACCGATGCAATTGTAAAGGACGTCAGCAAGTGCATCCTGATTCAACAAGATTGCAACGACCAAAGCCAGCGCCAACAATAGTACTACGATAGCAGTGATTAACATCTCCCCACCCCCTTTCTTTTAAGAAGATAGGTAAGATCCGAACCTTACAACAACATCATATGTAAAAATATCGGACGAGCATCAGCTTGTATCATAGAAATCAAAATAAGGGCAGCCTATTTTTTGAAGGGACTTTATTTGAAAAATAGCAAGGTTTCCATTATGTTGATAGTAACTATTAAAGGAGGGATCGTTTTATTGTCTGAACCAATTGCCTTAACAAAAATAACGGTAATTCAAAAGGATACTTCCAATAAAATTAAAGTAGCATACATTGATGGTTTCCAAGAACCTTTGATATTCGGTGTCCATGGGGGAGTAAAACAATTCTATGGTGTCAATCCAGAAGTGGAATACCCTTCAACACTGGACCATATTGTTGCTGCTGCAGGCGGCTGACTGGTCGGCACCCTATCTGGCGCGCTGGAGGCGCGTAAAATACCGACTTCACCCGATAAAGTAAAGGCACAGGTACAAGGTACAATTGAAGCACCTGAAGGAGTACTGAAAATAACGAAAATCAGTTGCCACTATATGCTTAAGATTCCAGCTGGCAATAGGGAAGCAGCCGAAAGGGCGTTGAATGTTTTCGAAAGAGGATGTCCGGTTTCCCAAACATTAAAAGGCAGCATACAATTTGAACATACATGGGATATAGAAGAAGATTAATAAAGTGGGCCTTTATCTTAACAAGATAGGGCCCATTTCACTTTATAATGGAAAAAAGAGGAGAAAAAGTGTCACATTATTGGTTATTCTTCGACCTATCTTTTAGATAGGGGAAAATGAGGTGGGGAAAATTAGTGATAACTTAAAAGAACAAAAAGTAATGCAATGGTATGAATTGTATTATATGGATATTTACCGTTTCATCTATTATATGCTGGGTGATCGCCAATCCTGTGAGGACCTGGTTCATGATACATTTCTTCGTGCTTATACATCCTTCGAGAAATTTGAAAAGAGGGCGAGTGTGAAGACTTGGCTTTTCAGCATTTCAAAGCACCTTGTATTGGATGAAATACGCAGGCGGAAAAGAAGGAGGATTTTCACGTTATTTTATGAGGGGCAAGACATACCATCACCTCTAAACATCGAACAATATATAGAAAACCGGGATACGGTAGAAAGGAGCCTGAAAGCAATTCAACAGCTTAAGCCTGACTACCGGCTTGTGATCACGCTGAAAAAAATCGAGGAATGTTCCACTAAAGAAGTTGCCGAAATCCTGGGCTGGTCGGAATCAAAAATCAGGAAAACACTATCGAGAGGACTTGCGGCACTAAGAAAAAGGGATATAGGGGAAGGGGGCGGACATAATGAACAAATTTTCTGATGAACAATGGGAATCGCTGAAAAAGTTAATTCCTAGTGATTGCGAAAGGGACCGAATTAGGATGAATATAAGATCTTCCATTCGAAATAGTAAAGCTCAAAGTAAGAAGCAAAGAATCTTCGACCTTAAAAACGTTGTGTTAACGTCGCTATTCCTGCTTTTATCTGCTGGCTTGTTGTTTCAAGTACAAAATTATGATCAACGTGAAGACAAAGCAAGTCAATCACAGGCTGTCAAGGAGTTCAGTCTGAATTGGGATTTAGATACTGTACACACTGAAAAAAGTCGTGAGGGCTATGATTTTTACAAAAAAGGAGAATCTGAAAAGGTTGGTTTTGCCGAATTCGTGAATGATCGTAAGAAGAAAGAAATACTCAGTTCAAAAGCGATGAATTTTGAAAAAGAACTTCAGAATTTTCCCTATCCAACGAAATTATATATCGAACATGTAAAAATGATGGATGTCAGCCTCCGGTACCACTTCTTTGTGGAAGCAGCCAATAAAACATTGTATTTCAGCTTTGATTATCCAAAGCTTGAATATGCAGATATATTTCAGATTATTGGGTCACTTGATCTGAAAAATCCTGCCCCTAATCATCACGATGAACCGCTATATGTTACACATGGCTATGGATATCTTCCTTATCCAGTAGGCTTACGGCCAGCAGAAATCGATGGGGTCACTGAAAAATATATATGGGACCGAGGTACCGATCAAAACATGAAAGATTATCTTGATAAGATACAGGCAACAGGCGTCTGGAAGCATACTGGAGGTGAGGGACCATCCTATAATTTTGAATCTGCTGATGGGAAGGAAGTAGTTAAGATAACTAGAAAAGAGAAAGAACTTACCTACCAATACTCATATCCTGATCGGGATGAGTGAAAAGGAAATCAGTTTAAAAAAGGATTTTCCTCTTTTTACAACGAATAATTATATTTAAAAATTTTGTTTCAAGAAGGGGAATCCTTGTGATCGATTTGGTACGTGTGAAACAGGAGGATGAGGCGATCCTCCAGAATCTGATTCAATTCTATATCTACGAGTTTACAGTGTTCCAGGAAATCAAGCTTGAAGAGAACGGAAGTTTTGCACCGTTTGATTTGAAATCATATTGGACTGAACCGGATCTTCATGCTTTCTTCATCATTCATGAAGGTGAGTATGTTGGGTTTGCCATGGTTGAAAGCGGAGAGCCAAATGTCATCCTGGAGTTTTTTATCATGAGGAAATTTTACAGAAGAGGGTTTGGCAGAATTGCGGCATTAAAGCTGTTTGATCAATTCCCCGGCAGATGGAGTGTCCTTCAGGTGGAGAAGAACGAACCAGCGAGAAGTTTTTGGCGGAAGGTAATAGGAGAATATACCGGTGGAAATTATATTGAAACCTTCGATGATTACAATCGTTCAACCCAGGAATTTAATACAGCATTAGCTTTAAAAAAATGATTGCAAACGAGCATAGTTGTTGTTTATAATGGTAAAAATATCTAATCGATGAGAAAGAGAGTAGTTATTCTTTTTTGCATTAGCGAGCCAGGGACGGTGAAAGCCTGGTGCAACAGGGTAATGAAGCGCACTTTTGAGATGCCTCCCTGAAAACCAGTAGGGTGGGCCGGAACGAACTCCGTTATCAATGAAAGCAGGTTCCTTTTTAGGAACAATTAGAGTGGTACCGCGGGATCAAACTCTCGTCTCTTTTTTAGAGGCGGGAGTTTTTTTATTTTTTAGAGGGAGGTCTACAATGAAATACGCTAAAAAATATTCTGAATTACTCGCTCAAGAATTCAATGGAATCCTTTCTTTGGAGGATATTGAACGGTTGATCGAAAAACCGAAATTCCTGCAACAAGGAGATTTGGCCTTTCCATGCTTCCAGATGGCAAAAATCTTGAGAAAGTCTCCTGTGGAGATTGCCAAAGACATCAGCCTTAAATTGCAGTCAAGAAATGAATCTGACTTAGAACGGTTTGAGGCAGTTGGCGGATATGTGAATGCTTTTTTGAATAAATCAAAAGCAGCTGCTGAGATCCTCCATGAAATTACAGAAAAGAAAAACCAATACGGATACCGTAATCTTGGACGTCAACAGATCGTGACTATTGATCTTTCCTCTCCTAATATTGCCAAACCCTTTTCCATGGGGCATTTGCGTTCAACCGTTATAGGAAATTCCCTTTCGTTAATATATGAAAAGTGTGGCTTCAAGACGATTAAAATAAACCATCTGGGAGACTGGGGGACACAATTTGGCAAACTGATTACTGCCTATAAGCTTTGGGGCAGTGAACAGAAAGTGAAAGAGAGTCCGATAAAGGAGCTTCTTGCCCTTTATGTTAATTTTCACGAAGCCGCAGAAACCAACCCTGCACTCGAACAAGAAGGCCGAAATTGGTTCAGACGCCTTGAAAATGCAGATGCAGAGGCCATTGAATTGTGGAAATGGTTCAAGGAAGAATCATTGAAGGAGTTCAAAAAGATATATGATCTGCTGGGGATTGAGTTTGATTCATATGCTGGAGAAGCTTTCTATAATGATAAAATGGAGCCCATCGTAGAAATGTTAAGGGAAAAAGAACTGCTTGTGGAATCGGACGGGGCTATGGTCGTTCAATTGGAAGATGCTGCCCTGCCTCCATGCCTAATTAAGAAATCAGATGGCGCTACATTATATGCAACGCGGGATTTGGCTGCGGCCAAGTATCGAAATGATCAGCATTCATTTGTCACTTCTTTATACGTTGTGGGAAATGAGCAAAGTCTTCATTTTAAACAGCTAAAAGCCGTACTTGCAAAAATGGGCTTTGAGTGGGCGGATGGGATTATCCATGTCCCTTTTGGAATGATGCTGAAAGACGGCAAAAAAATGTCGACGCGCAAAGGGAAAGTTGTTTTACTGGAGGATGTCCTTAAGAATTCGATTGAACTCGCAAAAAAGAATATCGAGGAAAAAAATCCGCTACTCGCAGATAAGAAGGAAACAGCTGATATGGTGGGTACGGGAGCAATCATTTTTCATGACCTAAAGAACTTTAGAATGAATGATATTGATTTTTCCCTGGAGGAAATGTTGAAGGTAGAAGGAGAAACAGGCCCATATGTACAATATACAAATGCCCGGGCCAAAACCATATTAAGAAAGGCAGCAACTTCAATAACCCATGAGGAAATTAAGTTTGAAGGATCTGCTGAATGGCCAGTGATCACAGAACTTATGGCTTTCCCTGAAACGGTAATGAGAGCTTACGATAAAAATGATCCATCCCAAATCGCAAAATATGTGCTGGATCTCGCACAGGCATTCAATAAGTATTATGGAGAAGTCCGGATTCTGAAAGAAAATGATGAAAAAGATGCCCGCCTGTCTTTGGTGAATGCAGTCAGCATTGTTCTGGAAGAAGGCCTTAGGCTTTTAGGAATCCAGGCACCGAAAGAAATGTAAAAAGAGCTCCTGGTTCTGCCGGGAGCTTAACTTTGACTTTAGGCAACACTTGTTGCTTTATATAATGAATGGTGATTAATTGTGTTCTTTGTAATTTGTGAATATTTCACCGGCAGCATCGCTGTATTGTATTTCTACATCTGTCTCATTAAAGAACCAGGTGTCATTGGACTCTACATAAAACGTAATTCCATTAATTTCGTGCTGTTCGGCGGCAATGGCTGGAGCTTCTAGCGAAAATGCCAGGCTGTAGCCTTTGTTTTTGTCGCCAAACCCGGCATATTGAGGATAAAGGCGGATGTGAAACGGTTTTTGTGTATTGAATTCTCTTTCAAACCATTTAAATGCTTCTTGATCAATCTTGATTGTCATCTTTGCACCATCCTTTCGTTAACTTTATTGTAAAACTTCCATGACGGTGTTTTCCGTGCTTTATGTCACAGAAAATGGGATGTCATAAAAGTGTCAATATTGTTCAAAGAAGACGTTTGCTGCTGTGTTGCTCCTTGACCCTCTTGATATTGGGACTTTGGATAAGAACAGAACCCTAAATAACGATAGCTCCCTATCAGGAGCTATCGTCTTTATAATGCTGAATTTTTGCGCATTGCCTCGGGGAGATAGACACAGAATGGCTCGCTGCCCATGTAATCACCCGTGACCGCATAGGTTCTTGAACGGGAACCCCCGCAGACATAGCGGAATTCGCAAACACCGCATTTGCCTTTGTATTGATCAGGATTACGCAGGTCCTTAAAGATTGGAGAGTTGCGGTAAATGGCAGCCAAAGGCTTATCACGCACATTTCCGCCGACCAAAGGAAGCAATCCGGATGGCATCACATCTCCTGTGTGAGAAATAAAAACAAATCCGTTTCCATCGTTTACCCCTTTTGGCGCACGTTTCAGGCCATCGATGACTGAAGCCATATCTTTCGTTAATGTGTCTTCATACCGTATTTCACCTTTGTTAACCCTATGTTCCCTGGCTTTTTGTTGGAAAACTACACGGCGATAATGCTGGGCTGCCGTCGTTTTTATATCATATGGTGCAGTTTTGCTTAATTCATACAGCCAGCGGAATACTTTTTCATGTTCTGCTGGAGTAAGACAAGCATCCAACTGGCCACGGCCGGTAGGAACCAAAAGGAAGATATACCACATAACGACTTTTAATTCTTTCATCAATTCAGCCATTTGTTCAAGGTACTCATAATTATACCGTGAAATGACGGTGTTAAGCTGCAACGGCATTTTTAATTCATTTAGGTATTTAACTTTTTCGATTGTCAGATTGAATGACCCGGGAGTACCGCGAAAATGATCATGTACTTCAGGAGTGGGTCCATCCAGGCTGAAAGCCCATCTGGATAATCCAACTGCCTTAGCTCTTAGCATTTTTTCCTTAGTAACATTATCTGTAGCGCTAGGTGTCATAGATACGCGCATGCCTTTCTTCACCGCATATTCAGCGAGAACGAAAAGATCCTCACGCATCATGCAGTCTCCTCCTGTAAATACAAGCATGGGATTGCCCATCTCATATATTTGATCGATGAGCCTCAACCCTTCCTCCGGATTCAATTCCATGGGATCAGGCCTGTTTTGTGCATCAGCCCGGCAGTGGATACATTTTAATTGGCAAGCCCTTGTCACTTCCCAAATAACAATATAAGGATTCACGTTAAAATCAATTGCATCCGGATGGCTGCCAGTGGAATGAGCATGTCCTATTCCATGCAATTTCATCACCAACTTTTCATCTTTTATTCATTCATTATAGATTAGGAAGGAGGGAATGCATGTAAGGAATGTTACATACTAATGACAAAAGGCTTTATGAAAATGAAGATTCAAAAATCAGTAAGAACTGAAAAAACTGGAAATTTGAAACTTAATTCCCTGAATGACCGTCTAATTATTTGGAAGTAAAATAAGTTATTCATGAAATGGGGGAGTTTGTTAGTGAAAAAAATTCTTCTGGGAATTTCAGTGGTATTATTGTTTGTACTCATAATCGGCTGGAATTCTTATAAAAGCTATAAGCCAACTCCCCCTGAACTTGAAATGGTCGTAGATAAACAGGCGGTGGAAATTAAAGCTTCAACCTATTCTTTTAAAAAATGGGGGAGGGCAGCAACAGCAGATTCCAATATCGATCCTGCTGTATTTGTTCGAGAAACTCCTCCAATCAAAGTCGGAAGCAATGACAGCATTAATATGCAGTTCGAGCATTCACCTGTTTCGGTGACATGCTATTTATGGGATATGAATACAGGAGGACTCGCTTATAAAAGCCTGGATGGTTTACCATTGAATCTGGCCCAATCAAAAATTTCGTCGGGAGATTATGCAATGGAAATCCGGGCAAAATGGGAAGTTGGCTACGCATTATACAATACCAGGATCCAGGTGGATAAAGAGTAGCCAAAGCCAGCAACCGAAATGGCTATTTT
>NZ_CBCSFH010000010.1:0-166473 GCF_965138835.1 Mesobacillus thioparans | reverse complement strand
CCCGCAGAAGCAAAAAGCGCTTCTTTGTCGGAGTCTCCAGTTTCTGCGTTTCTGGGCAGTCGGCTATACTTTTCGATTTCGGTCCTGCCAATGAAGTCAAAGAACGACTTCACTGTCAGGCCCTCCGAGGCACACGATGTGCTAGACCCGCCAGCCACAGGACGTGGCGATTTAGGCGGGCAGCGCTTGTCGGGGCTGAACAAGGCGCTTGCGCTTTTTGTTCTGCCTTGTCAGAACAAAAAAAAGACCCTTAATTAAAAGGGTCTTAAAAATGGGGTTACCTGTTTTTTGTGATGATCTTGGCAATCTGCTGGTAGTCAAGGCCGCTCTTTAATTCGTACTTGCCGATTTGTACCTTAGTATGGTAGCCCTTATCAATCAGGAAACGCTCGAATTTAGTCTCATCGTCGATGATTCCCTGGCTTTCAAGCATTGTGGCAACATCACCAGGCGACATGCCGCTTGCGATGACGAGTGTGAACGGTTTTTCCTCTTTTACTTCTTCCGCCTTCTCGGCAGGTGCTTCTTCTTTAGGTGTGTCTTCTTTTGGCTGATCTTCTTTTACAACTTCGGTTTTCTTTTCGTTAAGTTTTGCAAATTCGCTGCTATCCAGCACCTTGTATCCTTTGTCTTCGAGCATCTTCTTAGCGTCCGAAACAGCAACTTTCTTTTCCGGATCTTTTTCTTTTCCGGCAATCACGCTGCTGCTGGCCCATAGGAACACGGCTGCGAAAAGCAGTCCTAATGCAAATGCTTGAGCTGTTCGTTTATTCATACGATCTGTCCTTTATCAACGAATTCATTAATGATTTCCTGGACTTCCTGAGTTGAAAGCGATGATTGCTTTGCGATCTGGTTTAAGTCCATTCCTTGCTGGGCGAGCGACCATACCTGGTTTTTTATGATTTCATGAATCTGCTTTTTTCCTGTATTAAATGAAGATTGCCTGTCCAGGTTCGTATCACCTACGAGCAATTCTTCCTCCAGTACTTTTAGTTTTTTCTTGATCTGGTACAGGTCTTGAATTTGCTGGATTGTCAGCTGGTCGATTTCCTCACGCAATTCCTTGTATGGATCTTTCAAAAAGAAAGAAAGTGCGAAAAGGAGGGCGGCCAGGACAATCAGGCTGATGATTATATAGCCCATCTGTTATTCCTCCCGAGCTGTTATTAGAACACATAGAATAAGTTTACCATTCAAAATTCGAAAATTCGATGGATATTTTTTTCCTGAAAAAAAATGATAGATTTGTCTTATTATGATTTCCATTCGTTGTAAACACTGTCGAATTCTCTCCATATTTGTAATCCCAATAGACTACGGAAAAATTAATGGACGTTTCTGCGAAGTGTATTCAGCAAGCTGCAAATTACGACAATTTGCGTTCATTGTGACAGTCATGAGAACGTGCTAACATAAATTTAACGAATCAATTTCAATTTTCAATCATATAATGATTGTTTTGGAGGTCAGTCGTGACGAATCGCAATCAACAACCCAAAAAGATCGAGGACCATTTAGAGGCTAGAATCCTTTCACCAGGCAAGCTATTTGTTTACTGGCACCTTCAGGAGGAAAAAGTCCGTTTCATAGGCAAGTACTTTTTGATCCCGGATGAACAGCATATTTTGGCACTGCGCCTGTATGACCGAAACTTGGGAAGTGTCGTCTCAGAAGCAATCCTTCGTCATAGAGTGTCGAGCTGGCTGTTCAAGGGAGTCAACGCAACCAGCAATTATCAAGTTGAGCTAGGGCTCAAACGTGGTGGAGAAACGTTCTTTCCAATGAAAAGGTCAAAGGTCATCTTTCAGGATTCCAGCACACAGCTAGAAGAAGACAAACCGCTTTTGCCTGGATGGTCTGGAAAGGTAAGTACCTATACTTATTATGAGAACCTTGAAGGAGGTCTCAACAAGTGAAGGACTGGGAAGGTCATGAAAAGAAAAAGATCCTGATGCTCACATGGGAATATCCGCCGCAAATTATCGGCGGACTTGGCAGGCATGTCCATGCTCTTGCAAGCGAATTGGCAAACATCCATCAGCAAATCCATGTTTTGACCAGCAACCCGTCCGGCCATCCAGATTACATGAGATTCGGGGAAGTCCATATCCACCGGAAAACTCCGCTCAATGCACAGGACCCGGATTTCCTTTCCTGGATCGGCGGTTTTAATTTGGCTGTCATCGAAGAAGCGTTGCAGCTGGCTAAACATATTCAATTCGACCTTGTCCATGCTCATGACTGGATGACAGGACCGGCAGCAGAGTTTATCAGCGAGGAACTGGACATCCCATTGATTGCGACAATACATGGCACTGAATATGGTCGAAATAATGGCATTTATTCTGATCTTCAGCATTTTATATTCAACAAGGAAAATGAACTCTGCAATCATGCAGACGAATTGATCGTGTGCAGCGATTTTATGGAAGAAGAGGTCATTTCATTATTCAATGTTTCAAAAGAAAGAATCACAGTCATTCCCAATGGGGCAAGACTAGAAGAAACTCATAAGCTTGATTTGAAGGTGTGCGAGCTCTACCCATTCTTATCCGGAAAGAAGCTGATCTTCTCAATGGGGAGGATCGTCAAGGAAAAAGGTTTCGAGACATTGCTTTCGGCAGCTGAACTGATGAGGGAACACGATGATGTCTGTTTTGTGATTGCCGGGAATGGACCATTATTGGACACATACCGGAATAAAGCAGTCCAGCAGGGACTCGAGGATTCTGTGCAATTTATCGGCTTCGTCAATGAATCGATCCGTGATGCATTACTTAGAGAAGCAGATATCGCTGTTTTTCCGAGTGATTATGAACCATTCGGACTTGCAGCAGCAGAGGCGCTCACCGCCGGCGTCCCGACTGTCCTGGCAAAAAACGGAGGCATGCAGGCATTGATCGAAGATTATAAAACCGGCTTTTATATGCAGCCTGGAAATGAAAAAGGCCTTGCTCTTACACTTGAATGGATCCTGGGAAATCAGTCTGCCGCCAGAGCAATAGCCAGGTCTGGCAGAATCAAAGTCCTTGATAGCTTCAGTTGGGCCCAGAACGCTAAGTCAACAGACAGATTATATGAAAAGGTGTTATCAAACAATGCCAGAAGGAGGGTAACGAATGAAGATGAATGCTTATCTCCAAATTGACAATGAAGAGACATATGAACCAATCAGGAAACCATTGATTTTCAGTCCTGGTATATGGATCAATGGAAAAGTGTACTGGCTCGGGAATATGACTGAAAAACTTTTGCCACATGAAGAATTATCAGTAAAAATCAAGCAGTCAAATATTCATTCAAGGGTGGAATTTTTTGATCTTTATGTAACTAACCATTCCAAAACTGAAAAAGAAGCTAAGTTGATTTTGATGCAGCGCCATGCTGAAAGTGCGAATGAACAGTTCAGCTTTGTTTCACCAAACGAGAATGTCATTTTCCACTTTGCGGATAAAAGAATATACCTTGTCAACGGATTGAATAGCAGCGGCAGGATGAAGCAGTGTACCGTGCAGCCGATTTGGAATGTAAGCACTGAGCGCCTTTGGAATTGCCGGAAATCAGGGAAGCTGAATTATCAGCCGATGGCAAAAGGCGCGGCCGCCAGCCTATTCTCGCTTGATCTGAAAATGAACCCGCGGGAAACACAGAAAAGCTGCTGTTGGTTCATTGAAGGAACAGAAAAAAGTGCAGTTGTTCAATTGAATGCACTCCTTTTAAAAAACACACTAGCAATTCCCGACAAAAAGTGATATTATAGAAAAGTCGTATGCACGAACCTAGCTTGAATTAGTTTGGAGGGAAATAACATGCGTGTAAACATTACATTAGCTTGCACAGAGTGCGGAGAGCGCAACTATATTTCTAAAAAAAATAAGCGTAACAACCCAGATCGTCTTGAACTAAAGAAATATTGCTCAAGAGATAAGCGCGCGACTACTCATCGCGAAACAAAATAAGCAGCGGGATTTTTCCCAGCTGCTTTTTTGTTTGCCTAAAACGGGGTCATGGCATGGCAGGGCGTGTCTCTATCGATGTTGAGGTTGTGTTTGTGAGGATATTGTTTGAGTTGAGTTGTCTTAATATTCAATAAATTAACATAATTAATAAGAACCTGCCAAAACCCTTTCTCGCTGCATGAAGTGAATGGTATTGTTAATACATAGATATTGTTCATATAAAAAAGTGAACGTTTGGGGGAAATAAGCATGGATGCCAAAAAAACTCTTAGAAAGTATATTATGGAAAAACTCTCAGAGCTTAAACTGCCCGAATATGAAGATCAGTCATATCAAATTGCACAGCAGCTTTATCGATCTGATGAGTGGATTTCAGCGGAAACAGTGGCTGTCACTGTGTCGAAGGCTCCTGAAGTTGATACTTTGCAGATTATCAGGATGGGCTGGGAGCAAGGCAAAAGAATGGTCATCCCAAAATGCGAACCTAAATCGAAACGTCTCGATTTCAGGGAACTGAAGCGATTCTCGCAACTTGAAACTGTTTATTATGGCTTGCTGGAGCCAATTGTAAACGAGACCGCTTCAGTTGGAGGAGATGAAATCGATTTGGTGGTTGTTCCTGGTCTGGCTTTTTCGGATAGTGGCTTCAGACTTGGTTTTGGAGGGGGATACTATGACCGCTTTCTGGCAGACTATCATGGAAACACCGTTTCTTTGGCCTTCAAAGATCAGCTGGTGAACGAAATCCCCGTAGAAAGCCATGACATACCTGTACAGAAGATAATTCATAGCGAAGGGGTAATCAAGATTGGAGATTGACCAGTTCCTGATCATAGGGTTCATAGCGGTATTTGCCGGCACTTCCGCCTATTTTCGCCTTCTCAAGCCATCAGGAGCTGTTGCGGCTTTTTTTACGGGAATATCCCTTTGGGCGGGCTTTGGTTTCAAGGGGCTTGTGTTATTGGGATTATTCTTCCTCACTTCAAGCTTGCTGTCCAGGTATAAATCCAATCATAAGGAACAACTGGGTGAGTTACATGAAAAGGGCTCGGCAAGGGATTGGGCACAGGTAGCGGCAAATGGCGGAACTGCAGCAATCGCTGGTCTGGTAAATTTTTTATCACCCGATCCTGTCTGGTTCTATGTGTTGGCGATTTCCCTTGCCAGTGCGAATGGAGATACATGGGCATCAGAATTAGGTGTGTTGAGCAAAAGGCAGCCACTATCGATCAAATCTTTTAAAAGAGTCCCAAGAGGAACTTCAGGTGCGATTTCAGGAGTTGGAACTGCTGCAGCCGCGGCGGGTTCCTTGTTGATCGCCCTGGCGGCTGAGTACCTGTTTTCGCTGGGAGCAGGGTGGACATTGGCTGTATTTCTATTGGGATTGACAGGAACGATGCTGGATACCTTGCTCGGTGCCTATCTGCAGGCGAAGTTTAAATGCACGAGCTGCAATTTGTTGACAGAGAAACCTGTGCATTGCTCTGAGCCAACCGATCATGTTTCCGGGCTGTTCCTGATGAATAATGATGCAGTGAATTTTCTTTCATGTTTTACAGCGGCGGTTGGGGGAATGATATTATATGTCATTATTTAGTCTCAGCAAAGATGTCTGCTTTGGCCTTCTTTAAAATTCAGATTGAATTGTAACAAATTGTTTATAATGATAACGTTTACTCTGAATACGGGGAATACATATTTATAGCGGAAAATTGTACAATTATGTCATCAATAATAATCTAAGGGGGAAATGGGATATGAAAAATCATGTAAACCGTGTTGTCCTGGTTGGAACGGGATTCGTTGGTTCAAGTTATGCGTTTGCAATGGTTAACCAGGGAGTAACCGAGGAATTGGTCCTGGTTGATTTGAATAAAGAAAAATCTGAAGGCGACGCTATGGACTTGAATCATGGTATGGCATTTGCTCCTTCACAGACAAAAATATGGTTCGGTTCATATGCTGACTGCAAGGATGCAGACCTGGTGGTTCTCTGTGCAGGTGCAAACCAAAAGCCTGGAGAGACAAGACTGGATCTGGTAGAGAAAAACACGAAGATTTTTAAAAGCATCGTAGATGAAATCATGGCCAGCGGTTTTGATGGTATTTTTCTTGTTGCGACGAATCCAGTGGACATCCTGACATATGCTGTTTGGAAATTCTCAGGTCTTCCAAAGGAACGGGTCATCGGCTCAGGGACCATCCTTGATACAGCGAGATTCCGATTCCTGCTTGGAGACTACTTCAAGGTAGACACACGTAACGTCCATGCTTATATCATAGGAGAACATGGGGATACAGAACTGCCTGTATGGAGTCATGCCGATATCGGCGGGAAGCCGATTGCCAAAATGATAAAAGATCAGGAACATTACAAGCATGATGACCTGGAGGACATCTTCACGAATGTCCGGGATGCCGCCTATCACATCATCCAGCGCAAAGGTGCCACTTATTATGGGATTGCCATGGGGCTGGTGCGATTGACGAAGGCCATCCTTCAGGATGAGAACTCCATCCTGACGGTATCCGCACATCTAGATGGCGAGTACGGACACGACGATATTTACATTGGTGTACCAGCGATCGTTAACCGAAATGGAATAAGGGAGATTGTTGAACTTCCTCTGGAAAAAGAAGAACAGCAAAAATTCGATCATTCTGTAGAGGTATTGAGAAAGGTCATGGATCCCGTGATGAAATCATAGTAAAAAGGGCTGCCCTATAGGCGGCCCTTTTCCCGGATCAATTTGTTACCGCTTTCTTCTATTATATATACATTTTTTAATCCGATTTTTTTTAGTTTAAAAGGATAAAAATCTGCTTTAATTCCTAAAATAAAAAGGGAGGGATATATATGGTAAGAAAAGTGGTTTCGATTTTCATGCTTGGCCTGGCTGGATACTTTGTATTTGAGAACAGGTACCGGGTCATGAATATGCTTCTGGGAAATCGGTTCCTGCGCCGGGTGGCGGTGGGTTCGATCATGGGAATGCCTGGCATCAGAAGCAGGATGATGAATTCTTTATTCTCAGGACCTTCAGAGTTCCAGTAAAAAGACCTTGCCAGGTCTTTTTCTGCGTTAAAGACCTCTTTATATCTCGAATCACGTTATTTGGTTTATAATATTTTTGGAGAGGAAAAAATATAGATTATACAATAGTGGCCGGACTTGGGCGGGAAAGTAGGGGAGAAGTTGGCTTTTTTGGAAGAGTATTTGTTTTGGAAAGTTGCGGAATTCCTGATTGTTAAGAAGGAGTACCGTATTCTTCAGGTATCGCAGAATCAGGGAGAAATGTGGCTGGAAAAGACAGAAAACAAGCATACGCAGGTTGTGCGCCTGCTTCAATATAATCTGGACTGGAGCAACTGGCTTCAGCGTGACATCATGTTGATCGCCGACAATGGAGAAAGAATCCGCAAGAAGTTTGCTAAAGGAGAGTTGAAGGTCCTGAATCTCTACTTCAGCGCATATCCGCCTGTGGATGACTATGAATTTCGCCTTGCAGAGCCATACCTTTCTGAAAATGGAAAGGTGACAGTTGAATCCATTTTGGTGGAAAGGTCCAATGCCGAGGAAGCTTTAGGTAAGCTGGAAAACAGGTTCGATGATCAGCTAAGCATTGAATTTGCTGAGCAGCACTCCGGGGAAGCAATTGAGTCCATCCAAAAAAATGCGCTTTTCAGTGCGGTAGAAAGAGCAAAAGAAGAGCAATCGGTATTTCAATATGGGAAACCCTTTTTCACTTATATATTCATTGCCATCCAGGTTTTGATGTTTCTCGTACTTGAGGCAGCGGGAGGAAGCACAGATACTTCCACCCTGATTAAGTTTGGCGCAAAGTTCAACCCTCTGATCCTTGAGGGAGAATGGTGGCGCTTTTTTACGCCAATCATCATCCATATCGGCCTGCTCCACCTGTTCATGAATACTCTTGCTTTATATTATTTAGGAACAATGGTTGAACGGCTGTATGGTAATTTTCGTTTTTTATTTATCTATATCGTAGCAGGATTCAGTGGTGTGCTCGCCAGTTTTTTATACAGCCCGAATCTCTCGGCTGGTGCAAGTGGCGCGATTTTTGGCTGCTTCGGGGCATTGCTGTATTTTGGTGTAGCAAAACCAAGGCTGTTTTGGCGGACGCTCGGTCTGAATATCCTGGTCGTGCTTGGCATCAACCTCGCATTCGGGTTTACAATCCCAGGTATTGATAATGCGGGTCATATAGGAGGTCTGTTTGGAGGATTTATATCTGCGGGGATCTTCCATCTTCCTAAGAAAAGACGTCCCTTGCTGCAAACCGCCTTCCTGGCAGTGGCAGTTGCAGCAATCTTTTTTTCATTACAGTATGGCTTTAGCGGAAAAGCAGACCTAGTCGATGAAAGGTCCATTCTGGTACTCGCACAGAATCATGTTCAGGCAGAAGAATATCAGCAGGCATATGACCTCCTGTCGCAGTATGGCAAGACAGAGCAGCTTTCATCAGAATCCTTATTCATGCTTTCTTTTACCGAAATCAAGCTGGGAAGACTGGAAGAAGCAAAATCCAATCTCCTTAAGGTAATCGAGATGAAACCGGATTTCCATGAAGCATACTATAATCTTGCCTTGATCTTTTTTGATGAAAAAAATCTTGATCTGGCACGTATATACGCTAAAAAAGCAGTAGAGCTGAATCCCGGGAAAGAAAGCTACAAAAAGACACTAGAGCAGATCAATTACTATCTTGAAGAAGCTGCTTAAGGATGATGCTCTCTCCTGACCTTGTCTGGGTGACAACCAGGAGGTGGCTTTTATCCCTGGCGACCAAAATCAAAGGCATGGTACTGCCAATCGGGTCAACGGCAGTGCCATCGCTTTTTTTTATGCCCAGGTAATAATTCTTATACAACCCTTCCCATAACCTTCCCAGAATGTTGGCGGTCTCCTTTTTTGTAAACCCTGGTATTGGCTGGTCTTCATATATCCTGATTTTGTCCAATGGAATCGATATATAATTCGAGGCATTGAACCTGAATGTCTTTTCAGCGTTTTTCAAACTTTGTTCAAGCCTGTTCTTCACACTCTGGTCAAGCACCTTTTTCCATTCCTGTTCCTGATTGCTTTTGGCAATAGTGAAGGATTGAAGCGGGCTGAACGGTGAGTCGATCACATAGATCATATCATCTGACATTGTTTGGGCACTTGTGATCCGGTCCCCACCACCATGCAGCTCGGCATAGTGAAAGGAAATGGCGTCATACCTGGCGCTTTCTCCATATGAAATAATTTCTTCCTGGGACAAATCTGACGTGTCCTGCTCCCATTTGGCAAATTTCCCTTTTAAAAGTCCATTGACGAACAAGAGTCCCATATCCTGCCGGAGGTAAGCCTCCTGGTCCAAACTCGAATGAACCTTCCAATCAACCTGGTGCTGGTTGTTTTTTTTATCCTTCAAAAGGCTTAATGATGTGCTGGCACTTTTATACTTTACTGCATCATTCAATGGAAAAAAGGTGATAGTCTCAACGGAAGTATTGCTGACCTGCAGTTGGATCAGTAATGCAGAGACCGCAATGGCTAATGCACTTATACTTAAAAACCATAACTTTTTCATCCTGCTCATCCTTTTCCGATTATAGGGTATGCCGGTATAAACACTATATGATACTTGTCCGGATACCATGCCTTTAAGTATGTTTTTAGATTGTTTTGGCTAAGATGGAAAAAGGAATCGATAGGAAAATTATGGTCGGCTTTAAAGAGAGGTGTTAGTTAATTATATGGCAGAGAAAACGAAACATCCGGTCCATGAGAATTTAAAGGAAAATATCGCTTACATAAGAGAAGAATTAGGAGTCGATAAAAGTTTCGACGTGATCCAGCTTGATGTCGAATATGCCGGCAGAGATATGGCATTGTTCCTCGTGGATGGCTTTGTCAAGGACGACATCATGCTCTATATCATGCAGTTACTGGCCAAGCTTGAACCAGGTGCCCTTGAAGTTGATACATTAAAAAAACTGGTAAAGACCTATATTCCATATGTAGAAGTGGAGACAACAAACGATCTCGATAAAGTTGTCGATATGGTGCTGGCTGGGCCGACAGCCCTTGCGGTGGACGGACTAACAGAAGTCATCCTGATTGATGCGAGGACATACCCTGTGCGCGGTCCACAGGAGCCGGATACAGAGAGGGTAGTGCGAGGTGCCAGGGACGGCTTCGTGGAGACCCTGGTCTTCAATACGTCGCTTACAAGAAGAAGAATCCGCGACCGTACATTACGAATGGAATATCTGCAGGTCGGGAGAAGATCGCAAACGGATGTTGTCATTTGTTATATTGAAGACATCGCCGATCCTGAAATGGTTGAGAAAGTAAAAAAATCGATCAGCAAAATTGATACAGACGGACTTCCGATGGCGGAGAAAACAATCGAGGAATTCATCTCGGGACAACACTGGAACCCTTTTCCGACGGTAAGATATACGGAACGCCCGGATACGGCAGCTACTCATTTATATGAAGGGCATGTGTGCATCATTGTCGATGGTTCTCCAAGTGTCCTGATTACACCAACAACATTCTGGCATCATCTGCAGCATGCGGAGGAGTATCGAAATAAGCCGCTTGTCGGAGCTTATTTAAGGATGGTGCGCTTCCTGGCAGTATGGTCTTCTTTGTTCCTGCTGCCATTATGGTATTTATTCGCGGTCAAACCGGAACTGCTGCCTAAGAGTATGTCCTTTATCGGACCTAATGATCCCGGAGAAATTTCGTTGTTCTTACAATTTTTCCTGATTGAAATCGGGATAGATGTTCTCAGGATGGCAGCCATCCATACGCCCACCTCCCTGGCAACAGCCCTGGGGCTGGTGGCTGCGCTGATGATCGGGCAGGTGGCCGTGGAAGTAGGTCTCCTGACAAATGAAGTCATCCTGTATCTTGCCATCGCAGCGATTGGTACTTTTGCGACGCCAAGTTACGAAATGAGCCTGGCAAACCGGCTCGTGAGGATTTTCTTATTGATTATGACGGCGGCATTCCAGCTATATGGCTTCCTGATTGGCATTGTGCTCTTCATCATCTTCCTGGCCAGGATGAAATCGTTTGGTGTGCCGTATCTCTGGCCATTCATTCCTTTCAATCCCAGGGCCTTCAGGGATGTGCTCATCCGGTCACCAATCCCGCTGAAAAACAGGAGACCAAGGATCTTGAAACCGCAGGACCCAGACCGTTAGAATGTTCTGTTTAAAGCAGCAATTCCGATTGCTGCTTTTTGCTATTGAAAACTTGTGCAGCTTTTGTCAGAAATTCTTGGCCAGCCTACTTGAGGGCGCAAAAGGTATCCTTTATACTTAGTATGGTAACGCATGCTCTTATTTTCACAAATAGAGGGGATTAAGTTGAAGACAATCTATGATATCCAGCAGTTCCTTAAAAATTTCGGGACATTCATTTACATAGGCGACAGGGTGGCGGATTTAGAGCTCATGCAGGCAGAGCTCAAGGAACTGTATAATTCCCAATTGATCGAGACAAAAGAATACCAATCTGCAATCTTGCTCTTAAGGCAGGAAATCCGGATGGAACAAGAAAAAAAAGCAAAAGAGAAAAGGTGACGTAGGATGGCTGAAAAATGGCTTGTTGGTGTAGATTTAGGTGGAACGACAACAAAACTCGCTTTCATCAGTTTGTACGGAGAAATCCTGCACAAATGGGAAATTCCCACAGATGTTTCTAACGAAGGGAAAAACATTACTGTCAATATCGCAAAAGCAATTGACACGAAGCTTGAGGAGCTTGGCCATTCCAAAAGTGAAATCCTTGGCATCGGCATGGGAGCCCCAGGACCTGTTGACCTTGCTACCGGCGTAATCTTTGAAGCGGTGAATCTGGGCTGGCGCGAGCCTTATTCACTAAAGGATTTGCTTGAAGTGGAAACCTCGCTGCCGGCAGTGGTCGATAATGATGCAAACTGTGCGGCTCTTGGTGAAATGTGGAAAGGGGCCGGGAATGGCGCGAAGGATCTCGTGTGTGTAACCCTGGGAACAGGAGTTGGCGGAGGAGTCATCACTAATGGAGATATTGTCCATGGAGTGAGTGGCGCTGCCGGAGAAATTGGCCATATTACTTCGCTCGCAGAAGGCGGGGCTCCATGTAATTGTGGTAAAACTGGCTGCCTCGAAACCATTGCATCAGCTACAGGCATTGTTAGAATTGCGGTTGAATTATTGAATGCCCAATCCTCAGAGGGAGATCTTGCGGCAGTGTTCAAGGAAGCTGGCATTGTAACAGCCAAAGATGTATTTGATTCAGCGAAACGGAATGATGGACTGGCTTTGAAAGTTATCGATACAGTTGCCCTGCACTTGGGAATCGCCCTGGCGAATATCGCCAATACGCTAAATCCGGAGAAAATCGTTCTTGGAGGCGGGGTTTCAAAAGCTGGCGATGTCTTGCTGGATCCAGTGAAAGAGCAATTCCTGCGCAATTCGTTTCCGCGTGTGGCGCAATCGACTGAGATCAGCATTGCGACATTAGGAAATGATGCCGGGGTGATTGGTGCTGCCTGGCTTGTCAAAAATAAAATCGGACATATCTAATAGAAGGAGGAGTTTTCTGAGTGAAAACTCCTTCTTTTTTATGCGAATGAAGTTTAAATTTTCTGAAATTGGACATTCCTGAAACTTTTCGAGGTTTAAGTCGTCTATAATAGGGGAAAATCAAATGGAATAGTCTGTACTTTTTTAGCTTCTGATTTTGTTTGCTTTTTAGGATGAAAAGTATTAAGATTATCTTTGATTCTTTAACAAATGGAAAAATAAACCTAAAAATCCCGTATCTGTTTATATTTAACAGGGAGGTACAATCGGATGAAAAACAAAAAATGGCCTAAAGTTTCTTTAGTCGCCATCGCAACAATCCTGCTTTGGCTGAAGACTTATATAGCCTATAAGACGAGCTTCGAGATTAAAATCGAAAATTGGAGACAGGAACTGATCCTGTTCATTAATCCATTGAGTTTCCTGATGATCCTGTTCGGATTAAGCATGTTCATGAAGGAAAAAGCTCAGAGACGCTATATCATGGTTACTAGTTTCATAGTATCCGCAGTGTTGTTCGCGAATGTCGTGTTTTACCGTTTCTTCAATGACTTCCTGACCATTCCTGTACTTTTCCAGACGAGCAACATGAGCGACCTGGGAAGCAGTGTGACGGAACTGATCAACTTCAGTGATTTATTATACTTTGCGGATTTCATCGTTTTAGCCATCATCATGAAATTCAAACCGACTCTTTTGGGATGGCGGGAATATAGCAAGGTGGACCGCAGGGCATTTTTCCTTGTCGCTGTCGCCATCGCCTTATTCAACATGGGAATGGCAGAAACAGAACGCCCTCAGTTATTGACAAGGACTTTTGACAGAGAAATGCTTGTCAAGAATATCGGAACATACAATTACCACCTGTATGATGCCTTCCTCCAATCTAAATCCTCTGCGCAGCGTGCAATGGCTGATGGCAGTGAGCTGGCTGACATTGACAACTATGTGCGGGCGAATTATCTGCCGCCGGATGATAAGATGTTTGGAATCGCGAAGGGAAAGAACGTCATCCTGATTTCAATGGAATCGACACAAGACTTTGTCATTAACCGTACCGTGAATGGCGAGGAAATTACGCCTTTCCTGAATGATTTCATCAAGGAAAGTTATTATTTTAACAATTTCTATCACCAGACTGGCCAGGGAAAGACTTCAGATTCTGAATTCCTGGTGGAAAACTCATTGTATCCATTAAGCCGAGGTGCAGTATTCTTTACACACTCGGGAAATGAATATACTGCTACACCGGAGATCCTGAATGATAATGGTTATTTCACCGCTTCCCTGCATGCGAATAATAAGAGCTTCTGGAATCGGGATATCATGTACCAATCATTAGGATATCAGCGTTTCTATTCACTGCCGGATTATGATGTGAATGAAGAGAATTCAATTGGCTGGGGCTTGAAGGATATTGATTTCCTGCAGCAGTCCGTTGAACACTTGAAGGCTATGCCAAAGCCATTCTATTCTAAGTTCATCACACTGACGAATCATTTTCCGTTCGAATTGAATGAAGAAGATTCTTTTATCCAGCCCTATACTTCCAACGACAAGACAGTCAACAATTATTTCCCGACTGTCAGGTATGAGGACGAAGCACTTAAGCTGTTTGTCCAAAAATTAAAAGATGAAGGTCTTTATGAAGATTCAGTCATTATCCTCTACGGAGACCATTATGGAATCTCTGAGAACCACAATAAGGCGATGAGAGAATATCTGGGCAAGGAGATCACTCCATTTGAAAGCACGCAGCTTCAGAAAGTACCGTTGATCATCCACATCCCGGGACAAGAGGGCAAGACAATGACAACGGTTGGAGGACAGATAGACCTTAAGCCGACGATCCTTCACTTACTGGGAATCGATACTAAGAAGGATATCGATTTCGGATCAGACCTGTTCTCGAAGGAGCGCCGCGATTTCGCCGTTCTTCGCGATGGCAGCTTCATCACCAAGGATCAAGTGTTCACTCGTGATACTTGCTATGATAAAGCGACAGGTGAACCAACAGATAAAGAAGCATGTGAACCATATTTTGAATCTGCAAAGAATGAACTTGAGTACTCTGACCAGATTATTTATGGAGATTTGCTAAGGTTCTACGGTGAGCAAAATGAAGGCAAGGATCTTTCTGATCAGGATCCAAAAGAGTAATAACAGTCAAAAACCTGCGCCCTGGTGGCGCAGGTTTTTGTTATGCAAAGGCTGTCTTCGCATTGATTATCCTTGTACCTTAAAATTGAGTTTTTATCTGAAGAGGTGTATGTTAACATCAATGATTGCTTAAAATGTAAATTTTATTGGATTTTTCAAAAATCGTTGAAACATTTGGCTGTTTTTAACGTACAGATAGATACATTGTCAAAAAGGTGGTGCGGGAGTGGAACAATTGAAAGAAAATACATATCAAACACCTTGTTTCAGATGGGTCGTGCTCATCATCCTCACTTCTGCATTCATCCTTTCCGGGTGCTCCCAGGAGCTGGATGTATCACTCCACAAAGATGCCAGGCACAGCCTTGATCGTATGAAAGAAACGCCAGGGATCTCCTTTTTAGGTTCTAATGTCATTCCCATCAAGGCAGACGGGCAAGGGGGATTCTATAAGGCTTCCGGCTGGCTTAATAATACAGAAATCCTTTATATTTCAAATGATAACGAAACCAGTTCAAGCCTGCATTCTTACAACCTTGCTACAGGTCAGACTGCGATGCTGTACAGAAGCGGCCAGCCCATCATCACGGCTGAAATCAGTCCAAAAAGAGATAAGGTATTGATTCATAGCTCGGCATCGAATGAAGGTGTTCTGACTATAATCGATTTATCAGGCAAGGAATTGTATTCCGGGAAAATTGAATCATATGAAATGAACTTTGAATGGAATTCATTCAATGACGATTTGCTTATTGTTTCTGCTTTTACAGAAGAATGGGATTTCACTACGTATTTACTGGATCTGAAGGAGCTAAGCCTAAAGGAAATCCAGCTGCCTGAGCCATTCGTCAGATGGGTATCGGAGGAAGTGCTTGTATATCAGCAGTGGGATGAGGATGAAATATCGCTACAGGCGCCATTAAAGTCCTTTTCAGTTGGCGGGAATCAACCAGAGACAGTGCTCGAAGAGGTGTATCAATTTGATTCGGCAGGAAAGTATTTATTGACGATCAGGGTAGATGAAGATGAAAACCCTGGGCTGGGTGTATACACCTTATCAGATGGTGAAATGGATTCGGCTGCCAGTTTTACTGCTCCTTTGCTGACATCTTTTTCTGGATGGGTCGTTCCCTTTTATGATTTAATGGATGATGGAAAGGCATTTATGTACCTGCGCGCTAAAGAACAGGGTGAGGCGGATCTGTATGATGGCGGGTTTGACTTGATGAAGTATCGGTTAGGTAATAATAAAGAGGAAAAGATTTTCTCGGAACTGGCTAATGAACCACTATCCTGTTCGCCTGCTGGTGAAATGTGCCTGTATGGTTTCCAGTTAGAAAAAGTATTGAATATCGATACGAAGGAAATCATTGAACTCGTTCAATGAGGCTGTTTTGGCATTAAAAAGAGGTGTCGAAGCTCTATCAGAAAAAAGAGTCTTCAATGATTATTTCAGCAAGGAGAGATAATAATGGCAATCGTAGATGTAACAGTAATTCCAATCGGAACACAGACTCCAAGTGTCAGTACCTATGTGGCTGATATCCAGCGAATCCTGAAAAATTATGAAGAGCAGGGCAAAATACGATATCAGCTCACCCCGATGAACACCTTGATTGAGGGGGAACTGCCCGTGCTATTCGAAGTGGTCCAGGCAATCCATGAAGCTCCGTTCAATAAGGGGATACAGCGGGTCGCCACCAATATCCGCATTGATGACAGGCGGGATGTAAAAAGGAAGATGGAAGATAAAGTAAACAGGGTGAACGAATTGCTCGAGCAATAGATCGTGTATAGCCATAATAAAAGACCACCTGGTAAAGGTGGTCTTTTATTATGATTCAATTAGTGAGCTGTCGGGAATCCGTGGTTAAGGACTGTCATGACTGTGAACCAGCCAAGAACGAGGAATGTTCCTCCGCCGAATACGATTCCAAGAATGTTTTTGTTTTTAAGTGCCGAGAAAGTCGCGAAACCAGCCAGCAAAGTAACTAATGCGAAAACAATTGCCAATCCCATGATAAAGCCCCCTTCATAAATTAGGCAGACAATAAGCCTGTTTTTTAGAAAAATGTTTGGTTGTAATTTAGGCGGCAGCCTGTATGTAATGACAAGCATACACTCGTTTTTTATTTTATATTTTTTTACACCATTTGTCGAGGTCTAAAAATTCAACTTTCACTCCATATGCCTTTACTATACCCAATATTAGTTCAGTATAATGACTTGCTGTAAAATAAATTCCTTTTGTCCCTTTGAATACCAGGTGTTCCTCCAATTGAAGCAAAGCCATTTCCATCTGGATGCTGCTGGCTTCTGAAAACCTGAATGCAGACAGTTCTTCAGCGAATAGAAACGTTGCGTCTTCCGATTGAATTCCATAATCGAAAAAATCTTCGCCTTCGCTGCCTTCCGTTTTGACCAGGAGATGTGTTGATTCCAGCAAGTCAGCTTCCTTCAATAACCCAATCGCTTCATCCGCATCCTTCTGCTCGTTATATATATAATAATTTTCAATTACCAGGAGCGGCGGAGCCACAGCCAACAGGACCTCCTGAAAATCGGGCAGATCCGATATAAACGGGTTTGCCTCCGCTGCAATGACAAAAATCATTTGGATTCTCCTTATCCCTTGACCTAATAGTTCATCATAACCGGCACTTCCCGGCTTTTCTGATCAAATTCTTAAAACTTGCCTTACATTAGTGTAGAATAAAAACATACATAATATCAATAGAAACGGAGGCTGCTAACAATGAAATGGAAACAGATTCCCCTGGGTCCTTTGCAGACGAATTGTTATGTCGTTTATGATGAAAGTCAATCATGCCTGATTGTGGATCCGGGTGAGAACCCAAGGAAATTGACTGCGGTGATCGAACAGCTTGAACTCAAGCCTGAAGCGATTATATTGACACATGCTCATTTCGACCATATCGGCGCAGTGGATAGAATCAGGGATAAGTATGGCATCAAGGTCTATATCCATGAAAAGGAAAAAGACTGGCTCACCGATCCCGCTCTTAATGGATCGAAGCATTTTATGCTGAACGAGCCAATCAAAGCCAGGGCAGCAGACCATTTATTCCATGATGAAGGTAATCTGTCCATCGGGAATTTCAATTTTGAAGTTTTCGAGACACCAGGTCATTCCCCTGGTAGTGTATCCTTTTACTTCCCGAAGGCGAACTTTGTACTGGCCGGTGACGCCCTGTTTCAGGGAAGCATCGGAAGGACAGACTTGCCGGGAGGAAACCATAACCAGTTAATCAAGAGCATACATGATAAGCTGCTGGTATTGCCAGAAGAAACCGAGGTACTGCCAGGCCATGGACCAGCAACAACAATCGGTGAGGAAATGGACTCCAATCCATTTTTGAATGGGTTTTAATAAAAAAGGAGCTTATAAAACTAGAAAAACCCTTCTCAGCTGAGAAGGGCTTTTCTGGGGGATGTTCTATTCATATCATGGGAGGGGATATAGTTAAGCTACTAGTAAAACTTTATAATAAAGAATACACTATGTCAATAGTGAAAACCCTTTTCAAGGAGTCAATTATGAAGGAATTAATCAAAGAGTTTATAGAATCCTCGCCCCAAAAAATGATTACATATGGAGAGTACATGGAGCTTGCACTTTATCATCCAGAGGAAGGCTATTATATTAAGGAACGCCAAAAAATTGGGAAGGAAGGCGACTTTTATACATCAAGCAATGTGTCTGATGTTTTTGGCAAATTAATTGGAAAATGGTATGCGAAGAAATGCGCTGATCTTGGCCTGCCGCCATCTGTTTGCGAAATCGGAGCTGGAAACGGCCGTTTTGCAAAGGCATTCATTGACGGCTGGAGTGAACTGAACGCAGAAACATTGACATACTATATCGTCGAAAAAAGTCCTTATCATCGAAGGCTGCAGAACGCTGAACTGGCAGGGCTTGAACATGCCGAAATTGTTCACCATGATTCATATGCAGAAACAAAAATGCATCAGGGAATGGTTTTTTCCAACGAGCTATTCGATGCCTTTCCAGTCCATGTTGTTGAAAAGAATGATGGCGTCGTGCACGAGGTTTTTGTGGGATGGGAGGATGACCATCTGATCGAAAAGAAAGTTCCTGTCTCGGACGAACGGATAATGCAATTTCTTGACGAGCAGCAATTCACGCTCGCTGAAGGACAAAGGATCGAAATTCCGCTTGCCATGGAACCATTCATTAAATCAATTACAGATAATCTGGCTAAAGGTTTGATGATGACTGTTGATTACGGCTATACAAAAGAGGAATGGATGCAACCATCAAGGAGACAGGGCAGCTTGAGAGGCTATTATAATCATCAGATGCACCATGACATCCTGCAGCATCCGGGTGAGATGGATCTCACAAGCCATGTGCATTTTGATGCTCTTAAAACCATTGGTGAAGCATATGGACTCGAATTCCTGCAGAAAATGCGGCAGGATGAATTCCTGATTGCTGCGGGAATCCTCGAGGAGCTCGCTCAACATCATGATCCCAATCCGTTTTCCGAAGCAAGCAAGAGAAATCGCGCGATCCGCAGTCTGATCCTGCCGGGCGGGATCAGCCAGTCATTTGATGTTGTCATCCAGGGGAAGGACCTGGGGGAATCGGTGCGAAAATTATTTTAAGAAATAAAAAAAGCGATGGCAGACCATCGCTTTTTTTATTGAGCGTGCACAAAGGATCAATGTCCAGCTCCACCTAGTGGCATCATAAATGTTGACCAGTAAGTAAAACCTGCAAAGAAAACCGTTAAGTATGCGCCGAAGACGTAGATGTACATACGCTCAGACAGTTTCAAGTAACTTAAAAGCAAGAAAAATCCAGTTTGACCAAAGAAAATCAAGGACGTTGTATACATGTCACCCAAGAAAAACATGACAGCAAAGATTCCCGTCCAGAATCCTAAAACTCTGTACATACGATCCAAAGATATCCCTCCTTTACCCTACATGTCCATCACTATCATATTATAAAGTAAAGTGCAGTGAAAAGTAAACAAGGATTGATTATTGTGCGATAACAGCCTGGTAAGAACATGAATCACAGCCAGTGAACATGTTTTCCTTTTCAATCAGTTCAATTTCACCAAACAAAGATTCGAACATGCCGCGCAAAAACTCGTAATGCATATTGCACACAGTTTCAGTATGCTCCATGGCAACTTCCTTGAAAGGGCAGTTGAAAATCTGGAAATATATTTTGGTCTTCTCACTATTGGTTTCAAATTCTGGATAGAAACCAGCAAGCGACGCAGCATTTTTGATCGAGTTCAGTTTATGTTCAAAAGTCATTTCTTCTGACATTTGCGGATGGCGGGACATTTCCTGGTCCATGAGCTCTGCGCCAAACCTTTTTCCGGTCAGGTACAATGCTTTTTTCCCGGCTTCGCCAAGCGACATCATCGTCGTCATAGCGATTTTTGATAACAGCTGATAATCACGGAATGGGAAATGCAGCTGGATCACTTCATCCGACAGGCGGTATAACCGGCTAGGACGGCCGCCCTTGCCAGTCTTTTTTGTCTCCGATATCAGCATGTTCACATCTTCGAGCTTGGATAAATGCAATCTTGCCACATTCGGGTGTATTTCGAAATTGTCGGCGATTTCCTGGACAGTTACATCTTTATGCCTTTTTGTAATGTATTGATAAATATAATACCGCGTTGGATCGGACAATACACTTGTAATTTTTAATGTTTGCTCCACCTTACTTCACCTCAGCCCACTAATTTGCCTTCATTATAATACAAGGGAAAATAAGGTTTACACTGTTTACACTATATGTTTAGAAAATGTTCACAACTAAATGGCGAAATAATGACAAAATACTATACAAAACTTATACAAAAGTTATACAATGTATACAGAAGATAATTTTGTTCCCCAGGAGGTAAACTTAATGGAAGAGCTGACGTTTTTTTCTTATCCTAGCTGTACATCATGTCGTAAAACGAAAAAGTGGCTGGTTTCAAACAGCGTGAAATTCAATGAGCGTCATTTGTTCAAAGATACCCCAAGCCAAAAGGAACTGTTGGAAATATTGACATTGACGACCGAGGGCGTCGATGAACTGCTTGCAACCAGGGGTGAAACGTTTAAAAACCTCAAACTTGACGTAGAAGACTTATCACTTTCGGAAGTGATCAATCTTGTGATCAAAGAACCTAAGCTTCTAAGGCGGCCGATTTTGACGGATGGGAAAAAGCTGATCGTTGGATTCAATCCAGATGCCTTGAAAAAAATCGCAAAATAAAAAACGGAAGTTGATGCTTCCGTTTTTTTTCTATGGATTAATTAAGATGTTTTCTAATTCGAGAATTGTCCAGCTTCAGTGCCTAGCCCCTCGAGTCGCTTCGGTCCTGTCAATGAAGTCAAAGAGCGACTTCACTGCCAGGCCCTCCAGCGCTTGTCGGGGCTGACCAAGGCACTTACGCTTTTCTATTAACTGGGCTAGCTGGATTCGAACCAACGCATGACGGAGTCAAAGTCCGTTGCCTTACCGCTTGGCTATAGCCCAATGATGGAGGATGTCGATGCTACGGTAGTTATTATGAATCGAACTGTCACTAATTATACACATTTACTCCATTTTTTTCGCAGGAACAAAAGGTGCCTTGTAGAATCCTTTTGTATAACGAAAAAGGTGGTGCATCCCTATTGTAAAATCAATTGAACAAATGGCAGAAAATATTTTAAAAGATGCCTTGAAAAGTGGCGCGTCGGACATTCATCTCATCCCCCGCGTAAGAGACACCCTGATAAAATTCAGGCTCGGCAATCAGCTGCTTCCCCGGTACACCCTTGAAAAGGGAGATTGCGACAGGCTCATTTCCCACTTTAAATTCACTGCCTCGATGGATATAGGCGAAAAGAGAAGACCGCAGAGCGGCGCTTTCACCTACGAGGACCACAACCGGAAAATTGGCTTGAGGATCTCCACATTACCAGCCTACCAGAGCGAAAGCATGGTCATTCGTCTCCTTCCCGAACAAAACAATATTCCTTCATACCAAATATCACTATTCCCGTCCACATCGAAAAAATTGATTTCCCTTTTGAAACATGCCCATGGCCTGATTATTTTTACCGGCCCTACAGGCAGCGGCAAAACCACCACATTGTATTCGATGCTTTCCGAAACTTCGGAAATGGTCAATCGCAATGTCATCACACTTGAAGATCCCATTGAGAAACCGAGTGAGGCAGTGCTTCAGGTCCAGGTGAATGAACGGGCCGGAATCTCCTATTCTGCTGGCTTAAAGGCAATTCTTCGGCATGATCCGGATATCATTATGGTGGGGGAAATCAGGGATAAAGAAACTGCAGAAACAGCGATCAGAGCCGCGCTGACAGGTCATTTGGTGCTGACCACGATGCATACACGCGATGCCAGGGGAGCAATCTACAGGCTGATCGAGTTCGGGATCAATTGGCTAGAAATCGAACAGACCTTGATTGCCGTTACAGCACAGAGGCTTGTTGAACTGACATGTCCTTATTGTGAAGATGCCTGCTCGCCATTTTGCTATTCATCGGGAAGCGGCAAAAGGGGAAATGTTTTTGAAATCCTTACGGGAAGGGATTTGTCTGCTGTATTGAAGGAAGCGAAAGGAGAACATCAGAACTACCATTACAAAACGCTTAAAGATGCCATCAAGAAAGGCATCGCTCTGGGATTTATCAAGGAATCGGAATATCAAAGGTGGGTGCTGAATGATGGAGAATAAGTGGCCTGTCGCTGAACAGGCCAGATTCCTGAAAAGGACAGGGGAGCTGCTGTCACAAGGGTATTCTTTAGCGGAAGCGATTGAATCGATGTCTTTCCATCTTGAGGCAAAAAGGAAAGCAGATATCAAAACAAGCCTCAATAAGCTGCGTGAAGGCTTTCCACTCTATCTGATCCTGGCGGAATTGAATTTCAAAAGAGATTTGATCAGCTATGTTTACTTTGCCGAGCAGCACGGTGGTTTGGCGCATGCAGTAACTGAAGGCTCCGATATGGTGTTGAAACGCGAAGCCGATTATCAGAAGTTAAAAAAGCTGGCCGCATACCCACTGTTCCTGGCAGCTCTCACATTTATCCTGTTTTTCTTCGTCAACCGGCTTTTACTGCCAAAATTCACATCTCTCTTTTCAGATATGAATATGGCCCCGAATATTTTCATGACAGTCATTGCTGCTGCTGACGAAGTGGTTCCATATCTATTCTATTTTCTCCTCACCCTCGCTGTGTTGATTGCTCTCTATTACAAAATAAAGTTCAGTAAACTCACGGTCCTTCAACAAAAAATGAAACTGGTGAAACTGCCATTTGCAGGCGGATTGATCAGGCTTCTTTACTCTCATTCCTTCTCTGTCCAATTAAGTTATCTATTTTCCGGAGGACTGCCGGTACACGATGCCCTGAAGGTTTTTGAGCAAAATCGCCATGAACCATTTTCAAGTGAATTAGGAAAGGACATTATCTTGAAATTAGCCGCCGGTGAGGATTTTGACAGGGCAGTAGGCGACTACCCGTTCTTTGAAGCTGAATTGCCAAAAATAATCAGGCACGGACAAAAGAATGGAAAGCTAGATCAGGAGCTTTATTTTTACAGCCGGCATTGCCTTAAAGAGCTCGAGGGAAAAATGGAGAGATCAATGAAAACAGTGCAGCCTGTCTTATACAGCTTCATCGGGCTGCTGGTCATTTCATTGTATCTGGCCATCCTGCTCCCAATGTTCCAGATGATGAAAGGCATTTAAATCAGGAAAATAACAAAAGGAGAAATGATAAAATGAAAAATCAAAAGGGTTTTACCCTGATCGAAATGATGATCGTGTTGCTCGTAATTTCTGTACTTTTGATCATAACAGTGCCAAATATCGCTTCACACAATAATAATATCAACAAGAAAGGCTGCGAAGGTTATATAAAACTTGTCGAGGCCCAGGTTCAAGCGTATAAGATGGACAAGAAAATAGTACCCGATTTTAAGCAGCTTTACGACGATCACTACTTAAAGAGCTCGGAAGCCGCATGTCCTGACGGAACAAAGATTGAGATTTTAACCGACGGCACTGTCCAGAAGACCGCCTCATGATTCGGAAGCTGAAGCACTCTGGCGGATTCACTATGGTCGAAATGCTCATCGTCCTCTCTGCTTTCCTAGCGCTCTCCATTACATCTGCCTTTCTGTTCTCACCGCATAATGATTTCCTCGCAAAGGAACTTTTCATCTCCCAGCTTGAATCAGATCTTCTGTACAGCCAGCAGTACGCCATCTCACATCAGGAAAAAGTCACAGTCCATTTTATGCCTGAAAACAATCTCTACTATATTCGTGGAACCGACTTTCGGTCTCCGGATCTGGTCTTAAGAAATTACTCTCCAGAGATTAAAATTAAACAGGGAACCATGAAATTGCTGTTTCATTATACGCCGGATGGAAATATTGACAACTTCGGCACTATTTATGTTTCTGTTGGGGCAAAGAAATTTCAGCTGATGATTTTGATTGGGAAGGGCCGATTTTATGTGGCGGAAGTCTGAGGGTTTTTTCCTGACAGATATGTTATTGTCTCTAGCGGCTTTTGTTATGGCCAGTGCAGTACTGCTGCCATTGGCGACCATGGTGATTGAAAAGACGGCAGATGTAAGGACTCAGGGAGAAGCGAGCGCTATTTTATTTGATGAACTGATGTATTTGAAAATCACTGGGCAAGCTTCAGGGAGAGGCTGGATTGCTCAAAACGGAAATCGTTACGAATTGACGGTAACAAATGATGAAATTGATTCTGCATGGGAGGTATGTGTTCATTATGAAACTGGCCGCCAATCCTATAAGAAATGTTCCACGTCTGAATGAACAGGGCTTCACCATGCTGGAGATGCTTTTATCATTGCTGGTGTTTTTACTGGTCGCTTCACTGCTCCCTTTAGGGTATAGAACCATCCTTGATGACAGTGTCATTGAAAAGGGAATCAGAAGAATGGAGTGGGATGTGTTCAGCAGCCAGGTAAAAAAGGAAATTCGATCAGCTGACCAGTTGACGGTCCAGCCTGATAAGCTGTTATTGAAAATCAATGGGCAGTTTATTCTTTACGAAAAATACGCTGCAAGCATGAGAAGGAGAGTGGATTATCAAGGACACGAAATCCTGGTCCAGAACCTTTCGAGCTTTTCCTTTGAAACAATTGCAGATGGCGTGCAGATAAAAGCAGTGGGGCTGGACGGAACCCGCTATTCAGTGAGAATCCATCAGTATATTCAAACTGGGGGTGTTCAGCCATAAACGAAAAAGGGTTTATTTATCCATTAACGATGATTTTTTTAGTCTTGATGTCCTTCTTTTTACTGGTTTTGACACAACACTATATTGCAGAGAAGAAGGTTGCCAAAGAAACCGAAACCATTCGTCTTCAGGAATATTACATGCTTTGCTCCGTGAAAAAAGCTGAGTTCCTGTCAAGAGAAGGGAATTTGCCCGCGAGCGGTATAATGGCTTACAAATATGGAAAAGTTGGCTTCCAAACCCGCCCACTATCTGCAAATGTAGAGGAAGTGACGTTCAGTCTCGAGCTCGACAGCGGAGAAAAAGCGATTGGATTTAGCCAATATGACAAGGAAAAGGGCAAGATGATAAAATGGAAGGAAAAGAACTGACAGGTGATAACTTAAAATGGAAGCGATCTATTTAATCGGGTTCATGGGTTCAGGCAAGACGACAGTATCTCGTGAATTAGCCCGGAGACTGAATGTGGCAGTATATGATACAGATGAGGAAATCATCAAAATGAAAGGGAAGTCAATCAATGAGATATTCGCAGCTGACGGAGAAGCAAAATTCCGCCTTCTGGAGTCCGATGTTTTACGTTCCATACCTTCAAATGATGCCGTGATCGCAACCGGGGGAGGGATCGTCGGCTTGGAAGAGAACAGGTTGTACCTCAAGAACAAGGTGAATGTGGTCTACCTGCATGCAGAGCTTGAAAACATCCTGGAAAGGCTAAAGGATGACGATTCCAGACCGCTTTTGAGAAAGGATAAACTGCAAAGTGCGGAAGTTCTGTATTCAAAACGGCTGCCATTATATCGTGGAGCAGCGGGCATTGAAATTGGTACCTCTGGGAAACCAATTACGAGGATTGTCGATGACATCATCCAGCGTATGAAAAAGTGAGACATGGTTATACTTGATAACGTACGAAGGAAGGTGTACCCATGAAAACAAATGATTACGTAAAGTACCTTACCCAGACCGTTGTAAAATACATTGATCAGCCTAAAGAGGAGCGCCGAAAAATCAAACAGGCTAAAAAGGAAGCAGAGGCGACCTTTTTATTCAGATGGTTCGGCATACTTCCCTTCATGCTGATGTCCGGTATGAAAAAGAAAAAGAACAGATGACTGTAAGCCCGGCTGTATCTTAGGCCAGGCTTTTTTTTCCGGATTTTTCAGGATTGCAAACGGCTTCCGTGAACTTTACTTTATTGCATTTTCAGTTAAATAAAACAGCCCGCCATTGATAATGGAGAGTTGGACTTTCGGCTCATATTGTTCTTTTAAGGCCTTTTTTTCCGTTTCGAAGCTTTCGGATTTCTCTTCTTCATCTTCATAGAAGTGATGAAGTAAATCGAGATCCTTCTTCCAGCGATTCCTCGCATCCTCTGCCCACGAATGGTCTTCCTGCTCAATATTCGTAGTCAAATAGGACTGGATCCTGTTCACTCCGCTTTTTGGCCTGATTAGTGGAGAAAGCGTATAGGCGTAGTCCGGGATTTTTGTAGTGAGCGGCAATTTCAATAATCGTTCATGAAAATTCTCCATCATCCTGCCATTGATCAACTGCAAACCAATTGAATGGAAAACATCCCGTTTTCGGTCACATTGATAAGATACTTTGATATTGATCCCGATCCAGGGAATCAAAGGTGTTTGTGCGTGATACTGGTTATTTTCATATAACCTGATGAAGCCGGCAAGGTTCTTGGTCGATTCAAATATTTGATGCAGACGAGGGGAACCAAAATGGACAATTTCCCCTTTCAAATCCTCCGGAGCCTGCTGTTTATCCGTGATAAAGGTAAGCTTCATCGGATTCGGCACTCCCCCAGTTTTCTCTAGATAATGCCAGTAAAACGGGCGGTTCATCAATTCCTTATCAAGCTCAACGGTGAGCTGGACAGTCAAATGGCCTTTGTCATTTTCAATCAGTTCACAATTATTTGCTCTGAAATACCTTTCGAGAAAATTATGGATTTCCTGTTGCTGCATGCTGATTTTCTCCCTTCATTTCCTCCGCGAATTGGATCATCGATGTCAAGTTTTCCATCTTGATCCGAATTTCACCCTCAGAAGAAGACTTCCCGAAGATATCAACCAAGTGGTCTTCGATATTGCCAAACTCCAATTTTGTCAGGATATCATCGAGTTCACCGATGACTTTTTCGAACAGGTTGATTTTTTCGTAAAGCAGCTTCAGAATATGCTCTTCAACCGTATTCATAGTTGCGAAGTTATATATTTTCACATCTTTTTCCTGGCCAAGGCGATGGATCCTTCCGATTCTTTGTTCCAGTCTCATCGGGTTCCATGGAAGGTCAAAGTTGATGATATGGCTGCAGAATTGCAGGTTGATCCCTTCACCCCCGGCCTCGGTCGCGATCAGCACCTGGACATTCTTCTGGAAGAGCTCTCTCATCCAGTCCTTTTTCCCCCGTTTGAACCCACCCCGGAATGGAACAGAGGTGATGCCATTCTGCTTAAGGAACCACTGAAGATACAGCTGAGTGGCGCGATATTCGGTGAAGATGATGACTTTGTCATCGATTTGTTTGATTAACTCAAGCGCTTTTTCAGCCTTGGAGTTTTTAGTTACGGACTCTACGCGTTTTATAAGCTCGGCAATGGTATTTTGGAATCCGACAGATGGATTTTCCTGCCTTTGCAGCATATTTCTCAGCGTATAAAAAACGGCCTCCCTGCTGCTGCATGCTTCACGCTGGAGGGTCATCAGCGAGAACTGGCTTGATGTCAGACCGCCGGTAGACCCTCTTAACTCCTGGATCGAGTCATATAAGGCCCGCTCCTCATTGGAGAATTGGATTGGGATCGTTTCAACATGCCGCTTTGTCCACTCAATTCCAGTATCAGCCCGCCTGTTGCGGATCATTACTTTATTTACAAGTTTTCGCAGGTGCTCATCATCATTGACAGACCTGGCATCCTTTTTGTATTTGTCAAAAAACGCTGTTTCACTGCCTAGATGCCCTGGCTTCAACAGCGATACAAGGTTGAAGATTTCTTCGATCCGGTTTTGGATTGGCGTGGCTGTCAGGAGCAGACAGAACCGTTTTTTAAGGTTTTGGACAAATTCATAGTTTTTTGTTTTGTTATTTTTCAATTTATGAGCTTCATCGATTATGATAAGGTCATAATTTAAGTTGTTGATGATATCCCTGTGAGGGGCACGTTTGGCCGTATCGATTGAAGAAACCACCACATCGCACTGCTCCCAAACATAGCTTTTCTTCTGGGCGATTGCGGGGATATGGAACTTCGTATTCAATTCCATTGTCCATTGCGAGACGAGTGAAGCAGGAACGAGGATCAGTACCTTTTTCACCAGCCCCCTGATCATATATTCCTTCAATACCAATCCAGCTTCAATGGTTTTCCCCAGTCCCACTTCATCGGCAAGAATTGCCTTTCCGTTCATATTTTCGACAACCTGCTTTGCCACCTCAAGCTGATGCGGCAATGGGGTCAGTTCCGGCAGGTGAACCGGTGCCTGGAGACCTTCGAATTCAGGGATTATGGTATGTTTTTCTATTTCCACGGCAAGTTTGTACAGCTCCCAATTTCCCCATGGTCCGTCCTTCTCAATTCTTTCAGCCATTTCGTCCTGCCAGGAAGAATCATAGTTAATTTGCACGGTCATTTTATCCACCTCTTTTAATATAAAAAATATTGCCCAAATTGGCTTTCTAATGGTAGGATGAAGTTAGCTTTTGAATGTTTTGAAATTTGTCACTTTATGGCCGAAAACATCAGTTTGCAGACATACGTAATAACGTCTAGCATGCCCAAATGTGAAAATAATATAAATGCGGATGACAACAAGGGGAGAGACTACCCAGGTAGCGCCGAAGGAGCAAGCAAAATTGTGAATCTCTCAGGCAAAAGAACTCTTGTTTGACGCATCTCTGGAGAGCGCTTCCATTCGTGGTGAGCCACCAAAGGGGAAAGCCTTTACAGGTAAACTTTCAGGTGAAAGGACAGAGACCTTCTCAGATTAAGAGGGGGTGCTCTGTCCTTTTCTGCTTTCTTGACGGTGCACCTGGAATGGTATGCGGCATGAATGTAAACTGATCTTTTGGCTGAGACGAAGGGGGATACATAATGACGGAATTAAAACGAACACCGCTTTTTGAAGTGTATAAGGAATATGGTGGGAAGACAGTTGATTTCGGAGGCTGGGAGCTGCCTGTCCAGTTTTCAAGCATTAAGGAAGAACATGAATCAGTAAGGACAAAAGCTGGTTTATTCGATGTTTCCCATATGGGAGAAGTCGAAGTGAAGGGCCCCGATAGTCTGGATTATTTACAAAAATTGATGACAAACGATGTTTCAAAGCTCAAGAACGGCGGTGCCCAGTATACAGCCATGTGTTATGAGAACGGCGGCACTGTGGATGATTTGCTGGTTTACAAAATCGAAGATGACCATTACCTCCTTGTTGTGAATGCTTCCAATATCGAAAAGGATTTCGATTGGATGCAGAAGCATCTTGCAGGCGATGTAAAGATTGAAAACTTATCTGAAGGCATGGCACAGCTTGCCATACAGGGACCGAAGGCAGAGGAAATCCTTCAAAAGCTGTCCAGTGAACATGATCTCAGTACAATTGGCTTTTTCAAGTTCAGTGAAGAAGTCGATCTGAACGGCAAAAAGGCTCTTGTATCGCGCACAGGTTACACAGGTGAGGATGGCTTTGAGGTTTACTGCGACGCCAATGACGCGGTCAGCCTCTGGAAAGAAATTCTTGAAGCCGGCAAAGATGATGGAATGCTCGCGTGCGGACTTGGTGCCAGGGATACACTGCGATTCGAAGCGAACCTAGCATTGTACGGCCAGGAACTGTCGCCGGAAATCAGCCCGCTTGAAGCAGGGATTGGCTTTGCGGTCAAGCTAAACAAAGAAGCTGATTTCATTGGGAAAGAGGCACTCAAGCAGCAAAAAGAAAACGGCCTGCCTAGAAAGCTTGTCGGCATTGAAATGATCGACCGTGGCATTCCGCGCCATGGCTACCCTGTTTACAAAGGGGAAGTGAAAATTGGTGAGGTTACCACAGGAACGCAATCCCCAACACTCAAGAAAAACATCGGGCTTGCACTTATTGATACGAATGAAACTGAGTTAGGAAACGAAGTGGAAGTTGAAATCCGCGGCAAACGCTTGAAAGCTGCTGTTTCAGCAACACCTTTTTATAAAAGAGACAAAAAGTAAAAGCCGGAGAGGGGAAAAAGTTATGAAGCATCGCTATTTACCGCTGACGGAAAGTGACAAAAACGCAATGTTGGAAAGCATCGGTGTATCGTCAATCGATGAACTGTTCAGCGATATTCCTGAAAAAGTCCGCTTTGCAGGAGAATACAATATCAAGCCTGCAAAGCCTGAAACAGCACTAATGAAAGAGCTTGCCCAAATGGCAGGTAAAAACGCAGATTTGAAAATGAACACTTCATTCATTGGTGCGGGTGTATATGATCACTACATTCCGGTGATTGTTGACCATGTCCTGTCACGTTCGGAATTTTACACTGCATACACTCCGTATCAGCCGGAAATCTCTCAGGGTGAACTTCAGGCAATCTTTGAATTCCAGACGATGATCTCCGAACTGACTGGCATGGATGTAGCTAACTCCTCCATGTATGATGGCGGAACCGCACTGGCAGAAGCTGCCATGCTTAGCGCAGGACATACCAGAAGGAAGAAGGTATTGATCTCAAGCGCTGTCCATCCGGAATACAAGGACGTAGTCAGGAGTTATGCAAAGGGCCAGTACATCGATGTTGTAGAAGTACCGCACAAGGATGGCGTCACTGACCTTGAAGCACTGAAGGATATGGCAAGTGAAGAAGTAGCGGCTGTTATCGTCCAGTATCCAAACTTCTTTGGCGGCATCGAGTCAATGAAAGAGATAGAAGAAATCACACATGAAAATAAATCATTGTACATCGTATCCAGCAATCCGCTTGCATTAGGTGCATTGACGCCTCCTGGTAAGTTTGGTGCTGATATCGTTACCGGAGACGCGCAGCCATTCGGGATCCCGACAGCATTCGGCGGCCCTCACTGCGGATACTTTGCAGTAAGAGGAAAGCTGATGAGAAAGGTTCCTGGAAGACTTGTCGGCCAGACGAAGGACGATCAGGGACGCCGGGGATTCGTTTTGACGCTTCAGGCGAGGGAACAGCATATCCGCCGCGATAAAGCGACATCCAATATCTGCTCGAACCAGGCATTGAATGCACTTGCCGCCTCTGTGGCAATGACTGCACTCGGAAAAAAAGGTGTTCGTGAAATGGCTGTAGCCAATATCCAGAAAGCTCACTATGCTAAAAAGACTTTCAAGGAAAATGGCTTTGAGATTGCATTCGAAGGACCTTCCTTCAATGAATTCGTCGTCAAGCTGAATAAGCCGGTCAAAGAAGTGAACCAGAAGCTCCTCGGAAAGGACATCATTGGCGGCTATGATCTTGGCCGTGATTATTCCGGACTTGAGAATCATATGCTTGTTGCAGTGACTGAATTAAGGACAAAAGAAGAAATCGATACTTTTGTAAAAGAAATGGGGGATATCAATGCATAAGGAAGATCAGCCACTCATTTTTGAATTAAGCACACCAGGCCGTGTCGGCTACAGCCTTCCGGAAATGGATGTGCCGGAAGCGGATTTAACAGAGCTTTTGCCTGAAGGATTCCTCCGTGAAGAGGAACCAGAACTTCCTGAGGCTTCCGAGCTTGATATCATGCGCCATTATACTGCTTTGTCCAAGCGCAACCACGGTGTTGATTCCGGATTCTATCCGCTTGGATCATGTACAATGAAGTACAATCCTAAGATGAATGAAAATGTCGCTCGCTTCAACGGCTTCGCACATTTGCATCCATTACAGGATGAGAGTTCTGTGCAGGGTGCGCTTGAATTGATGTACGACCTGCAGGAACACTTGATTGAAATCACTGGGATGGATGAAGTTACCCTGCAGCCAGCAGCTGGTGCTCATGGTGAATGGACAGGATTGATGATGATCCGCGCATTCCATGAAGCCAATGGTGACCAAAACCGTACCAAGGTCATCGTTCCTGACTCCGCTCACGGAACGAATCCTGCGTCAGCTACTGTTGCAGGTTTCGAAACGATTACCGTAAAATCTGATGAAAACGGCCTTGTTGACCTTGAAGACCTTAAGAAGGTTGTTGGGGAAGACACTGCAGCATTGATGCTGACAAACCCGAACACTCTGGGATTATTTGAAGAAAATATCCTTGAGATGGCTGAGATTGTCCACAGTGCAGGCGGAAAGCTTTATTACGATGGAGCCAACCTGAATGCAGTAATGTCCAAGGCACGTCCTGGCGACATGGGCTTTGATGTCGTTCACTTGAACCTTCACAAGACATTCACAGGCCCACACGGCGGGGGCGGACCGGGATCAGGCCCAGTCGGCGTTAAAGCAGACCTGATTCCATTCCTGCCAAAGCCAATCGTGACAAAGCAGGACGGCGTATACAAATTCGATTACGATCGTCCGCAGTCAATCGGAAGGGTCAAACCTTTCTACGGAAACTTCGGCATCAATGTCCGTGCATACACGTATATCCGCACAATGGGACCAGACGGCTTGAAGGCTGTAACAGAGTATGCGGTACTGAATGCGAACTATATGATGAGAAGGCTTGCTGAATATTATGATCTGCCGTTCAACAGACACTGCAAGCACGAATTCGTCCTTAGCGGCAAGCGTCAGAAAAAGCTTGGCGTCCGCACATTGGATATTGCAAAACGCCTGCTTGACTTTGGCTACCATCCGCCAACCATCTACTTCCCATTGAATGTAGAGGAAGCGATCATGATCGAACCGACAGAAACAGAATCCAAGGAAACTCTCGATGCCTTCATCGACGCAATGATCCAGATTGCCAAAGAAGCAGAAGAAAACCCGGAAATTGTCCAGGAAGCACCACACTCTACTGTTATAGGCCGCCTGGATGAAACAACTGCTGCAAGGAAACCGATTCTGCGTTATCAAAAAGCTGAATAGAACAAAAGAAGTCCTGCCAGTTTGATATTGGCAGGACTTTGTTTTGGATGAACGTGTTGCAACTTCGGACAGGTTTGGATGAAATCAGAGGGAAGCTGTCCGAACTAGGAGCAATTTCAGACAGGTTTGGAGGAAATCAGAGGGAAGCTGTCCGAACTAGGAGCAATTTCAGACAGGTTTGGAGGAAATCAACGAAAAGCTGTCCGAAGTAAGTTCACCTTCGGACAGCTTTGGGAGGAATAAGTGAAAAGCTGTCCGAACAGGATGCAACTTCAGACAGGTTAGGGGGGGATAAGTGAAAAGCTGTCTGAAGTAGGTATAACTTCAGACAGCTTTGAGTGAAATCAGAGGAAAGCTGTCCGAACTAGGTGTAACTTCGGACAGGTTAGGGGGGGATAAGGGAAAAGCTGTCCGAACTAGGAGCAACTTCAGACAGGTTTGGAGGAAATAAGTGAAAAGCTGTCCGAAGTAGGAGCAACTTCAGACAGGTTTGAAGGAAATCATCGAAAAGCTGTCCAACCTTAGGTGCTATAGACATTTTTCCACACTAGAACGAAAAGAGTGTTACGAACATAAAAGCTAACCCCCCAGCATTCCTGCTGAGGGGTAATTTTATCGTAGTATAGATTATTTAGCTTTGATTTTGCCGCCCCATTTTTTGAAGCCGCCTTCAAGATGGGATAGATCTTTATAGCCTTTTTTATGAAGCAGCTGTGCAGCACGGCCGCTGCGGGATCCGCTCTGGCAATAAAGATAGACTGGCTTGTCCGGTCTGACTTCCTTCAGACGTGCTTTTAGCTGGGTAAGCGGGATGTTTCTTGCGCCAAGAATATGTCCGTTGGCAAATTCATTTGGTTCGCGGACATCAATGAGCTGCGCTTTACGATACCCTGCTTTGAATTCTTCCTCTGTCAAAGTCTTTAGGATTTTCTTCTGGCGGAAATACATAAACACAGAGTAAAGAATCACCGCAACTGTCAGGACGATTAAAAAAATAAGTGTATCCAAAACATATTTCTCCTTTCAAGCTTAGCTGAGCCACTTTTAATTATATAAGCCTTCCTGCCTAAGAGCAAAGGAATTTAACAAAATTCTTTCAAACAAGCTGCTTTGCTTTTGAAAATTATTTTGTTAGACTAAAAAAATCGTAGCTTTGAACAATTTTAAATGGGGTAATGCAATGGAAAAAGAGGTATGGAGATTTATTGATTCAGGAGACAATTCACCGTCATTCAATATGGCACTTGATGAAGCGTTGCTCGATTGGCATGGGGCCGGAAAAATTCCGCCTGTCGTACGCTTCTATGGTTGGAACCCGGCGACCCTTTCAGTTGGCTATTTCCAGAGGATTGAGCGCGAGATCGATATGGAAGCTGTAGAGAAGCATGGTCTGGGTTTTGTGAGAAGGCCTACTGGGGGCAGGGGAGTCCTGCATGAACATGAACTCACGTATAGCGTCATCGTTACAGAAGACCATCCTGAAATGCCAAAAACAGTCACTGAGGCGTATCGCGTCATTTCAGAAGGGATTTTACAGGGGTTCCAGAAGCTTGGACTGGAAGCTTATTTTGCCGTGCCAAAAACATCAGCCGAAAAGGATGCCCTTAAGAACCCGCGCTCGGCGGTCTGTTTTGATGCACCAAGCTGGTATGAGCTGGTTGTCGAGGGGCGGAAGGTTGCCGGAAGTGCCCAGACCCGGCAGAAAGGTGTTATCCTACAGCATGGTTCGATACTGCTGGATTTGGATGAGGATAAACTTTTCAGCTTGTTCAAGTATCCGAATGACAGAGTCAAAGAAAGAATGCAGCGAGCCTTCAAGACCAAGGCAGTAGCAATCAATGAGATCAGCAGCCGGAAGATTGAACTTGAAGAAGCAAAAAATGCATTCAAGGAAGGTTTCGAGGACGGACTGGGAATTATTTTGGAGCCATACACCTTAAGTGAAGAAGAGCTGGAATATGTAAACACACTGGCCAAAAATAAGTATGAATCCGATGATTGGAATTTTAAAAGGTAAAGTTTTAAAAAGCGGCTTATCCGCTTTTTTTGCTTTTATCCAGTATTTTCTAATGGTTTCGGAGAATGAAAAAAGTGCAACCCTCGAAATTTGTTGTTTTTTATCGTTTAAGTGAAAAAATCTGTCTTTCTCTCTTTTTATCTCTCTTTTTTAGTAGTTTTCGTGTTTGACAAAATCAAGTTCTTTTGACCTTAACACCATATATAGTATTGTCGAAAATAAAAAATACACTATATATTGATTTTTGATGTTTCGATGTGATAACGTAAGGGTAATTCAAAAAAGCAGCTAGAATTACATACTTCTAGTATTACCTTTGACGAAATAGATTTAAAACCTTTGAAGGAGTTGTAGAAATGTCTGTTACTACTGGACAAAAAATGAGCCTGAATGTAGAAGGTCTGAACAAGGATATCAAGTTGTTCCCGCAGGTTCACCCGATCACACCTGATATGAAACTTACCCACAAAGGCGTCTCCCGGCTTGTCATGCTGGACCGCTATACTTTTAAAGACACAGAAAAAATCACGCTCTCAAATGGAGATTTTGTTGTCCTCACCATTAAGGAAGATCCAAAATTCCCGGCACGCGGACTTGGATTCATACAAGATATTGATTGGGAGAACAAGACAGCGAAGGTTCTTGTAGAAGAGGAGTTTCGCGGAGTGCTCGATGATCCTGAAGAATCAGCCACTGGCGTTATCAAACGATCCCTGGATGTGATCGAAAAGCCGCTGGAAGTATTCTACGAGCAAATCGCCAAGCGGAATGCGACAGGGCTGGCAGCTGTTGAAAAAACAGAAGAGAAGCGCCAGGAATGGTTTGAAAAGTTCTATCAGGAACTAGTATCAATGAACTTCATTCCTGCTGGGCGTGTCCTTTACGGAGCAGGCGCAGACACAGACGTTACCTACTTCAACTGTTATGTAATGCCTTTCGTAAAGGATTCCCGCGAAGGCATCTCCGAACATCGTAAGCAGGTCATGGAAATCATGAGCCGCGGCGGCGGAGTGGGAACGAACGGATCAACTTTAAGACCGCGCAACACACTGGCCAGAGGCGTAAACGGAAAATCATCCGGATCGGTTTCGTGGCTTGATGACATCGCAAAGCTTACACATCTAGTCGAGCAGGGCGGGTCCAGAAGGGGCGCACAAATGATTATGCTTTCTGACTGGCATCCTGACATTGTGGAATTCATCATTTCAAAAATGCAAAATCCGAGGATTCTTCGCTTCTTGATTGAAAACACAAACGATGAGTCAATCAAGAAAATGGCAAAGGAAAAACTAAAATTCACGCCGCTGACACTTCAGGAAGAAGCAATGTACCAGGGAATCGTGAACTATAAAACGATCCCGGGTTATGGTGGATTCAGCGCGGAAATCATCAAATCCGCTGAAGAAAAGCTTGAAACAGGCGGAACATATACAGTCCATAACTCAGAGTTCTTAACTGGTGCTAATATCTCAGTTACATTGACAAAAGATTTCATGGATGCTGTCGACAACGATGCAGACTATGAACTTCGCTTCCCGGATGTAGAAAGCTACGATGCTGAGACGATGAAAATTTATAATGAAGAGTGGCATAAAGTAGGGGACGTGCGCGAGTGGGAAAAGCTTGGCTATAAAGTCCGTACCTATAGAAAAATCAAAGCCAAAGAACTATGGAACCTGGTCAATATCTGTGCGACGTACTCTGCGGAGCCTGGCATTTTCTTCATCGACAATGCCAACGACATGACGAACGCACAGGCATATGGACAGAAGGTTGTAGCGACGAACCCGTGTGGTAGAGCAGCTTAGTTTGCCTCACGTTAAAAATTGCGGAATAAAGCGGGAACCCTGTGATGGGAATCCGAACCGAAGGCCTTGGGTAAAAACAAGGTCAGGGGCAACGCATAGATGGTGAACCTGCACGAGCAGAATATAATCCATCCACGAGGCCGCAACAATGCTGAGAATGCATTGAAAAGATATGCTGAACTAACGGGAAAACCGAACCGTTAGAACTAAGGGATAAAAAGCCTTTAGGATAACAAATGGAACAGCCTCTCGCACCAAACTCTGTCTGCAACCTCGCTGCTGTTAACCTTGCAGAAATGGCGGACAAGGAAACAAAAACAGTTAACTTTGAAAAATTGAAGCGTACTGTTGAAGTGGGTGTGCGCATGCAGGACAATGTCATCGATGCGACTCCATATTTCCTTGAAGATAATAAGAGACAAGCATTGGGTGAACGCCGTGTTGGTCTTGGAGTAATGGGACTGCACGATCTTCTGATCTACTGTGAAACAGAATACGGCTCTGAAGAAGGAAACCAGCTTGTCGATAAGGTTTTTGAGACAATTGCGACATCAGCTTACCGTGCATCTGTTGAACTTGGGAAGGAAAAAGGAAGCTTCCCATTCCTTCAGGGCGGAACAGAAGAAGAAACAAACAGACTTCGTAAGGCATTCACAAACACTGGTTTCATGAAGAAAATGCCTGAAGATATTCGCGAGTCCATCTTTGAAAATGGGATTCGTAACTCGCACTTGCTGACTGTGGCTCCGACGGGATCAACTGGGACAATGGTTGGGGTTAGTACCGGCCTTGAGCCATACTTCAGCTTCTCATACTTCAGAAGCGGCCGCCTGGGTAAGTTCATCGAGGTGAAGGCGGATATCGTCCAGGAATACCTTGACCGTAATCCAGAGGCAGATCCTGAGAATCTCCCGAACTGGTTCGTATCTGCGATGGAATTGGCGCCTGAAGCTCATGCTGATGTGCAGTGTGTCATCCAGCGCTGGATCGACAGCTCGATCAGCAAGACGGTCAACGCACCGAAAGGTTACAGCGTTGAGCAGGTGGAAAAGGTATATGAGCGTCTTTATAAAGGCGGAGCGAAGGGCGGAACCGTTTATGTTGACGGCTCCCGTGATTCTCAGGTATTGACGCTTAAAGCAGAAGAAAACTCAATGGACGATGAAGTCGAAAAGAAAGAAAAACAAAAGCAGCATGTTGTCCTTGTCGACACGATCAGTGAATTGCGTTCTACTAACGTAACAATCGGCTCAGAAGTCGGCAACACATGTCCGGTATGCCGCAAAGGCGAAGTGAAGGAAATCGGCGGCTGCAATACTTGCACAAACTGTAATGCGCAATTAAAGTGTGGTTTATAATATAGAATCAATAGTATAGCCACGGCCCAGGCCGTGGCTATTTCTATGATTGAAATCCCATCCCCTTACCATGAGCCAAAAAACAACATGTTCTAAATATTAGGATTGCTCCTATTATATAGTAAAAGAAGCAGAAAAAAGGACAGGGGAAGCGATGATTGGGTTAATTATTATTTTGCTGTTGGTTTTATTTTTGCCTTTTTCCATAAAAACCATTGAACATAATTTGGAGTTGTTTTTATTTACCATGGGCCTTGCTGCAGCAACTATCAGTGGCGTCATGGATCGGCAGCTCATTGAAAAAGCGGTGACTGACCCTGTCAATATCACGGTTTCGGTATTAGCAGCTGGTTTGCTTGCCAAATGGTTTAAGGCGGAATTGGAAAAATCGATCCTATGGGGAAGCAGATTACTGTCTCCTAGATTGTTTTTCGGTTTGACGGTTGTTTTTCTTGGACTGGCATCTAGTATTATTACTGCCATCATTGCTGCTATTATACTGGTTATGATTATAAAGGTTCTTCCGCTCGATCGGAAATCTGAAGTTCGTTTTACCGTACTGGCTTGCTTCTCGATCGGACTTGGTGCTGCCTTGACACCGATTGGTGAGCCATTAGCCACAATCACAATCAGCAGATTGGACAAGGATTTCTTTTATTTACTGGAGTTGATAGGGAAAGAAGTTTTTCCAGCATTGATTATTTTTGGCGTGATGTCCACCATCCTTGTAAGACCCATGCGGGGAAAAAACGCTTTGGAGTCTGCCTCCCGTCCAGAGACGTACGAGGAAATAGCTGTTCGGTCTGTTAAAATCTATCTATTCGTAATGGGCCTTACATTTCTTGGACATGGATTTGAGCCACTTATCAAAACATATGTTATAGGTCTTTCTCCAGCGCTGTTATATTGGATTAATATGATATCTGCGATCCTGGATAATGCTACCCTCGCTGCTGCAGAAATTAGTCCTGCAATGGATTCAGGAACAATCCGGGCGGTTTTGCTTGGCCTAGTAATTAGCGGGGGCATGCTGATTCCGGGGAATATCCCGAATATTATCGCTGCAGGAAAACTAAATATAACCAGCAAGGAATGGGCAGCATTCGGGATTCCAGTCGGTATGGTGACAATGTTCCTTTATTATATTATCCTGTTTATTTACTAACTGGTTGACCGTACAGTAATCAATATGATCCAAGAGGATGGAAATATTTTTTTCATCCTCTTTTTTCATTTCTGCCCATACTAACATTACTGACATATGGAATGAAATGAGGAATTGATGATGAAAGCTTTTGTACCACAGCTTGTTTATATCGAACCGAGGGCATTGGAATATCCGCTTGGGCGGGAATTAAAAGAGAAGTTCGAGAAAATGGGAATGGAGATCAGGGAGACGACTTCGCACAATCAGGTGCGAAATATCCCTGGCGACAATGAACTGCAGCAGTACAGGAATGCCAAATCGACATTGGTTGTAGGCGTGAGGAAAACGCTGAAATTCGATACCTCAAAACCGTCCGCTGAATACGCTATCCCGCTTGCTACAGGGTGCATGGGGCATTGCCATTATTGTTATCTGCAGACGACACTTGGCAGCAAGCCTTATATCCGTACCTATGTGAACCTCGATGAAATTTTCGACCAGGCACAAAAATACATGGACGAGAGAAAGCCGGAAATCACCAGGTTTGAAGCTGCGTGTACATCGGATATCGTTGGAATTGACCATTTAACCCATGCTTTGAAGAAAACAATCGAATTTTTCGGGGAGTCGGAATATGGGCAATTGCGCTTTGTCACGAAATACCACCATGTTGACCATTTGCTAAATGCAAAGCATAACGGAAAAACAAGATTCCGGTTCAGCGTCAATGCCCGTTATGTGATCAAGAATTTTGAACCAGGAACATCTTCCTTTGATGAGAGGCTCGAGGCGGCAAGGAAAGTCGCACAGGCAGGATACCCGCTTGGCTTTATCGTTGCGCCAATCTATATCCATGAAGGCTGGAGGGAAGGTTACCAGGAATTGTTTGAAAGGCTGAGCCATTCACTCGAAGGAATCGACCTGACAGGGCTAAGCTTTGAGCTGATTCAGCACCGTTTCACAAAGCCGGCGAAAAATGTCATCCAGAAGCGTTATCCTAAATCGAAGCTTGAAATGGATGAAGAGAAGCGGAAATACAAATGGGGGCGTTACGGCATTGGTAAGTACGTCTACCAGAAGGATGAAGCAAAGGACCTTGAAGAAACGATCCGTGGATATATCCATTCATTTTTTCCGGAAGCAGAAATACAATATTTCACTTAAGAAGCATTGCCTTTTCCTGTACACATCCTAGCTTAGGGAAAATTGTTTAATTCCATTGTGCTCTTGAACCGAAATTTTCTACTTGTACGCCGTACTATTTTACAAATGAAGCGCTTAAAGATGTAAAGATGGGATTACATCGACGGGAGTGGCTCATATGTATATTGACGGCGTTTTTTCCGGCGGAGGCATCAAAGGATTGGCGTTGGTGGGTGCCTGTGCTGCGATTGAGGAACGGGGGTTCCGCTTCAAAAGGGTAGCAGGGACCAGTGCAGGGTCGCTGATTGCCGGCCTGCTAGCCGCTGGCTACACCAGTACAGAGATGGCTGGCATCCTGGATAATCTTGATCTGAAAAAATTTCTCGACTCAAGGAAAACGTTCTTCCCATCAGCATTGACAAGGTGGCTTTTTGTATACTGGCGGCTCGGGCTCTATAAAGGAGACGAATTAGAATGCTGGATAGCTGATGTACTGGCTGCCAGGGGGCTTCGCACCTTCGGGGACCTGGCCCCTGATGCATTAAGGATCATCGCCTCGGATCTGACAAATGGCAGATTGCTGATCCTGCCGGATGATCTTCCGAGGTATGGTGTTGATCCAAGGACATTCCCAGTTGCAAGGGCCATCAGGATGAGCTGCAGTCTTCCATTCTTTTTTGAACCGGTAAAACTAAGGGATCGGGTCGGTGCCAATATTGTTGTGGATGGCGGAGTGCTGAGCAATTTTCCGATGTGGCTGTTTGACCAGGAGAATGTGAAGAAAGTTCGTCCTGTACTTGGCGTCAAGTTAAGTCAAAACATGATCCAGCAGCCAACGAATCACATAAAAAATGCCTTGCAGATGTTTGAAGCATTATTTGAGACGATGAAGGATGCCCATGACGCCAGGTACATTTCGCGAAAGCATGAAAAAAATATCATATTCATTCCTACCGAGGGCAATTTGACAACTGAATTCCAGCTGTCATATGAGAAAAAACAAGAATTGATCGAATTGGGAAAGAGCAATGCGGAGAAATTCTTCAAATCTTGGGGTTACTGATTTCTGAAAAAAACAAAAAAATCGAGCTTTAGAAGGAAGCCCGATTTTTTTTCCTGCCTTTTTTACCCTCTATGACTGTTAAGTGCGAAGCGTCCTTCTTTTTCCGAGCCGAAGCGAGGGATTTTATTTTTGAACGCTTAGAGGAAGCATTTGCTTCTTTTGCCTGAAAGCGTTTCTTGGACCGCTTTGCTGCCTTCTGGAAAGCACGTTTTTGCTCCCTGCCCGCACTTGTTCCCGACAGGCGGGTAACGATGAAATATATTGCGGCACCAACCAATGCGATTGTTGCCAACATAACAAGAATACTTACAGGATCGGTAAACAACTTAAAGGCGAACCCAAAGATTGCAAGGACAATCAGCCCTGAAAAAATATACTTAAAAGTTCGATTCATCGAAGAAAGCCACCTCCCTACTAGCATCATGAGCAATTTCACAAGCTTTTAAACTTACCATGGATTACTTTATACAAATTCTTCGATAATATACTCTTCTCCTGCTACTTTTTCCTTTTTAAAAGCGACTTAAACGAAAGATTTCCAATTTCATGGCATACGGACTTACAGACGAGAAAGATTTCTGTTAATTCCATTTTACTAAAAACACGCAAAAACCTCTATATGGAGAACAAGCCTCCGCAACATTTTTTCCAGAAATGCAATTCATTTGCACAACAGGGACATACTATAACCGGAGGTGCAACAAATGGCAGAAAATCATGGCGACCTAGAACAGAATCAAAGGGAAAAACCGATGTCCTTCATTACGATGAGCATAATTACCGGGTTGTTCGGCGGGATTTTTTGGAGCGCGCTTGCTTATCTGGCCTATATCTTCAATTTCACCGAAATCCGTCCAAATGTGATCCTGGAACCCTGGGCGTTGGGGGAATGGAAACAGCAGTGGCTTGGGACCGTCATATCAATCATAGCGATCGGCATTTTTTCAGCAGGAGCAGCGATGGTCTATTATGCCGCAATGAGGAAACTGAATACCATCTGGGCCGGTGCAGCATTTGGGATTGCGCTGTTTTTTCTTGTATTTTATGTCCTCAATCCGATTTTCCCCGGCATCAAACCATTCTGGGACTTGTCTAAGAATACCTTGGTCACTTCGCTCTGCTTCTATGTTCTATATGGTGTGTTTGTCGGTTATTCCATATCTTATGAGGAAAATGAGAATCGCAACAAGGAAAAAAATCGGCAGGAGATTACCTCCTGAGCGGCTGAAAGTAGTTTTAGCAAAAATAGTTATGATAGAATGTTCTTATTGAACATTCTTTTTTTACGGGAGCCTGAATATGAAAAAAATACTTATGCTCAATGGACCGAACTTGAATCGCCTTGGGAAAAGAGAACCCGGAATATACGGTGTCAGGACTTTGAAGGATTTGGAAGAACGGATGATCCAGCTGGGTACTGAGATGCAGATGGAGGTTGTCTGTTTTCAGTCCAACCATGAAGGGGAACTGATTGACAAACTTCATGAGGCAGAGGACACTGGTATAGACGGTATCATTTTTAATCCTGGTGCATTTACTCACTATAGCTATGCCATCAGGGATGCGATAGCAGGAATTGCCTGTCCGGTTATCGAAGTACATATTTCAAACGTATACAAGAGGGAAGAATTCAGGCACAAATCGGTGGTTGCTCCTGTATCAAAGGGGCAGATTGCAGGCCTGGGGCTTCTTGGCTATGAACTGGCGCTTGATGCATTCAAAAGAGAAGAAGGAAAAGAGGAGGAATAGGTTATGGAAAAAATTCAAAAATTACGCGATAGCTTTCAAAGGCTCGGAATTGATGGAATGCTCGTTACTAGTGATTACAATCGCAGGTATATGACGGGTTTCACTGGTTCGGCCGGAATGGTGCTGATCAGTGCCGATAAAGCTTTATTCATCACCGATTTCAGATATACAGAGCAGGCGGCGAAGCAATGTGAAGGATATGAAGTCGTCCTGCACAAAGGATTGATCCAGGATGAGGTGGCCGAGCAGGCTAAAAAGCTGGGGATCAAGAAGCTTGGATTTGAAGAAAATCATGTTACATACTCAGCATACAAAACCTTTGATAAAGGCGTGGAAGCAGAATTAGTGCCGGTATCAGGTGAAATTGAAAAGTTACGCTTGATTAAGACTGATTCAGAGATTAAGATATTAAAGGAAGCAGCAGCCATCGCAGATGCTGCGTTTACACATATACTTGAGTTTATCCGTCCTGGAAAGACAGAGCTTGAAGTATCGAATGAACTTGAATTCTTTATGAGAAAGCAAGGGGCGACTTCATCATCATTCGATATCATTGTAGCTTCTGGCTATCGTTCGGCTCTTCCGCACGGAGTAGCAAGTGACAAGGTGATTGAAACAGGTGACTTTGTTACCCTGGATTATGGGGCATATTATAATGGGTATGTATCGGATATCACCCGTACAGTAGCAATAGGGAATCCTTCTGATAAGCTGAAGGAAATCTATGATATCGTGCTTGAAGCTCAGCTTCGCGGTATGGCAGGCATCAAACCTGGCATGACAGGCAAGGAAGCGGATGCTTTGACAAGGAACTTGATCACGGAAAAAGGATATGGCGAGTATTTTGGCCATTCTACAGGTCATGGAATTGGCCTCGAGGTACATGAGGGTCCTGGACTTTCATTCCGCTCAGACACCGTCCTTGAAACAGGTATGGTGGTGACGGTCGAGCCGGGAATTTACATTGCTGGCCTTGGTGGAGTAAGGATTGAAGATGATACGGTGATTACCCTTGACCATAATGAGTCACTGACACATTCTACGAAAGAACTCATCATACTATAGGACACATTAGGAGGACAAATAATGATTTCAGTTAACGATTTCCGCACAGGTTTGACAATCGAAGTGGACAATGGCATCTGGCGTGTACTTGATTTCCAACACGTAAAGCCAGGGAAAGGCGCAGCGTTTGTTCGCTCAAAACTTCGTAACCTTCGTACTGGAGCAATCCAGGAAAAGACTTTCCGCGCAGGTGAGAAAGTAGCGAAAGCACAAATCGAGAACCGCAAAATGCAGTACCTGTATGCAAGCGGCGACCAGCACGTATTCATGGACAATGAGTCTTACGAGCAAATAGAATTGCCAGGCGCTTCTATTGAATATGAGTTGAAATTCCTTAAGGAAAACATGGAAGTCCATATCATGCAATTCGGGCACGAAACTCTTGGTGTCGAGCTTCCGAACTCTGTTGAACTCGAAGTGACAGAAACAGAACCTGGTATCAAAGGTGACACTTCTTCTGGCGGTACCAAGTCTGCGACATTGGAAACCGGCCTTACAGTACAGGTTCCATTCTTCATCAACCAGGGTGACAGACTCATCATCAACACAACAGATTCATCTTATGTATCTCGTGCATAATTTTTCAGGAATCTGCTGCATTTTGCCAGCAGGTTCCTTTTTTCGTTTTTTAGGAAATTATAAAAGTATTTTTGTCTGGATAACTACATACGGGAGTCTCAATCCAGCTCCAGCGCCTAGCCCCTCGAGACGCTTGGCTAGCTGCGGCTCCTAACTCCTCGAGACGTTTCGGTCCTGCCAATGAAGTCAAGAACGACTTCACTGGCAGGCCCTCCAACGCTTGTCGGGGCTGAACAAGGCGCTTGCGCTTTTTGTTCTTTCCGGAGAATAATAAAAGCATCTCGTTAATTTAACGAGATGCTTTTTGGATTATTGTTCAAGATCAAACTTCCACTCATTCAATCCGCCGGTCATATTGTAGATATTCTTAAATCCTTTATCCGCCAAAATGCCGCTAGCCTCAGTTGAGCGGTTGCCGCTGCGGCATACGACCAGATACTTTTCATCTTTGTCAAGCTCTGACAGCATGCTTTCGATGACTTGCAGCGGAATTAACTTTGCGCCTGGGATATGGCCAGCAGCGAACTCATCAGGTGTACGGACATCCAGGACCTGAACCTCTCCGCTATCAATCAATTCTTTCGCTTTATCGACTGAAACATCCGTATAAGAATCTCCTGAACAGCCGGTGATGAACAAGACGAACAGGAATGCTGCGATTAATTTCTTCATGATGAACCTCCTAGATATACTTATAGAGGTATTTTAACTTAAAAATCAAAAATTGGAAATAGACAAATTGTGACAGACTTTTCCTGATTTTAGTGATCCCCAGTCAAGTGTTAAGCAATGCAGAAGCCAGGCAGACAGCCTGGCTTCGCTTTTTATCAAGTAATATACGTTCCCGTCACGGTTGCTTTGATTTCTAGTTTGCCTGGTTCTATCGGCGTTCCTTTTGCGCTTGCCGTATCCATTGAAGCAACCAGGAATGGGCCTGGCGGGCCTTTCTGGGTTTCCTCGGTAATGGAGAGAGGGGAGATGGAAGTCTGGATTCCCAATGTCCGAGCGACTGTTTGTGCTTTGTTGTAGGAATCGATCACTGCCATTGAAAGTGCCTGGCTATATAAAGCCTGTGGCTCTGCGACTGAGAATTGGATGTTCATTACCTCATTCGCACCATTGGCAACGGCTGTATCAATGACCGTTCCAGCCTGGGCAAGGTTCCTGATGGTGACGGTATACAGATGTGTGACACGGTATCCCTGAAATATCTGCTTGCCCTCCTCATAGGTATAGATGGGGTCGATCCGGAAATCCGCTGTTTTTATATCATCCTTTGCAATGCCCAGGTTTTGTATCGACCTTAACATCAAATTGGATTTTTGGGCATTCTCTGCCTGGGCGGCCTGGAGGTTTGGATTTTCCGTCCGAACCCCCAATGAAGCTGTTGCCCTGTTTGGTGCTGCATAGACTATACCTTCACCGCTTACGGTGATTTTTTTATTGTTGCCAGCATTGTGGACAGGGGTGGTGCCATATTTTCCATTAACCATCCATCATCCCTCCATATTTGTTTTCTCTTATCCATATCTATGTAAGAAAAGAAAAACAAATAACGGGTAAGGACCTTGCTGTGAATGCAATTATTCGCCGGCCCCAGGTGCTTTGTCCCTATCGTCCTTATTGTTATATTTGGGATCTGTCTTGGGCGATTCCTTTGGACTCCTTCCTCCGCCAAGGTATACAGCGCGGTCCGCTTTCTGGGCTTTCTGGAACTTCTGGTGATCTTCATTCATGATTATCAACTCCTTTCAGTACTAGTCTTTTCATTGAAAACTGAATTTATTTTTTCTTTTTCCATTTAGGAAGGTTGATTTTCCTGATGAATCTGCAGGTCATAAAGTGGCCAAGCAGGCATACATATTAAGTAAGCGAATGTCAGGAGGATCAATGATGGATGATATCTTATCTTTTTTGCCGAAACGGATTGCTGAATTGCTGGATGCAGTGCCTCCTAATGACAAAGATGGAATGGAAGAGGTGCGGATCCGGATTAACCGGCCGCTTGAAATAACGGTGAGAGGAAAACCGACTTTCCTGCCGTATATCATTCCACCAGAGGATGCTGTCCAGCTGTTGAATAAGCTAGGGCATTTTTCTATGTATACACTGGAGGAGGAATTGAAGCGCGGTTATATTACAATTGCCGGCGGCCATCGTGTCGGGCTTGCCGGGAAGGTCATCCTTGAAAATGGTTCTGTCAAAGCAATCAGGGATATCTCTTCTTTCAATTTCAGGATTGCAAGGGAGAAAATCGGCATTGCCGAGCCGCTGATGCCATATTTATACCAAAACGGCTGGAAGCACACGATGATCATCGGGCCGCCGCAGACGGGGAAAACAACATTGCTAAGGGATATAGCCAGGATGATTTCAAGTGGTGTCCCTGCGAAAGGAGTCCCGCCTCTGAAAGCGGGAATTGTCGATGAACGATCGGAAATTGCTGGATGTGTAAAGGGTGTGCCGCAGCTAACTTTTGGACCAAGAGTCGACATACTGGACTCGTGTCCGAAAGCTGAAGGCATGATGATGATGATCCGTTCCATGAGTCCCGACATCCTCGTCGTTGATGAAATAGGCCGGAAAGAGGACGCCGAGGCAATCCTTGAAGCTGTCAATGCAGGAATCAAGCTGATCATGACTACGCATGGGGATTCCCTGGAGGATATCCAAAAAAGGCCAACCTTGAAACCAATCTTAGAAATGGGTATTTTTGATCGATTTGTGGAACTTGGAAGAATTTCAGGACCGGGGACAATCACTTCGATTCGAGAAGGAAGCGGAAAAGAGATTCGCCAAAAAGTGAGAGTGACATAAATGATAAAAATAATCGGAGCAATATTGATTATCCTGGCGACGACATGGACAGGTTTTGAGGCATCAAGGCATCTTAGTGAACGGCCCAGGCAGCTTCGGCTTTTGAAGTCGGCATTGCAGTCACTGGAAGCGGAAATCATGTACGGGCATACACCTCTCCATGAAGCCTCGAGGAAGCTGTCGGAGCAAATGGCGAGGCCACTATCATGGTTTTTCGAGACATTTTCTAAAAAACTGACTGAATCAGAAACAACGGTGAAATCCGCATGGGAAGAGAGCCTGAAAGAAGTCTGGAAACTGACAGCCTTCAAACAGGGGGAGTTTGAAATCATGAAGCAATTTGGAGAAACGCTTGGCAGGCATGACAGGCATTCTCAGCAAAAACAAATTCTCCTGACGATCTCCCATCTTGAAAGAGAAGAAGCAGATGCCTGCGAGAAACAGATGAAATACGAAAAAATGGTGAAGAGCATCGGCTTTTTATCCGGTTTACTATTAATCATCTTACTGATGTAGCGTTTAGGAGGAGGACAAGATGGGTCTTGAAGTGGATATCATTTTTAAAATAGCAGGTGTAGGCATTGTTGTCGCGTTTTTGCACACGATTCTCGATCAGGTGGGGAAGAAGGAATACGCGCAGTGGGTAACGCTGTTTGGTTTCATCTATATTCTTTTCATGGTTGCATCGATTGTTGATGATCTATTTCAAAAAATCAAATCGGTTTTCCTATTTCAAGGGTAAGGGAGGGCTTTGCGATTGAAATCCTTCAAATAACAGGTGTAGCACTGATCGCAACATTTCTGGCACTGATTGTCAAAGAGCAGAAACCTAATTTTGCCTTTTTACTGATTGTGTTTACGGGTTCAGCCATTTTCCTTTTCCTCGTCGATCAAATCTATCAGATCATTTCGATGATCCAGAAGCTGGCGGCCAATGCGCGGGTGAATGTTGTTTATGTGGAAACAATCCTGAAAATCATCGGCATCGCCTATATTGCCGAATTCGCGGCCCAAATCACTAAGGATGCTGGTCAGGGTGCAATCGCCTCAAAAATCGAACTGGGCGGCAAAATCCTAATTCTGGCCATGGCCATTCCGATTCTAACGGTAATGATTGAAACAATCATTCGCTTGATTCCGGGCTGACTCAAGGCCCGCCCTAAAGAGGTGAAAGAAGTTGAAGCAGCGTCTGCAGTTCATACTTGGCATTCTATTGATCCAGCTATTTTTTTTCATCCCAGGTGTACAAGCTGCGGGTGATGAACCGGAAACAAACTCCTTGATCAATCCGGATAAAATCGCCAGTGCCCAGCTTGAAGATTTGAATATCGATGAGCTTAAGGGATTCTGGGAAGATATCATCAATAAATATGATGGCTACCTTCCAGAAAGCCAGAAAGGCAGTTTATATGATTTTATCAGCGGTGAGAAGAAATTCTCTTTGAAAGAATGGTTCAAGGGGATTTTGAATTTCGCATTTCATGAATTCATTGTAAATGGAAAATTGCTGGGATCCTTGATTCTGCTGACTGTTTTCAGCATGTTTCTTCAAGCCCTGCAAAATTCCTTTGAAAAAAGCACCATCAGCAAGGTTGCCTATTCCATTGTGTTCATGGTGCTGATCATCATCGCGCTCAACAGTTTCCATGTAGTCGTCGATTACACGAATGACGCGATCGGGACAATGATCCAATTCATCCTTGCGCTGATCCCGCTTCTGCTGGCATTGATGGCCACATCGGGAGGATTGATCTCTGCAGCTTTTTTCCATCCTGTCATTCTGTTCATGATGAACACGAGCGGGATGTTCATCCAATACGTGGTTCTGCCATTGTTATTCCTATCAACGCTTTTGAGCATCGTCAGCATCCTGTCTGATCAATACAAGGTCACACAGCTGGCCAGCATGCTCCGCAACTGGAGCGTCGGACTGCTTGGCATCCTGCTGACAGTATTCCTTGGCGTCATTTCCGTTCAAGGAGCCTCTTCTGCGATTACGGATGGAGTCACTGTCAAAACAGCAAAATTCATTACAGGGAATTTTGTCCCCGTTATAGGCCGCGTTTTCACAGATGCGACCGATACGGTCATCAGTGCTTCCATGCTTCTGAAAAATACAGTCGGGATAGCAGGTGTTGCCATACTGCTTATCATCGCAGCCTTCCCGGCAGTCAAGATCCTCATGGTTGCCTTTATCTATAAATTTGCGGCAGCGATTCTCCAGCCGCTTGGTGGCGGCCCTGTAATAACCTGTCTCGATATTATCAGTAAAAGCATCATCTATGTATTTGCGGCACTCGGCATCGTTTCCTTGATGTTCTTCCTGACGATCACAGTCATAATTGCCGCAGGGAATTTAACGATGATGGTGAGGTAAGGAGGAGGAGAAAATGGATTTTATAAAAGAGTGGGTCACGAATATCATCATCTTCATTCTCCTGGCGACCGTACTGGATATGCTGCTGCCTAATTCGAGTTTCCAGAAATACACCAAAATTGTGACGGGATTGATTTTGATTGCCATCATCCTGTCTCCGGTAATGAAACTATTCACATCTGACTTTGAAACTGCGATTGCTTCAATGGGCCAGCTCAGCGGACAGGAGGATGAAAAGATAAAAAATTCAATAGAATTTAAGAAAAAAGAAATACAAGCCTCCCAGCATGCATATATTTTAGAAACAATGGCTGTCCAATTGAAAACAGCCGCAGAGGAGGAGTTGATGGAACAGCAAGGAATGGAGATTGCTAATATCGAGCTTGAAGTAAATGATCAGGATCGGCGGTCTTTCCCGGAGAACCTGGAGTATGTCATCGTCCATCTGAAAAAAGCAGAGGATGAGGGAGAGACTGTGGCAGTAGTAAGAGAAGTAGTAATTGATACGAATGCGCCCCTTCCATCAAAACAAACCTCTCAGAATACAGATCAAATATCTTCTCTTCTGTCAGAAAAATGGAATGTTCCTGAAAAATCAATTCAAATCATGATAGAAGGGGGGAGTGACGAGCATGGACAATGAGAAAGGGCCCCTGAGCTGGCTCAGGAAACAACTGGGCAGCAAGGACGGGCCGCCGGAAAAGAAATCCGGCAAATACCAATACTTAATAATTGTCGTCCTATTCGGCGCAGCCATCATGCTGATCGGCAATATCATCGGCGACAAGAATCCTGACACAGCAGCAGTTACTGCTAATCAGCAGGCGGAGACTGAAGAGGATGCTGCAGTATTCGGACAGAAAAAATCAGCCGGAAACGATGTCATTTCCGAATATGAAGAAGCATATGAAGCCCAGTTGACCGAAATCCTTGAAGGCATCAACGGTGTCGGTGATGTCACTGTTTTTGTGAATGTGGATGCTACTGAAAAGAAGGTTCTTGAGAAAAACTCAGTCATCCAATCACAAACGACGGATGAAACCGATCGTGAAGGCGGCACTCGCAAAGTCCAGGATGCATCACAAGACGAGCAACTAGTCATTATCAGGAATGGTGATAAAGAGGTGCCCATCGTTCTCGAGACAAAGAAGCCTGAAATCAGGGGTGTTCTCGTGGTAGCAAAGGGTGCCGAAAATATACAAGTGAAAAAATGGATTATCGAGGCGGTCACAAGGGCCTTGGATGTTCCGAACCATCGTGTGGCTGTCATGCCTAAAAAATCTAAGGGGGAATAATAGATGTTATTGAAAAAGCAAACAGTTTGGTTATTGACGATGTTGAGTCTTGTGGTTGTACTTTCGGTGTATTATATCACTTCGCCAGAGCAGCAGAAGTCCAATCTTGCAGGGGTTGAAGAGAAGAAGGCAGATGATAAGGAAACAGCAGCGACGGAATCGAAGGATGGCAAGACAGTGATCTCAGGAATCGCCAGCGATGAGAAATTTGAAGCGCTTCGCATGAAGCTAGAAGAACAGCGCACTAAGCAAAAAGAAGAGCTGCAGACAGTAGCAGCATCAACAGACCTGCCTGCAGAACAAAGAAGCGAAGCAATCGATAAAATGAATAAAATTGATGCAATCTCACAAAAAGAACAAATTCTTGAAACATTGATTTCTTCCATGGGATACGAGGATGCATTAGTCCGTGCGGATGGAGATAATGTCAGGATCACAGTAAAAGCCAAAGAACACTCAGCATCAGCTGCCAACGAAATCATCCAGATGGTCCGTACAGAGTTAGGTTCTTTCCAGCCGGTAGCGGTCCAGTTTGATCCAGCAAAATAAAATTGTAAATTAAAAGGGAAGGCGCATGCCTTCCCTTTTAATTTTGCTGCAGTTTCATTAATTGATCCAATGATTGGTGAGCAGCTTCGATGGATTTAAATAGCTGCTCGTGATGCTCGGTTTGCGAGATTGCTGAAGAGGATATCTCCTCCAATGCTGCACTCGCCTGCTGGATGACGGAACTGAAGCCCGCAATCGAACTTTCGATTGCCACCGAGGAATCCAGGATTGATCTTGTCAATTCATCCTGCTCGGAAATATCCTTTTTCAACCCCCTGAAAGTCTGATGGATGCTCTTGAACGCTTCCATCGTTTCTGCTGCCAGTTCGAGGTTACCCGTTAGCTTTTCTGCAGTCATGTTGACGCCTGTTTTTGTCTTCGAGGTGTCATTCATGACACTTTTGAGGTTTTCAGTGATCTGTGTTGCTGTGTTGCTTGTTATGTCAGCCAACTTCCGCACCTCTTCGGCAACAACGGCAAAACCCTTGCCGCTGTCTCCCGCCCTGGCAGCTTCAATTGATGCATTCAGTGCGAGCAAATTAGTTTGTGAGGCAATACCCTGGATGTCGGATGCGAAGCTGGCTGTTTCTTTGATCAGTGAAGAAAGAGACAGGATATGAACGTTGACACTTTTCATATTATCATAAGAATCCGTAAGCTCTTCTATCAGGTTGGACATCAACTCATCGCCTCTCTCGGTAACAGAGGCTGCAGCCACTGCATCGTGATTCAGTTTTTCGACGAGGTCCGATGTTCTGGCAATCACCTGGTTCGTCCTTTCAAGGGATTGGGTGATGTCCATAACCGAATCTGACTGAATGTTGATTCCAGCTGATATTTCTGTCACCGATTGGGTCATTTCGATGGAAGACTCGTAATTTTCCCGGCTTTTGAATTTTACTTCATCGATCAGGTTTGCGATGCTCCTGGTGCTCGAGTTGATTACTTCTTTCGTTTCTGAATCTTTCACCAACAGTCTTTCTGTTTCCTGCTGGGCTGAAGCGATAGTCTCTGCAAGCTTTTTTGAAATCGAAAATTGAAAAGCAAGCATGACTGTCACTAACATGTACAGAAGATAGATGGTCACATAATTCTTCGGTTCCAATGGCAGTTCGTTCCCGTGTAGCAGCGTGAATATCGTAATGAGCATGAAGCCCAGCCCGGACGCAAGAAACAGCAATTTCCTGTCCATGTAGATTGCCGCTGCCGCAAGGATAAAGTAGAGCAGTGAGAAGGCTGCAGGGGAAACACTGGTTTCCATGATCATGTACAAGACACCTGAGACAATGAACACAGATAAATATGGAATGAAGTAAGCCAGCTTTTTAGAATAGTGGAGCAAGGCGACCAGCCCCACACCCAATCCTCCGCCCACAATAATCGACAGGATGACGGCAAGCTCTTTCTGCATGGCGATATCCACTGCCGCGGCCAAAATAACGGATACAAAAGTGGCTTTGACGGTTAAAGAATTTTTCCTTTGTAAATCCTCATGTTTAATCTCTTCGATTGTTTTCATATAATATAGTCTCCTCGCAAAACAAACTAATGTTATATTCGCTAGAAATTTCGGGATTCCTGTCGTATAAATTCACTTTTTTTTCAGAAAATATTAAAATAGAGAAGTAAGGACAAGAAACAGTGTTACATATTGAATTTTTACATGGTATTATCGTATAGTGTTAGTATCTAGTCTTAATTATGAAATGGACAAGGGGTGCCTAAAAATGTTAAAAGTACAGGAAATCAGAGAGTTAATTAAATTAGTGGATCAATCAAGCATTGATGAGTTTTCATACGAATATGAAGGATCAAAAATCAAAATGAAGAAGCACGGAGAAGTGAAATCCGTGGTTGAACATGTCCAGCAAGCTGCACCGGCGCCTGCGCCACAGCCAGTGCCGGCAGTCCAGGAAGCACCGCGTCTTGAGCCTAAAGTCGAAGCGGCAGCAGTCCAGGAAGTGAAGCAGGAAGAAGCCCAGGATACTTCGGATTTACATAAAATTGTTTCACCAATGGTGGGGACTTTTTATGCATCTTCTTCACCAGAAGCAGATGCATATGTGAAAGCGGGATCCAAAGTAAGCAAGGATTCAGTCGTGTGTATTGTCGAAGCCATGAAACTTTTCAACGAAATCGAAGCCGAAGTGAATGGGGAAATCGTCGAAATTCTAGTTAAAGATGGACAGCTTGTAGAATACGGCCAGCCTTTATTCCTGGTTAAGCCCGAATAAGGAGCGATATTGATGATAAAAAAAGTACTGATAGCCAACAGAGGAGAAATAGCAGTCCGGGTCATCCGTGCCTGCAGGGAATTGGGAGTTGAATCCGTAGCTGTTTATTCAGAGGCAGACAAGGAATCACTTCATGTCCAGCTTGCTGATGAGGCATATTGCATCGGACCGAAGGCTTCAAAGGACAGCTATTTGAATTTCACGAATATTATCAGCGTTGCCAAGTTAACTGGATGCGATGGCATTCATCCGGGATACGGTTTCCTTTCAGAGAATGCCGATTTTGCTGAGCTATGCAGGGAGTGCAATATCACTTTCATCGGTCCTTCTCCTGAATCGATCCAGAAGATGGGGACTAAGGATGTTGCCAGGGAAACGATGAAGGAGGCGAATGTGCCGATCGTGCCGGGTTCACAGGGGATCGTCGAAAGCACGGAGGATGCAGTCAGACTGGCGAATGACATCGGTTACCCGGTCATCATCAAGGCGACGGCTGGCGGAGGCGGTAAAGGGATCCGTGTTGCCCGGACCGAGCAGGAGCTGATTAAAGGGATCAACATCACCCAGCAGGAAGCGATGACAGCGTTCGGCAATCCTGGAGTTTATATTGAAAAATATATAGAGGACTTCCGCCATGTCGAGATCCAGGTGCTTGCTGACAGCTACGGCCATACCATCCACCTGGGAGAGCGTGATTGCTCGATCCAGAGGCGCCTGCAAAAACTGCTTGAGGAAACACCTTCCCCGGCGCTTGACGGAGAAATCAGGGCAGAAATGGGCGAAGCAGCGGTCAAGGCTGCAAAAGCAGTTGATTATACCGGAGCGGGCACGGTAGAATTTATATATGACTACCGCAATCGTAAATTTTATTTCATGGAAATGAATACCCGTATCCAGGTTGAACATCCTGTTACTGAAATGGTGACAGGCGTCGATTTGATCAAGGAACAAATCAAAATTGCTTCCGGTGAAAGGCTGCAGCTTAAACAGGAAGATGTTGAATTCAATGGATGGGCGATCGAATGCCGCATCAACGCGGAAAATCCAGCGAAAAATTTCATGCCATCAGCAGGCAAAATCAAAATGTATCTCCCTCCAGGCGGTTTTGGTGTTAGAATAGATTCAGCGGCATATCCTGGATATACAATCCCGCCTTACTATGATTCAATGATTGCGAAGGTCATTACTTATGGAAGCAGCAGGGAAGAAGCGATTGACCGCATGAAGAGAGCGCTAGGTGAGTTTGTGGTAGAAGGAATCCACACAACGATCCCGTTCCACCTTAAGCTGCTGAACCATGAAAAATTCGTGGAAGGGCAGTTCAATACGAAATTCCTGGAAATGTATGATGTGATGTCAGAAGAATAATAGGAGGGTCTAGCCATGAGTGAACAGCAACATTTGCTTGAAATGAGTCATGACGAAAACGGCTTGGGAAAAGTGGAAATTGCACCTGAAGTAATCGAAGTCATTGCGAGCATCGCTGCATCAGAAGTAGAAGGTGTCATGCAGATGCGCGGCAGCTTCGCAGCTGGTGTAGTCGAAAGACTTGGAAAGAAAAACCACGGCAAAGGCGTAAAGGTCGAGCTTGTAGAAGACGGAATCAAGGTTGACGTATATTGTGTCATGAAGTTTGGCGTATCGATTCCTGTGGTTGCACAGAAAATCCAGGACAACATCCGCCAGGCATTATTGAACATGACCGCACTTGATGCAACAGAAGTCAATATCCATGTAGTCGGCATTCAGTTCGAAAACCAAAAAGTAGAACCTGAAATCGAACAAGAAGTTTAATCACCGAACCAAAGGCATAAATATACATGCCTTTGGTTTTTTTTATAGTTTGAGGACAGCCGAGCCATTCTGAGTTAAAGCTGTCCGAAGCAGGCCTGAGTTCGGACAGGATGACGAGTTTTCCGGTAAAAGCTGTCCGAAGTAGGCCTGGGTTCAGACAGGTTTGCGTGATTTTTAGTAAAAGCTGTCCGAAGTAGNCCTNNGTTCAGACAGGNTTNCGTNATTTTTAGNAAAANCTNTCCGAAGNAGCCACGTGTTCGGACAGGATTGCGGGTTTTCCTGTAAAAGCTGTCCGAAGTAGGCCCGAGTTCGGACAGGATTCTGGGTTCAGCATTAAAAGCTGTCCAAAGCAGCCCGATGTAAACCCTGTAACCAACCCAGGCACTGGAATGGTTAATAATATCCACTAATTCTTTGCTTCAACCAGATATTTCCGTTTGTTTTGATTAACTTTTTTCTAAAAAGTGAAAAATAATAGGAAACCATGCTTTATCAGATGTGATATGCTATTATTTTGTTAGAATCAGACAAGCGATAAAAGGAGCTAAAGAATTCCATGAAAAGAAGAACAGCGAGAGAAAAGGCATTGCAAGCCTTATTCCAGATTGATATAAGCAAGGTGGAAGCAGCGGATGCGATTGAGCATGTGCTTGAAGAAGAAGCTGGGGATGACTATCTGAACAAGCTTGTTTACGGTACTGTCGAGCATCAGCAGGAGATTGATGAGGAGATTAAGGTATACCTGGAAAAGTGGTCCCTTGACCGCCTGGCAGCTGTTGACCGTAATCTGCTGCGTCTGGCCGTGTATGAATTGAAATACTGCAATGAAGAGGTACCTATGAATGTCGTTCTTGATGAAGCGATTGAAATTGCTAAATTATATGGGGATGACCAATCAAGCCGGTTCATTAATGGTGTTCTGTCAAAAGTGAAGCAAAGCATTTCCTGACACCATTGAAGCATGCAGGTTGGCCTTTCCCTGATTACATAGGGGGAGATAGTATGGCTGCTAAAATTATTGATGGAAAAGAAATTGCAAAAAAGAAAAGACTCGAAATCGCAGATCACGTCCAGGAATTGAAAAAACAGGGTGTCACTCCTGGGCTGGCTGTCATTCTTGTCGGAGATAACCAGGCATCGAGAACCTATGTCACCAGCAAGCAAAAAACGGCAAAGGAACTGGGAATGCATAATGTCCTGATTGAATATCCCGTTACGATATCCGAACAGGAGCTATTGGCCAAAATCGGGGAATTGAATAATGATGAAGCCATCCACGGCATTCTGGTACAGCTGCCTCTTCCAGATCATATCAGTGAAAAGAAACTGATCGAAGCCATTTCCCCGGATAAAGATGTCGATGGCTTCCATCCAATCAATATCGGGCGAATGATGACCGGACAGGATTCTTTTTTGCCATGTACTCCTTATGGTGTGATGGTGATGATGGAGGAAATCGGAATCGACCTATCCGGCAAGCATGTAGTCGTGGTAGGCAGAAGCAATATTGTCGGAAAGCCAGCAGGACAACTGTTTTTAAATGAGAATGCTACCGTTACATATTGTCATTCCAGGACGAAAGATTTGAAAGAACACACAAAGCAGGGAGATGTCATTGTAGCTGCAGTGGGTAAAGCCGGATTGATTACAGCGGACCATATCAAGCCTGGAGCCGTTGTCATCGATGTTGGCATGAACCGGGACGACGAAGGCAAGCTTTGTGGGGATGTCGCTTTTGCTGAAGTAAAAGAAAAGGCCGGCTATATCACCCCGGTGCCGGGCGGAGTCGGACCAATGACGATTGCTATGCTGATGTACAATACTTTGAAGTCGGCAAAAAATCATATGAACAGGCTTCAAAACTCAAATCGATAAGGTGTGATCCTGTCCATATCCGTTATGGTTAGAAACTGAAAATCCACTTGTGTTAAGTGACGAATCGGGATTCTAAACTTATAATGGATATGGGCAGTTTTTTATGAAGGCTCTATTATCCGCCTGTATGAAAGACTGTACGAATCTCTAAGGGAATATTCAGATGTTCCGCCAAAGGAGTTTTCCAATGGAGCAACAGCGTTATCTTACCGTCCATGCGTTAACCAAATACATAAAACGAAAATTCGATGCTGATCCCCATTTGCAGGGTGTATATATCAAAGGTGAAATTTCCAACTTCAAAAGGCATTCCAGCGGTCATATGTATTTTACACTCAAGGATGAGAAAGCTCGAATCCTTGCAGTCATGTTTGCCGGATCGGCCCGGAACATGAAGTTCAGGCCTGAGAATGGAATGAAGGTGCTGGTCAGAGGAGATATTTCCGTTTATGAAGGCAGTGGCCAGTATCAGGTTTACATAAAAGAAATGAAGACCGATGGAGTCGGCGATTTATTTGTGGCCTATGAGCAGCTGAAAAAAAAGCTTGAGCAGGAAGGTCTCTTTTCACCTGAATACAAGCAGCCAATTCCCAAATACCCCAAAGCGGTCGGGATTGTCACATCCCCTACAGGAGCAGCCATCCGTGATATATTGACGACGATCAAAAGGAGATATCCAATCACAAAGGTGCTGATTTTTCCTGCCCTCGTTCAGGGAGAGCAGGGTGCCCCTTCCATCGTGAAGGCGATCGAGAAGGCGAACGAGCGGGAAGAGCTTGATGTTCTGATCATCGGACGCGGAGGCGGATCGATCGAAGAATTATGGAACTTCAATGAAGAAACCGTCGCAAGGGCGATTTTTGCATCGAAAATACCAATCATTTCGGCAGTCGGCCACGAGACAGATTTCACTATTGCTGATTTCGTAGCAGACATGAGAGCACCAACGCCAACCGGTGCGGCTGAACTGGCTGTCCCTCATATCCAGGAATTGATCGAGAGAGTCATGAATAGGGAAACCAGATTGATGAGGGCAATGAGGGAAAAGGTGTTTTTCCAGCAGGAGCGCTATCAGCGGCTGATTAGGTCTTACGCGTTCCGCTATCCAAGGAAATTGTATGAGCAAAAGCTTGAACAAGTGGACAAGCTGACTGAATCGTTGACCCGCGGAGCTGGGAAGCTGTATTCCACTAAACACGATGCGCTTGTCCAGCTGAAGCGAAGACTGGAACGGAGCCATCCAGAGGAACTAAGGAAAATCTCTGCCGAGAGACATATTAGAACAACCCGGGCATTAAACCGCGCCATGACAGCTGTTGTGTCAGAAAAGAGAAAAGAGTTCAACGGGATCCTCTCGACTCTTGAAGCATTGAGCCCGCTGAAAATCATGGACCGCGGTTATAGTCTGGCCTACACAGATGATGGCAATTTAATCAAGACAATCAACCAGGTAAAGCCTGAGCGGAAAATATACGTAAAGCTTTCTGACGGAAGCATTAAATGCGTCGTCACACATATTGAGGAGAGTGAAAACAATGGCTGAAGAAAAAAAGCTGAACTTTGAACAGGCGATGAATCAATTGGAAAGCATCGTTGAAAAATTGGAAGAGGGCGATGTGCCATTGGAGGAAGCCATCTCGTTTTATAAAGAAGGAATGGAATTATCCAAGCTTTGCCATGATAAGCTAAAGAATGTGGAAGAACAATTAGCCCAGATCATAACTGAAGATGGACGGACTGAAAGCTTCTCCATAAATGAGGAGGAATAGTATTGCATCCTGTTTCACTGGAATCTTTTACAAAGAAATATAAGGCTCTTCTCGAGGAGCGTCTCAGGGATGCAGTTGGTTCCCTGGAGACTCCGGAAAACCTTGCTAAGGCCATGCTCTATTCATTGGAAGCAGGAGGGAAGAGAATCCGTCCGCTCCTGGTGTTTGCGGTGATTGACGCCTTCGGAAAAGATCCGATCCATGGACTTGAAGCAGCTGCCGCGATTGAAATGGTCCATACATACTCTTTGATCCATGATGACCTGCCAAGCATGGATGATGATGATTTAAGAAGGGGAAAGCCGACGAACCATAAGGTATTCGGGGAAGCCACGGCAATTCTTGCGGGAGATGCATTATTGACACTGAGCTTCAATATGATCGCGGAAATGCCAGAGGAGTCAGCGTCCGACAAGGTCAAGATGTCACTGGTAAGTCGGTTGTCAACTGCCGCAGGAGCTGCAGGTATGGTTGGAGGCCAAGTGGCGGATATGGAAGGTGAGCATAGGGAACTGACGCTCGAACAGTTGGAATATATCCATATCCATAAAACAGGAAAATTGCTTGAATACAGTATCATCGCTGGAGCGGAGATTGCCGGGGCAACTGCTGTTCAAAAAGAAATACTCGTAAGGTTTGCTTATCATCTTGGACTTGCTTTCCAGATTCGTGACGATATCCTGGACCTTGAAGGCACAGAGGAAATGATCGGCAAGCCAGTCGGAAGCGATACAGCCAATGAAAAAAGCACCTACCCAGCCTTGCTTGGACTGGATGGAGCCAAGCAAGCCCTTCAGGATCACCTGAGCAGTGCTAAGAATGCCCTGGCATCAACCGGACTTCAAGTGGATATCCTTACAAAAATCACTGATTTGATTGGATTGAGGAACCATTAGAAACCTGTGTTTCATTGAAGTGCACTTCGTTCGTGTGCTATAATAAGCTGTTAGCACCATGGTGTTGGCAGCTTTTTTTATACATAAATAACACATCTTATGAAAATAGATGCCATAATTTCAATGTATAGCTTGAAAACCGTTCTTTATTTAATATATGTTATTACTAACAACTTTTTTAGAATAAGGCTATTTTTGTAAATTATTGTTGCGTTTCTCCTTGGATCTGAAAATTCAATCCTCGGAAATGCGATTATCAATCATACGAAAACAGCCTGGAATAAAAATGGCGGAGTTATAAGTCAGAAATGAAAGTGAGTGGTCCGAATGGATCTTTTATCGATAAAAGACCCTTCCTTCTTGAAAAATCTTTCGAAAAAGGAATTGGAAGAGTTAAGCAGGGAGATTCGGCAGTTTTTGATAGAAAAGTTATCGGTCACCGGCGGTCATATTGGACCAAACCTGGGAGTGGTCGAATTAACGATTGCGCTTCATAAATGCTTTGACAGCCCAAAGGATAAATTCCTCTGGGATGTTGGACATCAGTCATATGTCCATAAAATCCTGACGGGGAGAGCCTGTCAATTCGATACTTTGCGTCAGTATAAAGGACTCTGCGGTTTCCCGAAAATGGTGGAAAGCGAGCATGATGTCTGGGAAACTGGCCATAGCTCAACATCATTATCAGCGGCTATGGGGATGGCAATTGCCCGTGATTTGAAGGGGGAGAATTCCCATATCGTTCCGATCATCGGTGATGGTGCCCTTACAGGGGGGATGGCGTTAGAAGCGTTGAACCATATAGGACATGAAAAAAAGAAGCTGATCGTGATCCTGAATGATAATGAAATGTCCATTGCGCCGAATGTGGGAGCATTGCATAATGTCCTGGGACGCTTAAGGACAGCTGGTAAATACCACTGGGTAAAAGATGAGCTTGAATACCTGCTGAAGAAGGTCCCTGCCATTGGCGGCCAGCTGGCGGCCACTGCCGAGCGGATCAAGGACAGTTTGAAATATCTGTTCGTTTCAGGCATCTTTTTCGAAGAGCTGGGTTTCACTTATCTTGGCCCAGTCGATGGCCATGATTATGACGCTCTTTTCGAAAATCTTGCGTACGCTAAAAAGCAAGAAGGACCAGTACTGCTTCATGTCATAACGAAAAAAGGCAAAGGATACAATCCGGCTGAAAATGATAAAATCGGTACCTGGCATGGAACCGGTCCTTATAAAATGGAAACTGGTGCTTTCGTAAAACCTGAATCCGCACCGCCTGCTTGGAGTAAGCTTGTCAGTGAGACTGTGAGGAAAATTGCACGGACAGATGAGCGGATCGTGGCTGTAACACCAGCCATGCCTGTTGGTTCAAAACTTGAAGGCTTCGCAAGCGAATTCCCTGACAGGATGATTGACGTCGGAATTGCCGAACAGCATGCAACGACTTTTGCTGCTGGCCTGGCGACTCAAAATATGAAGCCATTCCTTGCGATCTATTCAACCTTCCTGCAGCGAGCCTATGACCAGGTAGTCCATGATATATGCCGCCAGAACCTGAATGTGTTCATCGGCATTGACCGTGCCGGTCTCGTTGGAGCAGATGGTGAAACGCATCAGGGTGTATTCGATATTGCATTCCTGCGTCATCTGCCGAATATGGTCTTGATGATGCCGAAAGATGAAAATGAAGGACAGCATATGGTTAATACAGCAATCAAGTATGATGATGGACCGATTGCAATGCGATACCCTCGAGGCAATGGCCTCGGTGTCCCAATGGATGAAGAACTGAAGCAAATCCCGATCGGCAGCTGGGAAGTGCTGCGAGAGGGAGAAGATGCGGCGATCCTCACATTCGGGACGACAATCCCGATGGCTATGGAAGCTGCGGAAATCCTGGAAAAGCAAGGTGTATCTGTCAAAGTTGTCAATGCCCGTTTTATCAAGCCTCTTGATGAAAAGATGCTTACAGGGATCTTGAAAGAAAATATGCCGATCCTGACGATCGAGGAAGCTGTCCTGCAGGGCGGTTTCGGAAGCTTTGTGCTTGAAACGGCACATGATCTTGGCTATCAGCATGTTGAAATCGACAGGCTGGGGATTCCGGACAAGTTCATCGAGCATGGCAGTGTCGACAAGCTGCTCCAGGAAATTGGCATGACAACAGAAGATGTTGTGCTCAGAATGCAAAAGCTTGCAAGACAGAAACAAAAAAGGGCGTAATCAATGAAAATAAAAAAAGAACGTGTAGATGTTCTGCTGGTCGAACGCGGTCTTGCCGAAACACGGGAGAAAGCTAAGCGGACCATCATGGCAGGACTTGTCTATTCAAACGAAAACAGGCTTGATAAGCCGGGTGAAAAAGTGAACATGGATATCCCGTTGACGGTAAAGGGAAATCTGCTTCCTTACGTAAGTCGCGGCGGATTGAAGCTTGAAAAGGCTCTAAAGGTTTTTGACCTTGATGTCAAAGGGAAAAAACTTCTTGATATCGGGGCTTCCACTGGCGGGTTTACTGATTGCGCTCTTCAGAATGGCGCTGAAATGTCATATGCGCTTGATGTTGGCTACAACCAGCTAGCCTGGAAGCTTCGCCAGGACGAAAGAGTCGTCGTGATGGAGCGAACGAATTTCCGTTATGTGAAACCAGAAGACCTTGTAAAAGGAATGCCGGGTTTCGCAAGCATTGATGTTTCGTTCATTTCACTCCGGCTCATCCTTCCAGTTCTCAAAACATTGCTGGTGCCAGGGGGCGATGTTGTGGCCCTCGTAAAACCGCAGTTTGAGGCAGGAAGGGAACAAGTAGGCAAAAAAGGAATCGTCCGTGACAGGAAAGTCCACGAACAGGTTTTGGACAGGATTATTTCTTTTTCGATCGAAGAAGGATATGATGTCATGGACTTAAGCTTCTCTCCAATCACCGGCGGAGACGGCAATATTGAATTCCTCCTCCATCTTAAGTGGAATAATCCAGAAGATGAAAAAGGCAAATTAATGTTGAAAATCCTGCCTGAAGCCGTTGTGACGAAGGCACATGACGAACTGAAATCGAAACAAAACAATGAAGAAGAATAGACTTTATCAGTCTGTTCTTTTTTTGTTCGCTTGAATAGTGTTCACCACTTTGTCAATTACGCCGCGATCTTTTGCCGAAAAACCACGAAAGATTGTACATTCTGCAGAAATCGGCTAACATATGAGTATATAAATGTTTCGGATTTATCCAGAGGTGATATGAATGAATAAAGGACAAAGACATATTAAAATTCGTGAGTTGATCGCGAGCAAGGATATCGAGACCCAGGATGAACTGGTCGACCGCTTGAAGGCTGCGGGTTTTAATGTAACTCAGGCCACAGTTTCCCGTGATATTAAAGAGCTTCATCTTGTTAAGGTCCCTTTGATTGATGGGAGATATAAATACAGCCTGCCAGCGGACCAGCGCTTCAACCCATTGCAAAAATTGAAAAGATCACTGATGGATGCATTTATCCGGATCGATCAGGCAGGTCATCTGTTAGTCATGAAAACGTTGCCTGGCAACGCAAATGCGATTGGGGCTTTAATCGACAATCTTGATTGGGATGATATATTAGGCACGATTTGTGGAGACGATACGATCTTGATTATTTGCCGTACTCCAGAGGATACTGAGCAGGTCACAAATCGTTTTCTTGAAATGCTGTAAATGGGGTGACGTTGCTTGTTAAATGAATTATCAATACGTAATTTCGCCATTATCGAAGCTTTATCTGTATCGTTCAATAAAGGCCTGACTGTACTGACTGGAGAAACCGGTGCCGGTAAATCAATCATTATTGACGCCATCCACTTGCTTGTGGGCGGGAGAGGTTCAGCTGAATTTGTCCGTCATGGAGAGGACAAGGCGGAGATTGAAGGACTGTTTTTTATTGAAGGCGATAATCATCCCTGTAAGGCGAAAGCTGCCGAATTTGGCATTGAAATCGAGGATGGGATGATTGTCTTAAGAAGAGATATTGCAGCCAGTGGCAAAAGTGTTTGCAGAATCAACGGAAAGCTTGTCACGATTGCTGTGCTGCGGGAAGTGGGATCAACATTGATTGATATCCATGGACAGCACGAACATCAGGAACTGATGGATGAAACAAGGCATATCAATCTTCTGGACCAGTTTGGCTCAGAGGAAATTCTGCCTGCTCTCCATGAATATCAACAAGTATACAGATCCTTTGAACAAACCCTTAAAAAGCTAAAAAGCCTCAGTGAAAATGAGCAGCAAATGGCACATAGGCTCGACTTGATTCAGTTCCAGCATGATGAAATCCTGTCGGCGAACCTGATGATGAACGAAGATGAGGAACTGCTGGAAGAAAGGCGCAAGCTTGCCAACTTCGAACGGATTTTCGAAAGCATCCAGACAAGCTATAACGCGCTTAACGGCGATCAGAAAGGGCTTGATTGGATCGGGTTGGTCATGGATAATCTGCAGAACGCTGCGGAATTGGATCCAGAATACAAAGCGGTCGCAGAGTCTGTCGCAAACAGTTTCTATATGCTTGAGGATGCTGCCAGAACAATCAGGAATGACCTGGATTCACTTGAGTATGATCCTCAGCGTTTGCTGGAAATAGAAGACAGATTGAATGAAATCAACCAGCTGAAGCGAAAATACGGTAAAACGATTGAAGAAATCCTTGAATATGCCTCAAAGATCGAAGAAGAGATCGAGACGCTGCAAAACAAGGAAGTCCATATCGGGCAGATGGAAAAGGAATTGGCATCGCTTAAAAAGGATTTGCGGATCGAAGCGCATAATCTGACTGAAACACGTAAAAAATGGGCCAAGAAACTGACGAAGCTGATCCATAAAGAATTAAAAGAGCTTTATATGGAAAAAGCTGTCTTTGAACTAAAGATCGATTCGGATTTGGACATTTTCCATAAGAATGGTGCTGACAAAGTGGAATTTTACATTTCCACTAATCCAGGGGAGCCGCTGAAGCCATTGTCCAAGGTTGCTTCCGGAGGAGAGTTGTCAAGAATCATGCTGGCACTTAAAAGCATCTTCTCCAAACATCAGGGTGTCACCTCCATTATTTTTGATGAAGTGGATACAGGTGTTAGCGGACGGGTCGCACAGTCGATTGCCGAAAAGATCTACAATGTGTCGACTGGTTCCCAGGTGCTCTGTATTTCTCACTTGCCACAGGTGGCGGCAATGGCGGATACCCACTTATACATCGCGAAGGTCATAAAAAGTGGACGGACCAAAACATCAGTTACACCACTGTCCTCTTCGGAAAAGGTAAAGGAGATCGGAAGGATGATTTCCGGTGTGGAAATCACGGAGCTTACAAAACAGCATGCAGAAGAATTGCTGCAGCTGGCACAGAATATGAAGGCTGTTACTTGAAAAGCTATCCATAAAGGGTAGCTTTTTTATTTTTATACCGGTTATAAATGCAGCGAGTCGAGGCAAAATTAAAGGTGTAGCCATTTTTGATGTGTGTGGACTAGAAGCGAGGAGAGTGAATGGATTGAAAAAAGATTTTCTCAGAAAATTTATTGGTGGAATTCTCCTTGTTTCATTAATTGCTTTAGGATTCGCAAAACCAGTACATGAATATTTATCTATTCCAGGCGATATAACCTTATTCGAGGGGCAAAAGCTTGATTTCCAGGCGAATGCAGTTCAAGTTTCAGCTCCCTTAAATGATTCGAACATCACGGTTGACCAGAAAGAAGAAACGGTTTCCATTGAAGCCAGGAGGCATGGCAAGGATGAGATGGTCCTTGAGTTAGCCGGGTTTCCGGTAAAAAAGGTCGATGTGAATGTCCTTAAGGACTTCAAGGTTAGGCCAGGCGGTCAATCTATAGGGGTAAAACTCAATACGGTAGGTGTCCTTGTGGTCGGACATCACCAGGTTCAGGCAGATGAAGGAAGGGTATCACCAGGAGAACTGGCTGGGATCAAAAAAGGCGACATCATTACAGAAATCAATGGACAGCAAATTGAAAAGATGGCAGACGTAGGTCCGTTTGTAAAACAAGCTGGAGCAGATGGAAAGCCATTGGACGTTGTTATAAAGCGGGAAAATGAAAAAATCAAAACCAAACTGCAGCCTAAAAAGGATATAAATGAGAATACGTATAAACTTGGCTTGTATATACGCGATTCTGCAGCGGGAATTGGAACAATGACCTTTTATCACCCTCAGTCAAAAAAGTATGGAGCACTTGGTCATGTCATTTCAGACATGGACACAAAAAAGCCCATCGTGGTTGAAGATGGACAAATTGTCAGGTCGACAGTTACATCCATTGAAAAAGGCGGAAAAGGCAATCCAGGTGAAAAACTGGCGCGTTTTTCATCAGACCGTGAAATAATTGGAAATATTCGAAGGAACAGCCCTTTTGGGATCTTCGGTGAATTGAACAAGGATATCACGAATGGAGTTTTTGACAAGCCTTTGCCTATTGCCCTGTCGCATCAGGTAAAAGAAGGGCCGGCGAAAATCCTGACGGTCGTGAACAATGACGAAGTTAATCTTTTTAATATAGAGATTGTCAGCACCATCCCGCAGAAGTTTCCTGCGACGAAAGGTATGGTGATCAAGGTTACTGATCCTGAGTTGCTTGAGAAAACAGGCGGGATTGTCCAGGGAATGAGCGGCAGCCCAATTATCCAGGACAATAAGCTTGTAGGTGCGGTGACACATGTTTTCGTAAATGACCCGACAAGCGGATACGGCGTTCATATCGAATGGATGCTGAATGAAGCCGGAATCGACATTTACGAAAAACCAAGAGAGCAGGCAAGTTAAGCAGGAATTCGGCGGCGGCAAATTGCCGCCTTTTCTTTTGTAAAAATAAAGATTATTCGACAAATTCTCTCTTGCTTTTTTGTCAACTATCGAAATTAGTCGAAAAACAAAGGAAAATGAAGCAAATATAAGAAAATATTACTTTTTTAAGAAAAAATTAAAAATAAAAGGAATTTCTGTTGCATTGTCGAATTAGTCATTTAGAATAGAATTTAGAGAAGAGAATATTTGTGATCATAATTGGACTGAGGAGGAACCAAGCAGTGAACAAAATAAAAGTATGCGTTGTTGATGACAACAGAGAATTAGTAGGTCTTTTGGAAGAATATATTTCTTCCCAGGATGATATGGAGATCGTTGGGGTTGCCCATAATGGACAGGAATGTTTAGAGATGTTGGAAGACACGGATCCTGATGTCTTGCTTTTAGATATTATTATGCCACATCTTGACGGTTTGGCAGTGCTTGAAAGGCTTCGTGACATGAAAAAAGGAATCATCCCCAATGTCATTATGCTGACGGCATTCGGTCAGGAAGATGTGACGAAGAAAGCAGTAGAGCTTGGAGCATCATACTTCATCCTGAAGCCATTTGACATGGAGCATCTTGGAGGCCATATCCGCCAGGTAAGCGGCAAGGCAAAATCGGTGGCAAGAAAGCCATCTTCCATCAATTATGGTAGAAATGCCGAACAAAAGCCTAAAAATCTGGATGCCAGCATTACAAGCATCATTCATGAAATCGGCGTTCCTGCACATATCAAAGGTTATATGTACCTGCGGGAGGCTATTTCGATGGTATACAATGATATTGAACTCCTTGGCTCAATCACAAAGGTCCTCTATCCGGATATCGCGAAGAAATTCAATACAACGGCCAGCCGTGTGGAACGTGCAATCCGCCACGCAATCGAGGTTGCCTGGAGCAGAGGGAACATCGATTCCATTTCCTCTTTATTCGGCTATACCGTGAGCATGTCAAAGGCGAAGCCTACAAATTCCGAATTCATTGCGATGGTGGCAGATAAACTGCGCCTGGAGCATAAAGCTTCTTGAAAGAGTTAGAAAAGTTTTAGCCATTTTTTCATACATCATAACGACATCTTACTTGACCTCGATAAAACTCGGGATTAAGTAAGATGTTTTTATTTTTTCGAGGGGGAAAGTTGGTCAATGGCTTGTCTGCATATTATGATATATATATTGTGACCGGAGATGGCTTAAAATAAAAACGCCCTAAAGGCGCTTTTATAAAAGTCAGTTCTCCTTATCTTTGTCAAGTTCGGCAAGCTTTTGCAGAAGGATATGCTGTGGCATATGCATGATCTGTTCAACTGGCACTCCTAATTTTTCCGAGAGCTTGATGGCTGTCTCGGCAGAAATATGTAATGGTCTCATTGTTAATACCTCCAAATAAAAGAATGGGTGTGATGGTTTATGACTCTTATTTTAGCACATCGCGGCTTTGCGGCTGAATATCCGGAAAATACCATGATAGCCTTCAAGGAAGCTGAAAAGGCAGGGGCTGACGGACTTGAGCTTGATGTCCAAATGACCAAAGACGGTGAGCTGGTAGTGATTCATGATGAAAAGGTCGATCGGACTACCGATGGAACTGGATTGGTCATGGATTATAATTATAAGGATTTAAGGAAATTGGATGCGCGTTTTAAATTCAAGGCTTTGCCTGAAAAACAACAAATTCCTGCGCTCAGCGAAGTCCTGGAGTGGCTGTCGAAAACAGGTCTGAGTTGCAATATCGAATTGAAGAACACCATTGTTCCATATGAAGGCATGGAAGAAAAAGTGATAAAAATGGTAAGGGATTATCAATTATCTGACAGAGTCATTATTTCATCCTTCAATCATTACAGCATCGTCCGTAGCTATATGTTGGCACCTGAGATAGAAATCGCTCCTTTGCTTTCGGAAGGTTTGTATATGCCGTGGGTGTATGCACAGTCTATCAGGGCCAGTGGTTTCCATCCTCACTGGAGAGCGGCGCCGGACCAAATCATCAAAGCGTCGCTTGAAAGCGGGATTGAAGTAAGGCCGTATACGGTTAATAAGGATGCTGAGCTGGAAAGGCTGTTCAGGGTTAATTGCAGTGGGGTCATTACCGACGATCCGGCAAAGGCATACAAAATAAGGCGAAATAAAAAACAGGCCTGAGAAAAATTAAGGCCTGTTTTGCTTTTTATTGCTATCAGGTATGCGGAAAATAGCCTGGACTTTATTTCTTTTTCGGTCACGATGCAGAATGAATCCTGCGATGAATCCCAATCCAGCCAGGAAAAAGATGAGTCCGGCAAGGAACTGAAGCCATAAATATGGAAAAGGTGCCTGCAAAATCCCGAATACCATGTCGCGCATCAGTTTTACACCTAAGGCTGCAATGATGCCTGGTATCACCATGATGATTAACGCTATGATCCTGATCATTTGGAATCCCCTCGTAATTTGTCCTCTTTTAAAAAGTATACTCAACCCCTGGTTTTTCCGCAATATATGTTGTTCCAGCGGAAATATCTCCAGAAAAGTTAGAAAACAAAGAAATTTGTCAGCGCATACAAAAACAATTACAATGGAATTGAAAGATTTTGCAGACTATAAATGCAATCCGTGAAATATTTTTCCAGACATGTGGTGGACATTATGCAAAAAATAATGATTGTAGGTGCAGGCAAGGGTGGTACGGCGATCCTGAACATTTTTAAACAAACGGCTGAAGTAATCGCTGTGGTGGACATCAATCTGAATGCCCCGGGCATACTGGCTGCACAGGAGGCTGGGATTCCGACCGGAACAGACTGGCAAGCGTACATGTCCGATGAATTGGACATTATCATCGAAGTGACCGGTGAGGATAAAGTATTCCGGGAATTAAGAGATGCCCGCAGTAAAAATACGGTGCTGATTCCGGGAAGTGTCGCGTTTCTGCTTGCTACCTTGTTGGAAGAAAAGGAAGAGTTGATCAAAACTCTAAGAAAAATTACATATGAACATGATTTGATCTTCAACTCCTCTGGGGATGGCATGGTCGTCATCAATACAGAGGGAACGGTAACTTTATTCAATAAGAGTGCAGAAAAAATCATTGGGATCGAAAGAGAGCTTGCTGAGGGCCGGCATGTGACAGAAATCATCCCGACAAGCAAACTGCCAAGAATCCTCCATACGAGGAAAGTGGAATCCAACCAGGAATTATTGCTTCCGAATGGAGCGAAAATCATCACGACCAGGATTCCGATCATTGATGAGAATGACCAGCTGATTGGCGCATTCTCTGTCTTCAAGGATATTACCGACGTGGTCAACCTTGCGGAAGAAATAACGAACCTGAAAGAAATCCAAACGATGCTCCAGGCAATCATTCATTCCAGTGATGAAGCGATTTCTGTTGTTGATGAAGATGGCCGGGGTATTATGATTAACCCTGCCTATACTAGAATAACTGGACTCGAAGAAGAAGAAGTGATCGGACAGCCGGCCACCGCAGACATATCCGAGGGCGAAAGCATGCATATGAAGGTGCTAAAGACAAGGAGGCCGGTTCGCGGAACTGCCATGAGGGTGGGGCCGAATAAAAAGGAAGTAGTCGTGAATGTAGCCCCTATCATCGTAGACGGGAAGCTGAAGGGCAGTGTCGGTGTCATCCATGACATGTCAGAAATCAAGAACCTGAACAGGGAACTCAATCGCGCAAGGCAAATCATCCGGACTCTTGAGGCGAAATATTCATTTGAAGATATTATCGGTCAATCAGAAGAAATGACAATTCCGGTTGAACAGGCAAAACTTGGAGCGAAAACACCGGCCACTGTCCTCCTCCGCGGCGAGTCAGGTACCGGGAAAGAGCTCTTTGCCCATGCGATCCACAATGCCAGCGACCGCAAGTTCAACAAGTTCATCCGGGTCAATTGTGCGGCTATTTCAGAGTCTTTGCTGGAAAGTGAATTATTTGGTTATGAAGAAGGTGCTTTCTCAGGTGCGAAAAGAGGAGGAAAGCGCGGTTTCTTTGAAGAGGCCAATAACGGGAGCATCTTCCTTGATGAAATCGGTGAATTGCCGGCAAATACCCAGGCAAAATTACTGCGTGTCCTCCAGGAAAAGGAAATTGTCCGGGTCGGGGGTACGAAACCGGTGCCAATCAATGTCAGGGTGATAGCGGCAACCAATCTTAATCTTGAAAAAGCGATAGCCAGGGGCAGTTTTAGAGAAGACTTATATTATCGTCTGAACCGGATGCCGATCCACATACCTCCACTGAGGAGAAGAAAAGATGATATTCCGCTGCTCTGCGAAAGGCTGATCCGGAAAATCAACCAGGACTATGGCCGGAATGTTGAAGGTGTATCTGATGATGCCATCAGGAAGTTAATCGAGTATGACTGGCCGGGGAATGTAAGGGAACTTGAGAATGTGCTTGGCCGGGCAATCATCTTCCTGAATTATAATGAGACAATCATCCAGGACGAGCATCTTCCTGAACTTCAAAATAACCAGGTGAAGGAAAAGGAAGAAGACGACGCCAAAGCCAAAGCAATCCATACAGAGACACTCGCAGTCCAACTGGAAAGATACGAAGCAAAAGTGATCAATTCTACCCTTGTTGCCGTGAATGGCAATAAAACGGCTGCTTCTAAGTTATTGGGCATCTCTGTAAGGAATCTTTATTATAAGCTCGAAAAATATGGGATTGAATTAAATGGCATGCAATAAATTTCACACTGTGCAGTTTTTTGCATAATATTTTTCGGGAAAAGTAAAGCGTTTTCACTGTTCTTATGTTGGCACGCTTCTTGCATATATTATTAACGGGTGATGCGCAAAGAAGGAAAGGGTTGACTCCAGACATGAAACTTGACTCACTGATCAGCATGGCATCCCAAAATGGAAGGAAAACCATTGCTGTGGCAGCAGCAGAAGATACAGAGGTAATAGAAGCGGTTGCCGAGGCTATTAAAAGAAACCTCGCAGATTTCCTTCTATATGGAAATGCGGAAGAAATCAAAAGCATCATGGCTTCACAGCATCCTGAACTGGCCAATCACAAAGGGATTAAAATCCTTTCTGCGCCGAATAATAATACGGCAGCAGAGATGGCAGTGAAAGCCGTGACGGCGAATGAAGCACAGGTAGTGATGAAGGGGAATATCCCGACTGCAACAATCCTGAAAGCTGTCCTTAACAAGGAGTATGGCCTCAGGACGGGAACAGTTTTATCCCATGTCGCTGTATTTGAAGTACCGGGATATGATCGCTACACCATCGTTACCGATGCTGCGATGAATATTGCGCCGGACCTGGAACAAAAAGCACAAATCATCAAAAATGCCGTCCAGGTTGCACATTCGATTGGTATAAAAATGCCTAAAGTGGCGCCTCTTGCAGCAGTGGAAGTAGTCAATCCTGCTATGCAGGCCACATTGGATGCAGCGGCGCTGACAGTCATGAATCAAAGAGGGCAAATTTCCGGGTGTATCGTGGATGGCCCGCTTGCGCTCGATAATGCAGTTTCACAGCTTGCTGCTGAGCACAAGGGAATCAAAAGCGAGGTTGCCGGGTCAGCCGATATCCTTTTAGTCCCTGCAATCGAAGTTGGGAACGTGCTTTATAAATCTTTAGTTTATTTTGCCAATGCAAAGGTTGGGGCAGTCATATCAGGGGCAAAAGCTCCAATCGTGTTAACATCTAGGGCAGATACAGCCGAAAGCAAGCTTTATTCTCTTGCACTGGCGTTATGCTCTGCTAAAAAATAACCTACATAAACCAGAGGGGGAACTAGAAATGGAAATCTTCAAGTATCTTGAACAGTATGATTATGAGCAGGTAGTATTTTGCCAGGATAAGCAATCAGGTTTGAAAGCAATCATCGCAATCCATGATACAACTTTAGGACCAGCATTGGGCGGAACCCGTATGTGGACTTACGCTTCAGAAGAAGCAGCGATCGAAGATGCTCTTCGTCTGGCTAAAGGTATGACTTATAAGAATGCGGCAGCCGGACTTAACCTTGGCGGCGGAAAAACGGTCATCATCGGCGACCCTCGCAAGGACAAGAACGAAGAAATGTTCCGTGCGTTCGGCCGTTACATCCAGGGCTTGAATGGCAGATATATCACTGCGGAAGATGTTGGCACAACTGTAGCTGACATGGATTTAATCCATGAAGAAACAGATTTTGTAACAGGTATTTCACCGGCATTCGGTTCATCCGGAAATCCTTCGCCGGTAACTGCTTACGGCGTATACAGAGGGATGAAGGCGGCTGCGAAGGAAGCGTTCGGCACTGACTCTCTTGAAGGTAAGATGATCGCCGTCCAGGGTGTGGGGAATGTCGCATATAATCTTTGCCGCCATCTTCATGAAGAAGGTGCACAGCTGATCGTTACCGACATCAATAAAGAAGCAGTCCAGAGAGCGGTTGAGGAATTCGGGGCAAAAGCTGTTGATCCAGATGAAATCTATGGTGTTGACTGTGATATTTATGCTCCATGTGCGTTAGGCGCTGTCATCAATGATGAAACGATTCCGCAAATTAAAGCAAAGGTCATTGCTGGAGCAGCAAACAACCAGCTGAAGGATACCAAGCATGGTGACATCATCCATGAAATGGGCATCGTTTACGCTCCTGATTATGTCATCAACGCAGGCGGAGTAATCAACGTAGCGGATGAGCTGTATGGCTATAATGCTGAGAGAGCGATGAAGAAGGTTGAAACGATTTATAACAATATTGAAAAAGTTATTCAAATTGCCAACAGGGACGGGATCCCAACATATAAAGCTGCAGACCGTATGGCAGAAGAACGCATTGAAAGAATGCGCAATTCACGCAGTCAGTTCCTGCAAAACGGCCACCATATCTTAAGCCGCCGCTAAGCGGGGACTTTTCAAGGACTGTGCTTTTCTCCATCAGTGTGAAAGACTGAATGAATTCTTCGATGTGAAAAAAGATAAAAACAGCCTTTAAAAAATGATTTGCAGAGTGCGCTGAATCGACCCTTCGGCGCCTCTGCTGTTTCCTAAATGCTACTGTCATTACGGACTGGAAAAGCAGTCCGTAAGCAAATTGGAGGTTTAACTGTGCAACAAACAGAACATCGGATTCTAGTCATAAATCCAGGATCTACATCAACGAAAATAGGAGTTTTTGACAACGAAGTATCAATTTTCGAAAAAACAATACGGCATGACTCAGCTGTCATCAACTCTTATGAAACCATCATCGACCAATACGAATTCAGGAAGAATACGATACTTGAAACGCTTGATACCGAAGGCATCAACATTTCAAAACTGAGTGCTGTTTGTGGGCGCGGCGGTCTTTTACGGCCGATTGAAGGCGGTACATATGCAGTTAACAATAAGATGCTTGAAGACTTGCGCGCAGGCTACTCTGGCCAGCACGCTTCGAACCTGGGCGGTATCCTCGCTTATGAAATCGCATCAGGCTTAAACATTCCTTCTTTTATCGTAGACCCGGTCGTCGTCGATGAACTTGACCCGATCGCTCGAGTATCAGGGTTCTCGCTCGTTGAACGAAAGAGCATCTTCCATGCGCTGAACCAAAAGGCTGTTGCGCGCAGGGTTGCCAGAGAGCTCGGCCGGAAATATGAAGAACTTAACCTTATCATTACCCATCTTGGCGGCGGTATCACTGTAGGAGCCCATAAGCGCGGCAGGGTCGTCGATGTCAACAATGGTCTGCATGGGGATGGTCCATTCAGTCCTGAACGAGCAGGCACAGTGCCGGCTGGAGACCTTGTTCAGCTATGCTTCTCAGGCGATTATTTCCGGGATGAGATCATGAAGAAGCTTGTCGGCCAGGGAGGTCTTGTAGGCTACCTGGGCACGAATGATGCAGTCAAGGTCGAAAAGATGATCAAGCAAGGCAATGAGAAAGCAAAGCTTGTGTATGAAGCGATGGCATACCAGGTAGCGAAAGAAATCGGGTCTGCAAGCGCAGTCCTGTCTGGAAAAATAGATGCGATTGTCCTTACGGGCGGACTTGCTTACGGCAAGGAGTTTGTACAGGAGATTTCTGAACGGATCAACTGGATCGCAGACGTCATCATCCACCCGGGTGAAAATGAACTGCAGGCCCTGGCAGAGGGAGCGCTGCGGATTTTACGCGGCGAGGAAGATGTGAAGGAATACCCTGGGAAAAACTAGACTGGATTAACATACTAAATAATCTATATAGAGGAGGGATTCAAATGGCTCAAGAATATGATTTAGTCATTCTCGGAGGCGGAACAGGCGGATATGTCGCAGCAATCAGGGCTTCTCAGCTTGGCTTGAAAACGGCCATCGTCGAAAAAGGAAAACTGGGCGGAACTTGCCTGCATAAGGGCTGTATCCCGAGCAAGGCTTTGCTAAGAAGTGCAGAAGTGTATGCAACGGCAAAGAAAAGTGAAAGCTTTGGGATTACGGTTGGCGAGGTGGCGGTGAATTTCACCAAAGTGCAGGAAAGGAAAGAGAAGATTGTCGAGCAGCTCCATAAAGGAGTACAGCACCTGATGAAACAGGGTAAAATCGATGTCTTTGAAGGATTGGGAAGAATCCTCGGACCTTCCATTTTCTCTCCTATGCCGGGTACGATTTCTGTAGAGATGAACAATGGCGAAGAAAATGAAATGCTTCTCCCTAAAAATGTGATCGTCGCGACAGGGTCACGTCCAAGGACGCTGCCAGGACTGGAAGCAGACGGCCAATACGTCATGACATCTGATGAAGCACTTGTCATGGAAGATCTTCCAAAGTCGATCATCATCGTTGGTGGAGGCGTCATTGGGATTGAGTGGGCATCGATGCTTGCTGATTTCGGAACAGAAGTTACCGTCATTGAGTATGCTGATCGAATTGTCCCAACTGAAGACAAGGAAGTTTCAAGGGAAATGCAGCGTGCGATGAAGAAAAAAGGTGTGAAAATCGTAACGAGTGCAAAAGTCCTTTCAGATACATTGCAAAAGGGCGATGGTGTGATCATCAGCGCTGAGGTCAAGGGCGAAACAAAAGAATTTGCCGCTGAAAAGCTGCTTGTATCAGTTGGACGCCAGGCGAATGTTGAAGGAATCGGTCTTGAGAATACAGAAATCCAGCTTGAAAGAGGATTCATCCAGACAAACGAGTTTTTCCAGACGAAGGAATCCCATATTTATGCGATAGGGGATGTGATTGGCGGCCTTCAGCTTGCACACGTTGCGTCACATGAAGGGATTGTAGCTGTCGAACATATTGCCGGGGGAAACCCGCACCCGATCGATTATACGCTTGTCTCTAAATGCATCTACAGCTCTCCAGAGGCTGCAAGTGTAGGCATGACAGAAGATGAAGCAAAAGAAAAAGGTTTTGAAGTAAAGACAGGAAAGTTCTCCTTCAAAGCAATCGGCAAGGCGCTAGTTTATGGAGAGTCAGATGGTTTTGTGAAAATCATTGCTGACAAGGAAACGGATGATATCCTTGGAGTCCATATGATCGGACCTCACGTGACTGACATGATATCTGAAGCCGGCCTTGCAAAGGTACTGGATGCTACGCCGTGGGAAGTTGCCCATACAATCCATCCTCACCCGACATTGTCAGAGGCAATCGGTGAAGCGGCTCTTGCTGTGGATGGAAAAGCAATCCACTCTTAAAACTTTTAAATGAACAGACACTCTTTTCCGCAGGAGAAGAGCTTTGTACGAACAAATGGGAGGTATAAAAATGGCAGAAAATCGTCACGCTGCACTTGGCTTAAGTGATGAAAAGGTTATGGAAATGTATGAAACAATGCTGTTGGCCCGCCGGCTGGATGAGCGGATGTGGCTATTGAACCGTGCCGGGAAAATTCCTTTTGTGATTTCCTGTCAGGGGCAGGAAGCAGCACAGGTAGGAGCTGCCTTTGCGCTTGATCGCGAGAAGGACTATGTGCTTCCTTATTACCGTGACATGGGTGTGGTCTTAACTTTTGGCATGACGGCAAAAGACTTAATGCTTTCAGGTTTTGCCAAAGCGGAAGACCCAAACTCTGGGGGCCGCCAGATGCCTGGACACTTTGGGCAAAAGAAAAACAGAATCGTAACAGGATCTTCTCCGGTTACCACTCAAGTTCCTCATGCAGTCGGGATCGCCCTTGCAGGTAAAATGGAAAAGAAAGATCTGGTTACTTTCGTTACCTTTGGAGAAGGATCTTCCAACCAGGGCGATTTCCACGAAGGTGCGAACTTTGCGGGAGTCCATAAGCTGCCTGTCGTTTTCATGGTTGAGAACAATAAATATGCGATTTCCATCCCTTACGAGAGACAAGTCGCTGCCGAAAAGGTTTCAGACCGTGCAATCGGTTATGGTATGCCAGGTGTCACTGTTGATGGAAACGATCCTTTAGAAGTTTATAAAGTGGTGAAAGAAGCTGCTGACCGCGGACGCCGCGGAGAAGGACCAACACTTGTCGAGGCAGTATCCTACCGTCTGACTCCACACTCATCAGATGATGACGACAGAAGCTACCGTGCGCCTGACGAAGTTGCACAGGCAAAGACGAAGGACCCGATCATTACCTTCGGCGCATATCTAAAAGAAAATGGCCTCATGAATGATGAGAGTGAAAAGGAAATCAACGATCGAATCATGAAGCTGGTCAACGAAGCAACCGATTATGCTGAAAATGCACCGTATGCAGAGCCTGAACATGCTTTGAAATACGTATATGCTGAAGAGTAAGGGGGAACGAAAATGGCGGTAATTTCTTATATAGATGCAGTGACATTGGCAATCAAAGAAGAGATGGAAAGAGATCCGAGAGTTTTTGTCCTCGGTGAAGACGTTGGTAAAAAAGGCGGAGTATTCAAGGCTACGCAGGGGTTATACGAGAAGTTCGGGGAAGACAGGGTCATCGATGCACCGCTTGCGGAATCAGCGATTGCAGGTGTCGGGATCGGTGCGGCGATGTATGGAATGCGCCCGATCGCGGAGATGCAGTTCGCGGATTTCATCATGCCTGCTGTAAACCAGATCATCTCAGAGGCTGCAAGGATCCGGTATCGATCGAACAATGACTGGAGCTGCCCGATGGTCATCCGTGCTCCTTATGGCGGCGGCGTTCATGGTGCACTTTACCACTCCCAGTCTGTTGAAGCAGTATTTGCGAACCAGCCTGGATTGAAAATCGTGATGCCTTCAACACCTTATGACGTTAAAGGTTTGTTGAAAGCAGCGATCAGGGATGAAGACCCAGTTCTGTTCTTTGAACATAAGCGTGCCTATCGATTGATCAAAGGCGAAGTTCCGGAGGATGATTATGTACTTCCAATCGGCAAAGCTGATGTCAAGCGCGAGGGAGAAGACATCACGGTCATCACTTATGGCCTTGCTGTACATTTTGCTCTTCAGGCAGCTGAAAGATTGGCGAAGGATGGAATTTCTGCTCATATTCTGGATCTTCGTACGGTATATCCATTGGACAAAGAAGCGATCATTGAAGCTGCCTCCAAGACTGGTAAAGTCCTCCTGGTAACGGAAGACAATAAAGAAGGCAGCATCATGAGCGAAGTTTCTGCGATTATTGCTGAACACTGCTTATTCGAGCTTGATGCGCCGATCAAGAGGCTGGCTGGCCCGGATATTCCTGCTATGCCATACGCTCCTACAATGGAGAAATACTTCATGATCAACCCTGATAAAGTAGAAAAAGCAATGAGAGAGCTTGCTGAATTTTAACATAATCATATTGGAAATAGAGTGAATGAAGAAGGAGGGTCAACCTGTGGCGATCGAACAAATCAAAATGCCTCAATTAGGCGAGAGTGTTACAGAAGGAACAATCAGCAAATGGCTGGTTTCTGTTGGTGATAAAGTTAATAAATACGATCCGCTGGCCGAAGTCATGACTGACAAGGTAAATGCTGAAGTACCATCTTCATTTACTGGCACAATCAAGGAATTGATTGCGAGTGAAGGAGATACTCTTGCGGTTGGTGAAATCATTTGCACAATTGAAATCGAAGGCGGGAACACCGGGGAGGCACCAGCTGCAGAAGCACCTGCAACAGAAGCTGCAACAGCACCTGCAACTGGTAATGCTGCACCTGCGGCATCCGTCAATGAAGGAAATAAAGCAAGGTATTCACCGGCAGTACTGAAGCTTGCCCAGGAAAATAATATCGACTTGACTCTGGTGAATGGAACCGGTGCAGGCGGAAGAATTACGCGTAAGGATATTCAGCAGATCATTCAATCTGGAAATATTCCTCAGGCATCTGCTGAAACACCTAAGGCTCAAGCTGCTGACCGGACAGAGGCACCAGCCCAGCCTGCTGCACCATCTCAGCCAGCAGCTGCAGCAGCACCTGCTCCGTCTGTACCAGTTGCTGCCGGTGACATCGAGATTCCTGTGAGCGGGGTACGCAAGGCGATTGCTGCGAATATGCTGCGCAGCAAGCACGAAGCTCCTCATGCATGGACAATGGTGGAAGTGGATGTTACAAACCTTGTAGAATACAGAAATGGCCTTAAGGATGATTTCAAGAAAAAAGAAGGCTTCAACCTTACTTTCTTTGCTTTCTTCGTGAAAGCTGTCGCACAGGCATTGAAGGAATTCCCGCAAATCAATTCTATGTGGGCTGGCGACAAGATCATCCAGAAAAAAGATATCAATATTTCAATTGCGGTAGCGACCGATGATGCCTTGTTCGTGCCCGTCATCAAAAATGCAGACGAAAAGACCATCAAAGGCGTTGGCCGCGAAATCAATGAACTTGCCCAAAAGGTGCGTGCTGGCAAGCTGCGTTCCGAGGATATGCAAGGAGGAACCTTCACTGTCAACAACACAGGTTCTTTCGGTTCCGTCCAATCAATGGGAATCATCAATTATCCGCAGGCTGCGATTCTTCAGGTAGAATCGATTGTTAAGCGCCCTGTCGTCATGAACAATGGCATGATTGCCGTTCGCGATATGGTGAACCTGTGCCTGTCCCTTGACCATCGTGTCCTGGACGGCCTTGTTTGCGGTCGTTTCCTTGCAAGGGTAAAAGAAATCCTGGAAAACACATCAAAAGAGACGACATCAATCTATTAATTCATATTCTAGAAACGCCCAGAACAATTCTGGGCGTTTTCCTATGCAGGCTAGATCATTAAAATTGAAACGGTCCTTCGTTGCTAGAAAAGCATTCGTATACTAAAATAAAAGAGGAATATAAAAATTAGAATTTTATCACAATTGCAGGTAAAGGGGGGAAGACTGTCTGAATCTTGGACAGTGAAGTATATGACAATCGAAAGTATGAAGGCTGCTTCGTTCAATGACGCATTATTCGAAGACTGGCAAAAGAAAGCTGCTGCTTCATTAAAAGGAAGGCCGATTGAATCACTTTATACCCATACATATGAAGATATCACTCTTAAGCCGCTTTACACAAAAGATGATTTACCGGACGGCTCGGCCGAGGCTCTTCCTGGGACACCAGACTACAGGCGGGGAATTGATCCACTCGGGTATCAGTCTGAATCCTGGAATATAGCGAACCGGCTTTTTTATAAAGACCTTCAAGATTTGAAAGCAAAAATGGACTCTGCCTTATCAAAAGGACAAACAGCGATTTCCTTTGTGGTGAAATCTGACTTGTTCCGTGACCAGCAAGCGTTGGCAGAATTGTTCGCTTCTTATAGAAACGATTACCCTTTAAGTTTGAATGCAGGATGGCTTCAAACACCGCTTCTTGCAGCATTATCAATGGCCTGCAAGCAAGCAGGGGATTCAAGTAATGTTGCAGGTTTTGTCGCGGCAGATCCTGTTGCCGAAGCGAGCTTAAATGGGGGACTTCCAAAAGAGGAAAAGGCATTTTTTGCAGATTGGGCAAAGGTGCTGGAGGAAGCAGACCAGCAATGGCCACAACTCAAAACAGTGCTGGCCAATACCGTCCCTTATCATGACTGTGGTGCGAATGCGGTTCAGGAACTCGCTGCCGGCATTTCCACCGGGGTATACCTGCTGCAGCAACTGCTTGACCAGGGCTGGGAATTGAAGAAAGCGTTATCAAAATTCGTGTTCCACTTTGCGATAGGCTCAAACTTCTTCATGGAAACAGCCAAGCTAAGGGCAGCCAGAATCCTATGGAGTAAAATAGCGGAAGCATACGGTGCTGAATCAGGAGATCAGAAAATGGTTCTATCAGCTGAGACTTCGAGGTACACGAAAACGATCTTTGATCCGTACGTAAACATGCTCCGGACTGGGAACGAGGCCTTTGCTGCAGTACTGGGAGGCGTACAGTACCTGCACACAGGAAGCTTCGAGGAAGCAGCAGGAACAGTTAGTGCCTTCTCTGAAAGAGTTGCCCGCAATACCCAGCTTGTCCTTAAATCCGAGGCACATCTCGAGAAAGTAGCCGACCCTGCAGGAGGATCGTGGTATATCGAATCCTTGACTAATGAACTCGCTGAAAAGGCGTGGGAACTTTTCCTTGAGCTGGATGACAGGGGAGGTATTTATGAGGCTCTGAAGTCCGGATGGCTTCAGGAACAGATTGCAAAAACGGCTGACGCCCGGGAACAGGATATTTTTAAGCGGAAAAAGAGTATCATCGGAACAAATGTTTATGCCAATCTTTCAGAAGCTGTCAGCCAGCCTGAAGTCCAGGATAGGAAAAGTCAATATTTTGGCGGCACGCTTGTGGAGAGCGTGAGAATGATTGAGTCAGAGGATTCTCTATTAAAAAGGTTTGAAGACATAGAACAAAGCTTTGCGCCATTAGAATCCAAACGTTTATCACAACCATTTGAACAACTGAGATTCAGGGCTATTGGACTGGAGAAAATAGGGAAGCGCCCGGTGGTGGGCTTAATCTGCCTTGATCAGCTGAAAAACCACAAGCCAAGGGCTGATTTTATTTCTGGTCTTTTATCAGCGGGCGGCATTCATACGCTAAGGAGCGACGAAATCCATAATGTTCAGCAAGCGCTGGATTTCATCAACGAATCGAATGCGGAACAATTTGTCATCTGCGGTGACCAGACTTCCTACAATTCATTCGGTCCCGAGCTGGCGCTGGAAATCAAGAAGGAATCTGATGTGAAGCTTTATCTGGCAGGTATCCCGGAGGAAAAAGAAAGCGAATGGAACACTGCCGGAATCCAGGATTTCCTGCATGTAAGAAGCAATGCATACCAGTCGCTATCATCTATCCTTCAAGAAATGGAGGTAGGCACCAATGCAAAAGCCTGATTTTACAAAAGTCACTTTATTTGCCGATGAGAAAAAGGAAGGCAAGGAGCAGGTTGACACTCAAATAAAAGAACAGCTTGATGACTTGTTATTTGAGACAAATGAACAGATCAAAGTGAAGGCTGTGTATACAAAAGAAGATTCCGAGTCTGCTAAGCATCTGGATGGCATGCCCGGTCTGGCGCCTTACACGAGGGGACCGTATCCAGCGATGTATGTAAACCGCCCATGGACGGTAAGGCAGTATGCAGGCTTTTCAACTGCGGAAGAAAGCAATGCATTTTACAGACGGAACCTTGCGATGGGACAAAAAGGTTTGTCGGTTGCCTTCGACCTTGCCACACACAGGGGATATGATTCGGACCATCCACGTGTGGAGGGTGACGTCGGCAAGGCTGGTGTCGCGATCGACTCCATCCTTGATATGAAAATCCTGTTTGATGGAATTCCGCTTGACCAGATGTCTGTGTCAATGACAATGAATGGAGCGGTCCTGCCGATCATGGCATTCTTTATTGTGACAGCAGAGGAACAAGGCGTGACCCAGGATCAATTATCCGGTACGATCCAGAACGATATCCTGAAAGAATATATGGTAAGGAACACTTATATTTATCCGCCGGAAATGTCGATGAAAATCATCGCCGATATTTTCGAGTACACATCCAAATACATGCCTAAATTCAACTCAATCAGTATTTCAGGCTATCATATGCAGGAAGCCGGAGCGCCTGCGGATATTGAATTGGCTTACACGCTGGCAGACGGACTCGAATATGTACGGACAGGCCTGAAAGCCGGAATCGATATCGATTCATTCGCACCGAGATTAAGTTTCTTCTGGGCGATTGGCATGAACTATTTTATGGAAGTCGCCAAAATGAGGGCTGCACGATTCATTTGGGCAAAAATGATCAAGACCTTCAATCCTAAAAACGAGAAGTCAATGGCGTTAAGGACGCATTCGCAAACATCGGGATGGAGTCTGACAGAGCAGGACCCATATAATAACGTAATCCGTACATTGATGGAGGCACATGCCGCGGCGATGGGCCATACACAATCGTTGCACACCAATGCCCTTGATGAAGCGATCGCGCTGCCAACGGATTTCTCGGCCCGCATTGCCCGCAACACACAATTGTTTTTGCAGGAAGAGACCGGGATTACAAAAGTGATCGATCCATGGGCAGGCAGCTATTATGTTGAAAGCCTGACAGACGCGCTGATTGAGAGAGCCTGGGAGCATATCGAAGAGATTGAACATCTTGGCGGGATGGCCAAAGCGATCGAAACGGGTTTGCCGAAGATGCGAATTGAAGAAGCAGCTGCAAGACGCCAGGCCCAAATTGATTCCGGAAAAGAAACAATTATCGGAGTGAATAAATACAGACTTGACCAGGAGGATCCACTTGAAATCCTCGATATTGATAACTCCGTTGTTCGCGCGAAGCAAATTGAAAGGCTTAAGCAGCTGAAAGAAAACCGTGATGATGCAAAAGTAGAATCTGCTTTGAATGATCTGGCGGCTGTGGCTGAAACTGGTGAAGGCAATCTGCTGGAGTATGCAGTACGGGCCGCGCGGGCAAGGGCGACACTGGGAGAGATTTCAGATGCCATCGAAAAAGCGGCAGGAAGACATAAAGCAGTGATCCGGTCAGTGAGCGGCGTATACAGTGCAGCCTTCACGAATGAAGAAGAAATTTCCGAAGTACAGCAAATGACGGCAGAGTTCCTCGAAAATGAAGGGCGCAGGCCGCGAATCATGATTGCCAAGATGGGCCAGGATGGCCATGACCGAGGGGCTAAAGTCATTTCAACCGCTTTTGCAGACCTGGGCTTTGATGTCGATATCGGACCGCTTTTCCAGACACCGGAAGAAACAGCAATCCAGGCAGTGGAAAACGATGTTCATGCCATTGGAATCAGCTCTCTGGCAGCAGGTCATAAAACGCTACTGCCACAGCTTGTAAATGAGCTGAAAAAGCTGGGACGTGATGACATTGTCGTCATCGTCGGCGGAGTCATTCCTGCCCAGGACTACCAGTTTTTATATGACAATGGAGCCAGCGCGATTTTTGGCCCGGGAACGATCATTCCGGTTGCAGCCCAAAAAGTGTTGCGGACAATCTATGAGCGCTTGGGTTATGAGGAAGTGTCCCGATAATGAAGGACGAAAAGAAGCCTGAATGGTATGACCCGGGAAAGGCTGATTCCTTTTCAAGCACCGTGAAGCCGGGGGTATCAGGGAATGGACCTGGGAATGAACACACTGCAAAAGCAGGACGTTTCGTAAAAAAAACAGCAGCCCGTAAGATTGACCTGGATGCTCTGGCAGCGGAAATCAGGGGCGGGAACAGGACCGCACTGGCAAAAGGAATCACCATGATTGAAAGCAATGCCGATCATGATTTTCAACATGGCCAGGCTCTTTTGCAACTTCTCCTTTCCGAATCTGGAAATTCCATCAGGATTGGCATCACAGGAGTCCCGGGAGCAGGGAAGAGCACGTTTATTGAAAGCTTCGGCAGCTATCTTTGCGAGCTGGGACATAAGGTTGCCGTCCTTGCCGTGGATCCTACCTCAAGTTTGACGGGCGGAAGTATCCTCGGAGATAAGACAAGGATGGAAAAGCTTGCGAGGAATCCGCGGGCCTTCATCCGTCCTTCTCCATCCGGAGGGAAACTTGGGGGTGTACACCGTAAAACGAGGGAAACGATGCTTGTCTGTGAAGCAGCCGGCTTTGATGTCATCCTGGTCGAAACGGTAGGTGTCGGACAGAGCGAAGTCATAGTCAGGGATATGGTCGATTTCTTCATGCTGCTTGTCCTTACGGGTGCAGGTGACGAACTCCAGGGCATGAAAAAAGGAATCATGGAGCTTGCGGATTCCGTCATTGTCAATAAAGCTGATGGTGCCAATGAACAGGCGGCCAAAAAAACAAAAGAAGAATATAACAGGATCCTTCATTTCCTGCAGCCGGCGACCAGTGGATGGCAAACGACCGCTTTGACCAGTTCGGCGCTGCACGATAAAGGGATCAGCGAGATATGGGAAATGATTTCAAACTTCTCGAGCCTTACAAAGGAAAGTGGGATTTTTGAGGAGAGAAGAAGGGTGCAGACAAAGGAATGGCTGAATGATTTGATCATCGACCAGCTTCAGATTAATTTCTTTCATCACCCAGCAATCAAAAGTTTGCTGCCGAAGATAGAAAATGAAGTGATTTCAGGAAACAGGCCAGTAGCCTCAGGAGTCGATGAGTTATTCAAAGCCTTTTTTGAAGCGAAAAAATAAGCTGTCCAATGTGGACAGCTTTTCGTCATTGAGAAAAAAAAAGCGGACAACGGAATTTATGCCGTTGTCCTTCATCTAGGGAGTTTAGGGGTATGGATCTAGCTGTATTGTTACCTTTCCCGGATTTCCCGGCAGTTAAACATACTTTGAAAAATTAATTTTAATTGGTATCATTATGTATGTACTAGTTAATTCCCAGCAGAGGAGAGATAGAACAATGAGCATGGATTTTAATTTTTTCATGAATGATGTAGTCCGCCAGGCGCGCCAGGAAATTGGTGCAGCTGGATATACAGAACTGACGACCAGCGAAGAAGTAGAACAGGCTTTGGCTAAAGAAGGTACCACACTTGTGATGGTGAATTCCGTTTGCGGGTGTGCCGGGGGCATCGCCCGTCCAGCGGCAGCGCATTCTCTTCACTACGATAAGCGCCCTGACCAGCTTGTTACTGTATTTGCCGGACAGGATAAGGAAGCGACAGAAAAGGCACGCAGCTATTTCACAGGCTATCCGCCATCATCCCCTTCCTTTGCACTTCTAAAGGATGGAAAGATCTGCAGGATGATCGAGCGCCACGAAATCGAAGGCCATGACCCAATGCAGGTAGTGAACAAACTTCAGGATGCATTCGAAGAATATTGCGAAGAAGTGTAAATGTTAAAGAACCCCGATTTCCCGGGGTTCTTTTTTTGTCTGAAAAAACATCTTAATTTATATTTAAAAATATTATTGCATATTTATAAATATGTGTTAAAATTCATTTTAGTTAATAATTATTAGTTCAATCACTTAAAGTAAATAGATTAGTAACTAATATATTAATAAAATTGTATAAAAATTAAAGTAGGAACATTATAGGGGGAAAACAAAGTGAAAAAGGCATTATCAATTTTAGTCATCAGCATGTTAATTATGGGAGCCCTTGCTGCTTGCGGGACAAGCTCTGAAAAAACCAGCGGCGATGGTGAAGCGAAAAAAGTACTGAAAATGGGGACGTCAGCTGATTATCCTCCGTTTGAATACGTGGAAACGGCAAAAAGCGATGACATCATCGGCTTTGACGTTGACCTTGCCAACCTGATTGCCAATGAATTAGGGTACGAAGTGGAAATTAAAGATATGGATTTCAACGGCCTGATCGGTGCAATCCAGGCAGACCGCGTTGACTTTGTCATGGCAGGCATGACTCCAACTCCTGAACGTAAAAAGAACGTAGATTTCACAGATGTTTACTATACGGCGCAGCATATGATCGTTTCTGCGAAAGACAGCAACATCAAGTCAATCGATGATCTAAAAGAAAAGACTGTTGGTGTCCAGCTATCATCCATCCAGGAAGAAGAAGCTGAGAAAATTGCAGAAACAGTGGATATCAAGATTGAGAAACGTACAAGAATCCCGGAGCTGGTCCAGGAAATCAAAGCTGGACGAATCGATGCAGCGATTATTGAAGATACAGTGGCAAAAGGCTATTTCGATAACAATGCTGATTTGGAAGGATTCACGATTGAGGATGGAAATGAAGAAGAAGCTGGTTCAGCGATCGCATTCCCTAAAGGAAGCAAGCTGACCGAGGAATTCAATAAGGTTCTGAAAGAAAAAATGGAGAACGGTGAAGTAGACAAATTGATCGTTAAATGGTTTGGCGGAGAAAAGTAAGAGGCAAAACAGGCGTTCAGAATGCTAATGTCTTCTGGGCGCCTTTCTCCTTCATGAAATAGACAGAGAGGGCTGTTAAGATTATGGATCTTGATTTTACCGCCATCCTCCCTTCATTGCCATATATTTTGAAGGGGATTGGCGTCACACTGAAAATAGTATTGGTAGCAGGGCTTCTGGGCTTCGCATTTGGAATTATTCTAGCAATCTTTAAAATCAGCAAATACAAAGCACTCCATTGGTTTGCGGATGTTTATACATCCATCTTCCGCGGGACACCGCTCATTTTGCAATTGATGATTATTTATTACGGAGCTCCGCAGATCATAGGTTTTGAGATATCATCCTATACAGCTGCCGTCGTTTCTTTTTCTTTGAATTCGGCTGCCTATATTTCGGAGATCATCCGCGCTGGAATTTTAGCTGTTGATAAAGGACAGAAAGAAGCAGCGATGGCCCTCGGTGTTCCTGGCAATCGAATGATGCGCGACATCATCCTGCCCCAGGCATTGAAGAATATCCTGCCAGCATTGATGAATGAATTCATCACGCTGACGAAGGAATCGGCGATTGTTACGGTCATTGCCGCAAATGATATTATGCGAAGAGCATACATTGTAGGCGGCGATCAGTACAGATTTTTTGAGCCGCTGATTTTTGCCGGCCTGATCTATTATTTCATGGTCATCTCCTTGACATTCATCGGGAAGCTAGTTGAAAGGAGAATGAGGCAAAGTGATTAAAGTACAGAATCTTCATAAATCATTTGGCAAGCTGGAAGTTCTGAAAGGGATCTCAACGACTATCGAAAACGGAGAGGTCGTTGCCATCGTAGGGCCTTCAGGTTCAGGGAAATCGACGTTCCTTCGCTGCCTGAATTTACTTGAGCAGCCGACAAGCGGCCAGATCCTGATCGGAGCAGATGATATCACCAACAAGAAGACGAACATTATGAAAGTCCGTGAAAATGTCGGAATGGTGTTCCAGCACTTTCACCTTTTCCCGCATATGACAGTATTGCAAAACATCACTTATGCACCGATAAAGGTTAAAGGACTTGGCAAGGCAGAAGCAGAAAAGCATGGTCTTGAGCTCCTTAAAAAAGTAGGGCTTTCAGAAAAAGCCAATGAATATCCGAACAGATTGTCAGGTGGCCAAAAACAGCGGGTAGCAATCGCCAGGGCGCTGGCAATGAACCCTGGAGTCATGCTGTTCGATGAGCCTACTTCCGCACTCGATCCGGAAATGGTCAAAGAGGTGCTTGAGGTCATGAAATCCCTTGCGCATACCGGCATGACCATGGCCATTGTCACGCATGAAATGGGCTTTGCCCGCGAGGTGGCAGACCGCGTTCTATTCCTCGACGGCGGTGTACTGGTGGAAGATGCTCCTCCAGCAGAATTCTTCAGCAATCCGAAGAGCAGCAGGGCGAAAGAATTTCTTGAAAAAATGCTGTAAGTCCCTGCGGCTTGCTTTTATAAACGTTGTCGTATCTGATAAACTATTGATGATCATATCTTGATGGTATGATCATCTTTTTATTTGTGTGAAGAGACTGAACGGGTTCGCTTCCAGTGAGTCAGTGAAGGTTTAGTTTGATTGATAGGAGAATAAACGGTGAAATTCAGAATTGGTTATCGGACTATTAAAACTGCGCTTGGCACGGCGCTTTCCATCGTCATTGCCCAGCTTTTGGGCTTTGAAAATTACGTTTCGGCAGGCATCTTGACGATCCTCTGTATCCAGGTGACAAAAAAAAGGTCACTGCAGGCATCCTGGCATCGGTTCCTGGCCTGCATCATTGCGATGGCCTTCTCTGCGGTGTTCTTTGAGGGCATTGCCTACCATCCGGTGGTAATTGGACTGCTGCTGCTGTTTTTCATCCCGACCGTCGTCATGTTCAGGGCAAAAGAAGGAGTCGTATCCAGCAGTGTCATCATCATGCATATTTACTCTGCTGGAAAAGTAACAGGCGGTCTTTTATTTAATGAATTGGGAATTATCACGATTGGCATAGGTGTAGCACTGATCATGAATCTCTATATGCCGAGTGTCGACTACAAGCTTGAGCAGTACCAAAGGGAAATCGAAGCGCAATTCAAAAAGATTTTCAGCGAAATCGCCAAATACCTCAGAACGAATGATTCGAGCTGGGATGGCAGGGAATTGACAGAGACTGCCGTGGTGATTGAAAAAGCAAAGTCCCTGGCGATCCAAGATGTCGAAAACAATATTTTGAGAGATGAGAACTTGTATTATCAGTATTTTAAAATTAGAGAAAAGCAATTCGAAATCATCGAGCGGGTGCTGCCTTCGATCACCTCGATTCCTCAGCACGTGGAGCAGGCAAATATGGTAGCGGGGTTCATCGAAGAGCTGGCTAAAGGGATCCACCCGGGTAATACGGTATTATTTTACCTGGAGAAATTGTTAAGGATGAAAGCTGAATTTGAAAACATGGAGCTTCCGAAAACCAGGGAGGAATTCGAGGCGAGGGCTGCCCTGCTTCATTTTGTGAATGAAATGGAACAGTTCCTCCTGTTGAAAAGGTCATTTAAAGGGATGAACTCTGGCAAGGATAAAAGTCAGCCTGCCGCGGCAAACTAACGGAAAAGACACGGAGGGATCAGCATGCAAGTGTTTATCTCCATGCTTCTAGCAGTTTTCATCTTTTCGCCCGTCTGGCCGTTGGGAACGAATCCGCTGCCCGGGGATCCATTCGTCATTGTGAATAAAAAAACGAACGAGGTCGCATTGATCAATGAGAACAGAGTCCAGACGGTTGTCAGCGCGGCAACTGGCAAAACAGATGACCTGACGCCTGAAGGGCTCTTCACCGTAACAGTCAAAGCGCCTGACCCGTATTATCGCAAGAAGAATATCCCGGGTGGCGACCCCAAAAATCCGCTTGGCAGCAGATGGATTGGCTTTGATGCTGAGAACACAGACGGCCGAACGTATGGAATACATGGGACGAAGGACCCTTCAAGCATTGGCAGGAAGGTATCTGAAGGTTGTGTAAGGATGCAGAACGAGGCAGTCGAATCTTTATATGATTTCATCCCATTAGGAACAAAGATCCTCATCACATCCTCATCCAAAAGCTTTATCCAGTTAGGCCAGGAGCATGGGGCGATCAGTGGAAAAAATTAAGGGCTGTCAGCTGACAGCCCTTTGCTTATTTAGATGATTATAGGAACGTAGCTAGTCCCATTAGAAGGGTCGAAGCCAGCATAGTAAAAAGCATGACGTAAACTACTGCTTTTCTGATATTCGGTTTCCGCATTTAAAGAATCCTCCTTCGAAAACTATCGCATTCTACCTCTATTATTTTACAATGCCGGAAACTTTTCAACAACCCCTTTAGGATATGCATTTATGGCAACTTTTTAAGAAGTTGTGATAGTGTATAAGAATATTATGTCAATGATCATGTGTGAATTTACTCTGTTAACTATCTAAATAAGAAGGATTTGTGACGTTTTTGTCGAATATTAAAACGATTAAATATATTTAAATAATATTTGGAGGGAATTTCATGATAAAAAAGGTTGACCATATCGGAATTGCTGTCAAATCTCTTGAGCATGCCCTCCCATTTTATACAGACGTGCTGAAACTGCCATTATTGGGGATCGAGGAAGTAGACAGCGAAAAGGTGAAAGTGGCTTTCCTGAAAGCAGGGGAAACGAAGCTGGAACTTCTCGAGCCGCAATCGGATGATAGCGCGATTGCCCGTTTTATTGAGAAGCGCGGCGAGGGGATTCATCATGTTGCTCTTGGGGTAGATTCAATCCAGGAAAGAATCGATGATATGAAGAAGAACGGCATCAAGATGATCCAGGATGTTCCGAAGAAAGGTGCAGGGGGAGCGCTGGTCGCATTCATGCACCCGAAATCTACAGGAAGCATTTTATACGAACTTTGCGAGAAAAACAGGGAGGCTGAATGAAATGCCAGATATCTATGAAAAAATCAATGAACTATACGATAGACGCAGGGAAATTGAATTGGGCGGCGGTGACGAGCGGATTGAAAAGCAGCATGAAAAAGGCAAGCTGACAGCCCGTGAACGAATTGAACTTCTTGTCGATCCAGGCAGCTTTGTTGAATTGAATCCATTCATCCAGCATCGCAGCACTGATTTTGGCCTGGAGAATCAGAAGGGCCCTGGGGATGGAGTTGTCACCGGTTACGGAAAGGTCAATGGCAGGCCGATTTATTTATTTTCACAGGATTTCACCGTGTTCGGAGGTGCTCTTGGGGAAATGCATGCTAAGAAAATCGCTAATGTGATGGATCTTGCCGCCAAAAATGGCGCACCATTTGTCGGACTGAACGATTCTGGCGGAGCGAGAATCCAGGAGGGCGTTGTATCACTTGATGGGTACGGCCAAATATTCTATCGGAATTCGATTTATTCAGGCGTCATCCCGCAGATTTCTGTCATCATGGGACCATGCGCAGGAGGAGCCGTTTATTCACCGGCTATCACTGATTTTGTGTTCATGGTCGAAAAGACAAGCCAGATGTTCATTACCGGCCCAAAAGTAATTGAAACGGTTACCGGTGAGAAGATTTCTGCAGAGGATTTGGGCGGCGCAATTGTACATAACACGATCAGTGGCAATGCTCATTTCCATGGCCAGTCGGAAGAAGAAACATTGGAGCAGGTAAGATTGCTGCTGAGCTATCTTCCGCAAAACTATGAAGAAAAGCCGCCGCGCCTTGAAGCGGATGATCAGGAAGATTACCGGCCGGACTTGACTGACGTGATTCCATTCGACGCTGTCAGGCCATATGATGTGCGCAAGGTAATCGAACAGGTTGTCGATGCGGATTCGTTCATGGAAATCCAGAAGGACTTTGCCAAAAACATCGTGATCGGACTTGCGAGAATCAAAGGCGAAGTCGTCGGCCTAGTCTGCAACCAGCCAAAGGTGATGGCAGGAGGACTCGATATCGATTCTTCTGATAAAGCGTCTCGTTTCATCAGATTCTGCGATTCTTTCAATATCCCGATTATCACTTTTGAAGATGTGACAGGGTTTTTCCCTGGAATCAAGCAGGAGCATGGCGGCATCATCCGCCACGGCGCAAAAATCCTTTATGCCTATTCAGAAGCGACCGTTCCTAAACTGACCGTTATTTTGCGAAAAGCATACGGCGGCGCATATGTAGCCCTTAACAGTAAATCCATCGGAGCGGACCTTGTTTTTGCATGGCCAAATGCCGAAATCGCCGTAATGGGGCCGCAGGGGGCCGCGAATATAATCTTTGCGAAGGAAATTCAGAACAGCGAAAATCCAGAACATACAAGGCAGCAAAAAATCGATGAATATCGTGAAAAGTTTGCCAATCCATATGTCGCTGCCAGCCAGGGGATGGTCGATGACGTCATTGATCCCCGTGATACACGGATCAAACTGATCCAGGCTCTTGAGATGCTCCGGACAAAGAAAGAAGACAGGCCAGGCAAAAAACACGGCAACATTCCACTATAGGATTAAGTGTTTGGTGTTGACAGTCAATTAGCGTTATACTCAAGTAGTATATACATAATTGGAGGTAGGCTTTGATGATTAATAACGAACGTTTATTGAATGAGTTTTTAGAGCTTGTCCAAATTGATTCTGAAACAAAGCATGAAACAGAAATCGCCCGCGTTCTCAAGCAAAAATTCGAGGACCTTGGAGTGGAAGTATTCGAGGATGATACGACGGCGCAAACAGGCCATGGTGCAGGGAACCTGATCTGTACATTGGAAGGGACAAAAGAAGGTGTAGACACCATCTATTTCACTTCCCATATGGATACAGTCGTACCGGCAAACGGAGTAAAGCCATCCATCAAAGATGGTTATGTCGTAACAGATGGAACAACCATTCTAGGTGCGGATGACAAAACGGGACTTGCAGTCATGCTTGAAACAATCCGTGTCCTGAAAGAACAATCTATTCCTCATGGAACAATCCAGTTCATCATTACAGTCGGGGAAGAATCAGGACTTGTTGGTGCCAAGGCATTGGATTCTTCTTTGGTAAAAGCGAAATACGGATATGCACTCGATAGTGATGGCAAGGTAGGAAACATTATTGTCGCAGCCCCTACCCAGGCGAAAGTTTCGGCTGTCATCCATGGCAAAACTGCACACGCTGGTGTTGCTCCTGAAAAAGGTGTATCTGCAATCACGATCGCAGCCAAAGCAGTTTCCAGAATGCCGCTTGGCCGCATTGATGAAGAAACAACTGCCAACATCGGCCGTTTCCAGGGCGGAACACAGACAAACATCGTTGCCGACCGTGCTGAGATCCTTGCTGAAGCCCGTTCCCTTATCCCTGAAAAGATGGAAGCGCAAGTGGCAAAAATGAAGGAAGCATTCGAGTCAGCTGCACAGGAAATGGGCGGCAAAGCAGAAGTTGATGTCCAGGTCATGTACCCAGGCTTCAAATTCGGCGAAGGCGACCTGGTTGTCGAACTGGCTAAAAAAGCTGCCGCAAAAATCGGCAGAAGCTCCGAATTGCTCCACAGCGGCGGCGGAAGCGACGCCAACGTCATTGCCGGCTTTGGAGTACCGACAGTCAACCTTGCTGTAGGATACGAAGAAATCCACACAACAAACGAAAGAATGCCAATCGAAGAGCTGGAGAAGCTTGCCGAAATGGTCATCGCTTTGATTCAAGAAGTAGCAGCACAATAATCAAGAAACAAATGGCTTCCCTTCAGGGGGAAGCCATTTTTTATAGGCATAAAGGTTTTCATAGACATTTCGAAGACGAGTGATTGTCTGAATGTCCAAGTAGGCGGGGTTTTATGGACATTTCGTGGTGTGGAGAGGGCTAAAATGTGCAAGAAATGAGTTTTCATAGACATTTCAGAGGAAAGCGGCAGTCAAAATGTCTAAGAACCGAGGTGTAATGGACATTTCGAAGTGGGGTGAGAGTCAAAATGCCCAAGAAATGAGTTTTCNTAGACATTTCAGAGGAAAGCGGCAGTCAAAATNTCTAAGAACCGAGGTTTAATGGACATTTCGAAGTGGGGCGAGAGTCAAAATGCCCAAGAAATGAGTTTTCTTAGACATTTCAGAGGGAAGCGGCAGTCAAAATGTCCAAGAACTGAGGTTTAATGGATATTTCGAAGTGGGGAGAGGGCGAAAATGTCCAAGAACTAAGTTTTCTTAGACATTTCAGAGAGAAGCTGCAGTCAAAATATCCAAGAAACGAGGTTTAATAGACATTTTGAAGTGGGGCAAAGGTCAAAATGTCCAAGAAACCATCATTAATAGACATTTCACAGAGAAGAGACTGCCAAAATGTCCATTAACCCTGCTCATTTTGCATTAGTTCTAAAGATGACACCAAAGACTCCGATATAATACTTGGAATGTTTCACCCTTTTCATTTAACAGGCAATCATTTGAAGCTATTACTATTTAAAGATAGAACAATAAACAAAGGGAGTGTACTCCAATGGCTGAAAGTACCAAGACGGTTGTGTTCCAGGCAGGGAATGAAGAATACGCTTTTCCGATTCTTTTCGTTATTTCGATTGAAAAAATGGAAGGGATGACGGTGATCCCGCATATGCCAGACTATGTCACGGGAATTACGAAGGTAAGGGGAGAGCTGATTCCGGTCATTGATTTGGAAAAGGTCCTCTATAACCGGGATATTCAGGTGGATGATAAGACGAGGCTGATTGTATTGGAGACATCGGATATCTCGCTGGGTGTCCTGGTCAGGGATGCGAAGGAAATCCTTGAGATACCTCAGGAGAACCTGAAACAGCCTGGTCTGATCGCATACCAAAATACTAAATTCATCACTGGCATCGCAAATTTTGGACAACGGATGATCATGGTCATTAATCCGGAAACCCTGATCCAGTCACTGGAGGGAATCAAAGAGATTAAGGACTATATGAAAAACCAAAAACAGGAATTACATAACTAGTGCGTAATATGAAAACAAGCTGGCCCCCGCGGGTCAGCTTGTTTTTGTTATAGTTTGAAGCTGGAGAATGATTTCCTAAGGTCTTCTGCCATGCTGGACAATTTACTGGATGATTCCAACAGCTCCTGCATTGTTGCATTTTGTTCCTCTGTTGTAGCTGCTACCTGTTCGAGGAACTGAGCAGAATTGGAAGAGGCGGTAATGACGTCGTTTGCTGACTGGGCCATGAATTCTATCTTTTCATTTGCACTCATGACAGCGCTGCTGACAGTGTTTCCTTTGGAGCTGACTTCCTCGATGGAATGAGCTATTTCTGTGAAGATGGTCGCCACTTTTTCGACAAGTTCATTGCCTTTTTGGACGGTCACCTGGCTTTCATCCATGACATTTACAGCCTGGTTCGTTTCTTTTCCAGTTTGTTCGAGGATTGTGCGGATGCTGTCTGCCGCTCCGGCTGATTGTTCGGCAAGTTTGCGCACTTCCTGGGCCACGACACCAAAGCCTTTCCCGTGCTCGCCGGCCCTTGCCGCTTCAATCGCTGCATTCAAAGCCAATAAATTTGTCTGGTTTGAAATATCGGTGATGATTTCGATGATTCGATGGATTTCCTGAGAATTATTCTTCAGGGAATGAATCACTTTGGCCAACTCCGTGACCTTTCCATTTATTTCGTCCATCTGCTCTGTCACACTGTAAGCATACGATTTACCCTGCTCGATTTTTTGCTTCGTGTCTGAAGTCGTTTGCAGTGTTTCGTTCATCGATCCTGTAACCTCGATTAGTTGAGCAGAAACATTTTCGACTGCTTCATTGGTGCGTTCCGAAATTTTCACCTGCTCATCTGAAGCAGAGGCAACCTGCATGATCGATGTCGTGATTTCATTGTTTGCTTCTGTGGTTGCCTCAGCATTTACCTTCAGGTTCCTCGACATTTCATTTACCTGGTCAGATGACGCAAGTATGCTGGAAATCGAAGCTTTAAGGTTTCCGGATAATTGATTCATAGCCTGGATGATCTGTCCAACTTCGTCCTTGCTTTTTGCCTGCAATGCTTTAACATTCAGTTCCCCGGCCGCGAGCTTCTTGCAGTAAGCGACCACATCCTTGAGGTTCTTGCTGATATTGCGTGAGACAAAGTACATCGCCACTGAAGAGACGATAAAGGCAATGATGATAAGGATGAAAGTATTACGGATCATTGAAGCAATTGAAGAATGGGTTTCCTTCATGATCCTGGTCCTGTCAGCCAATATCGATGTCCGGAGTTCGTTTAACTTTTCGATATTCATATCCCGGATGGTTTCAGCCTTGTTCGTCAGGCTGATTTGCGTATAGACATCAACCTGTTCAAAGTTCCTGCGGAATTCTTCGACCGTTTTTAAAATGTCGTCTTCCCAAACAGTATTCATGTGCTGATCAATCTTCACGATTGCGTTCAGGACTGTTTTGGCTTCCTCTGATTTTACGAATGCACCCAGGCTTTCTGAAGAAGAATCGAACTGCTCAGACTCTTTTTTGTACAAATCAATTAGCTCTGGTTTGGGATCTGTTATGTAATCAGTAATAATAATGTATTTCTGGCGAAAAGATGACGACATTTCACTTATCATGATGGCGTAATCACTTTTCTCCTCAGCCAGGTCAATCGCATTCTGAAGATTATTCAATACACTTGATAAATAAATAAAGCTGCCCAGGAAAATGACCATGATAAATGCGAAAACGCTTGCATACTTTCTGCCAATGGACCAATGCTGCATAAAAATTCCTCCGTCTATGGTATATCTATTTATTCATTTTATCGGGTATTTAAGGTGGATCTTTAACCTTTTCCTTGATTTCTTCACATAAAATTCAAATTTAACTTCCAGACTTCGATTAAGTAAAACCACTTTATTTTTGATACACTAGAAGGGAACGTATATTTGGGAAGTGGCGGACATGAAAGAGATGTATCCAAAAAAGGGCAGAGTCATTTTACATGTTGATATGAACAGCTTCTATGCAAGTGTTGAAATGGCTTATGATTCCGAATTGAAAGGAAAGCCCCTCGCCATTGCGGGGAATCCAGAGGAGCGAAGGGGAATCATTGTCACTTGCAGCTATGAAGCAAGGAAATTCGGAGTCAAGACCACGATGCCATTATGGGAAGCAAAAAAACTTTGCCCTGAGTTAATCATAAAAACACCGAATTTTGACAGGTACCGTGCTGCGTCTGCAGCTATGTTCGATATATTACGCCAATATACCGAACTTGTGGAACCTGTTTCCATTGATGAAGGGTATATGGATATTACGGATTGTGCTGATCTCGGGGCACCATTGGAGATAGCTGAGAGCATCCAGAAACGGATCCTCGAGCAGCTTGATTTGCCATGCAGCATTGGAGTTGCTCCTAATAAATTTCTGGCGAAAACGGCTTCTGATATGAAAAAACCTCTGGGAATCACGGTTTTAAGAAAGCGGGACATCCCCACGGTCCTGTGGCCGCTCGGAGCTGGAGAGATGCATGGAGTAGGAACGAAAACCGCGGACAAACTAAAAAGCATCGGACTTCTATCAATTGGCGACCTGGCAAAAGCAAATGATATCCAACTGAAAGCACTGTTGGGGATCAATGGACTGAAGCTGAAGGAAAGAGCCAACGGCCAGGATAATCGGGTGGTGGATCCCGAATCTGTCTATGATTTCAAGAGCATCGGCAACTCGACAACCCTCCCGAGGGATCTTTCGAATCAGCACGAACTCCTGAAAGTACTTGATCGTTTATCAGAGCAGGTAGCTGCAAGGATGAAGAGAAAGGAAGCTGTCGCGACCACCATTAGCATCATGATCCGGTTCAAGGACAGAAAAACGATCACTAGAAGTCAAAAGCTCCAGAACCCTGTTTCCAAGAAAGAAGAAATTGCTTCTGCGGCAAAAACTTTATTTTTAAAGCATTGGAACGGGGATCCTGTTCGTCTGCTTGGCATCACCGGGACAGACCTGCTGGAGGCAGATAAAGCGGTGAAGCAGCTGGACTTGTTTTCCTATGAGCAGGATGCAAAAAAAGAGCCTTTGATCAATACGATGAGCCAGCTGCGTGAGAAATATGGAAAAAGCATTATTGAAAGCGCAGGTATACAGGTGAAGAAGCTTTCATCCAAGGAAAATCCAGGAGCTGGCACAAGCTTTAATAAGGACTTCCTTCAGGAACGTAAAAAAAATGGCGGTATCGAGAAAAAAGACTCTTAACGTTGTTTAGCTTCCAGGGGTTAAGTCGAAATAAAAAAGACGGACCCTATTGTTTGCACCCCTCTGGATTCATTGTTACATTAGTTTGTAAGTTTCTTATAACCAGTTATGAAAAAGGAAGGAAGTTGAAATGATGTCAAAACAGCAAATCGGAGTCATTGGCCTAGCTGTAATGGGGAAAAACCTCGCAATGAATATTGAAAGCAGGGGTTATTCTGTTTCTGTCTATAATCGTTCGAGAGAAAAGACGGATGAAATGCTCGCCGAAACGGAAGGCAAGAACATCTACGGAACGTTTTCAATCGAAGAATTTGTTCAATCGCTTGAAAAGCCGCGGAAAATCTTGCTGATGGTAAAGGCTGGTGCAGCGACAGACGCGACAATCGAGCAATTGAAGCCTCATCTTGAGAAAGGCGATATCATCATTGACGGCGGTAATACATATTTTGCCGATACCCAGCGTCGGAACAAGGAATTGAGCGAGCTTGGACTTCACTTCATCGGAACCGGGGTATCTGGCGGTGAGGAAGGGGCCTTGCACGGACCTTCCATCATGCCTGGCGGGCAAAAAGAGGCTTATGAGCTGGTTGCTCCGATTTTCCAGGATATTTCCGCTAAGGTCAATGGAGAGGCGTGTACTACATACATTGGTCCTGATGGAGCAGGGCACTATGTGAAAATGGTCCACAATGGCATCGAGTATGGCGACATGCAGCTGATTTCAGAATCTTATTTCATGCTCAAGCATGTTCTAGGCTTGAGTGCCGAAGAACTGCATGAAGTGTTTGCAGAATGGAACAAAGGTGAGCTTGACAGTTATTTAATTGAAATCACTGCAGATATTTTTACAAAGAAGGACGATGAAACAGGCAAACCGCTTGTCGATGTGATCCTTGATACCGCTGGCCAAAAAGGAACAGGAAAATGGACAAGCCAGAGTGCGCTCGACCTTGGAGTTCCGCTGCCTATCATTACGGAATCCGTTTTCGCGCGTTTTATTTCGGCCATGAAGCAAGAGCGAGTCGAAGCAAGCAAGGTTCTCTCCGGACCAGAAACGAAGCCATTTGATGGCGACAAAAAGGAATTTATCGAGTCCATCCGCAAGGCACTGTATTTAAGCAAGATTTGTTCTTATGCGCAGGGCTTTGCTCAGATGAGAGCAGCATCAGAAGAATACGATTGGAACCTGAACTACGGAGAAATCGCGATGATTTTCCGCGGAGGCTGCATCATCAGGGCCCAGTTCCTCCAGAAAATCAAGGAAGCGTACGACCGCAACCCGGAACTGAAAAACCTGCTGCTTGACCCATATTTCAAGGAAATCGCAGAAAGCTACCAGCAGTCACTGCGTGAAATCATCTCGGCTGCGGTCCTTAACGGAATACCTGTCCCGAGCTTCTCAGCAGCACTTTCCTACTTCGACAGCTACCGGACAGAAACACTGCCAGCCAACCTGATCCAGGCACAGCGCGATTATTTCGGCGCCCACACCTATCAGCGCATCGACAAAGAAGGAATCTTCCACACCGAGTGGATGGAATAAGCACAGTAACAGCGGATCTTGTATCCGCTGTTTTTTTACTGAAAAAAAGGTGTTTTTCTTACGGAAGGAAGGGTTTGCTGGAAGTATAGTCGAAGTCTTTGTAAGTGGATAATTTTGATTGGAGGGATATTGTTATGACAGATCGTTACCCAGTGCTTGAGGGAGCTGAGCCTTTCTATTTTGAAGGGAATAACGTTGGCATTCTTGTATCGCATGGTTTTACCGGCTCCACACAAAGCATGAGACCCCTTGGTGAGGCTTATGCTGTGGCAGGCTATACTGTTTGTGGACCCCGCTTGAAAGGCCATGGAACCCATTATGAAGACATGGAACAAACCAGCTATCATGACTGGATTGCTTCAGTGGAAGAGGGGTTCCAGTGGTTAAAGGAAAGGTGTGACACGATTTTTGTGACAGGCCTGTCAATGGGCGGTACGCTGACTTTGTATATGGCTGAAAAGTATCCGGAAGTCCGGGGGATTGTCACGATCAATGCCGCAATAGATATTCCGGCAATGGAGCCTGTCCGCCAATTGGAAGGAACCCGATTTTTGGATGCAATTGGATCCGACATAAAAAAAGCGGGAGTAACGGAATTAGCTTATGAAAAAACGCCGGTCCAATCCGTAAAAGAAATTTTAACCTTCATGAAAGAAGTGAAAGAGGACCTGCCGAAAATATCTTGCCCAGCCCTGATCTTTGTATCGGACGAAGACCATGTGGTGCCTACGGATAATTCACAAGCCATCTATGAACAAATCAGCTCTGAATCAAAAGAAATCCTTGCCTTAAAAGATAGCTACCATGTTGCAACTCTGGACCATGACCAGCAAATTATTATTGAAAAGACACTTCAATTTATCAAAGGGATTCTTTAGGAGGCATGAATTGCCTTCTTTTTTTTGAGTGAGGGATGTTCATGTCTCAGAATAAGAACTCTTCTTCTCCCCCCTGAGCCATAAGCGCAGGCAGAGCCAAGTAAAGAGACTTGAACATATCAGCAAACTTTCCAGCGAAAAGATATACCATGGGTACGGACCGAGCAAATCCATGAAACTGGGGCTGTCAGGTTTGTGACGCAAGAACCAATAGTTTCCGTCGGCCGTTTTATTGATGAACAGTATTGCGGGCAAGAGCAGATTGATGAACAGGATGACTTTTAAAACGGATGCCAGCGTTGGGTAATAACCTTTAGCGAGAGTAAAATAAAGAGTCACCCAAACGATCATCAGATGTGCATAAAAAAAGTGAAAAAAGCGGAAATGAGGGAAGTCATACGTTAAAGCGGGTGTTAGGATTGCCTGGGTCGCACCCAATAAGGCGATGAAAAACAAAAGCTCAAAAAAGATTTTCTTTCTCGTTAAAAGTAAGCCAATAGCCAGTAAGAGACCTAAATTACACAATTCCAGAGGCATGGACCTGCCCAACATCCAAACACCATGACTATACATCCAATAATGGTTCAAGAGTTCGATCAAAATTAATGAAAATGCTGTCAAAAGCTCTGCCTTCCGCCACTTTTCATCACTCAACTTCCTCCGATGAATAAAAATCGCCGCATTTACGAAAATGAAAATCGCTAAAATGGCAAGATGGCTATCAGAAAACATGCTAAAGCTGAATGTCTTGTTGCTGTGTCCAAACCATCCCATACATTCCACCTCTGATAAGTTAATAAGACAAATATAAGTTTTCCTTTTGAAGAATTTTTTATGTGAAAAGGTGAAACCAATCTTTGCCAGATTCGTAAAAGAAGTATAGTACAAAAAAAGGGAGTTGGAAGATTTGAACGAAAAAGGATGCATCAAATGTGGCAGCACGGACGCAGGCCAGAAGGATGTCGCAATGACGGGGACAGGATTATCCAAGATGTTTGATATTCAGAATAACCAGTTTACCGTGGTGTATTGCAGGAGGTGCGGATATTCGGAGTTCTATAACAAAGAAGCATCTGCTGGCTCCAATATTCTTGATTTCTTTTTTGGTGGTTAAAGAAAAGGCCCGCCGGTTGCCAGGCGGGCTTTTTTGTTCTTAACATTTTTCTACATCGATTTCGGTGATTGGCCACCAGAAGAATCCATCTTTTTCGAGCAGTTTGTCTGCTGCATCAGGACCCATTGAGCCGGATTCATAGTTCGGGAAGGATGGTTCTTTTGTGTTTTCCCAAACCTCTGAGATATTATCGACGAAACTCCAGGATAGAGCAACTTCATCCCAATGAGTGAAGTTTGTTGCATCACCGCGCAATGAATCGTACAGCAGCTTCTCATATGCTTCCGGTGTATTCAGCCCATCGATTCCTTTATTGGCATAATTCAGTTTCACAGGTGTAGCTTCCGTACCCTGGCCGGATTTCTTGGCGTTCAGATGAAGCGTGATTCCTTCTTCAGGCTGGATATGGATCACAAGCAGATTTGGATTGACCGTTTTTTCTGGCTTGTAATACAGGTCCATTGGGATATCTTTGAATTGGATCACGATTTTTGTTGATTTTGCCTTCATTCTTTTGCCTGTACGAATATAGAAAGGCACTCCAGCCCAGCGGAAGTTATCGATCATCAGCTTGCCGGCTACGAATGTTTCTGTATTGGAATCTGGGTCAACCATTTCCTCCTGGCGGTAAGCAGGGACATCTTTTTCACTCATCATCCCTTTACCATATTGGCCGCGGACAAAATAGTCGTTTACTTCCTCTCCCGTAATCGGGCGCAGGGCACGGAACACTCTTACTTTTTCGGAACGGATTTCATCCGTAGTCAGCTTGATAGGCGGTTCCATCGCCAGCAAAGAGACCATCTGCAGCATGTGGTTCTGGACCATGTCCCTGAGTGCACCGCTCTTTTCGTAATAACGGCCGCGTTCTTCGACACCAAGAGTTTCACTGGATGTGACCTGGATGTTGGAAATGTAGCGGTTATTCCAGAGTGGCTCGAACATTGCGTTCGCAAAACGGATGACTTCGATATTTTGAACCATTTCCTTTCCGAGGTAATGGTCGATCCTATAAATCTCATCCTCGGAAAAAGCAGTCCTGATTTGCTTGTTCAATACTTTTGCCGATTCAAGGTCATGTCCGAAAGGCTTTTCGATGACAAGCCTCTTGAAACCTGAAACATTCGTCAGGTTGTCCTTCTTTAAGTGTTCGGCAATCGTTCCGAAGAATTCCGGTGCCATTGCCAGGTAGAATATTCTATTGCCATCAAGCCCGTAATGTCCGTCAAGCTCCTCTGCCAGCTTGCCAAGAGCGATATAAGAGCTAGAATCAGTAACATCATGGGAGTGATAATAAAACTTGGAGACGAAATCATCAATATTCGCTTCAGCTTCGCCGTGTTCAGTTACAGACTCTTTTACCTTAAGCTGGAATTCCTCATTTGACAGTGAACGACGGGCAACGCCAACTACCGCGAACTTGTCCAGTTTCCCTTTTGCATACAAATTATAGAGGGAAGGAAACAGTTTTCGGTTTGCCAGGTCTCCTGTAGCCCCGAAGATCATGATTAAAGCTGTAGGTTTTTCGGTGTGTGCCACAATATAGAACCTCTCTTTTATAAGAATTTAAAATATGTAGAAGGCTCTTTCCGTTAACTTTTCCGCTTTCCACCCGGAAATCGGGAAGCAACAATCTATCCGAAAACAGCCATGCATAAAAAACACTTTACAAATACAAAATTTTATCGGTTTCGACGACATTTAGCAACTTTTTTAACCTATAATTAGTTTCTGCAAATTGTATGGAACTATCCCATTCTCGTTAAATCAGCGTTGCGTTTAGATGGAAGCTGTTACATATGATATATTGAAAGGAATAATGAAAAGCAGGTACGTTTGCAGGCGTATGGACAGGAGGATATCAGGTTTATGGATGTTTTTTTTCTGGGGACAGGAGCCGGAGTTCCCGCAAAATTGAGGAATGTGACTTCAATTGCACTGAAATTGCTCGAGGAGCGGGGATCTGTCTGGCTGTTTGACTGTGGTGAAGCAACCCAGCATCAGATTTTACATACAAGCTTAAAGCCAAGAAGAATCGAGAAAATATTCATCACCCATTTGCACGGGGATCATATCTATGGCTTGCCAGGCTTGCTGTCCAGCCGTTCGTTCCAGGGCGGTGATACATTGGTGACAGTATATGGACCGCCGGGGATCAAAGAATATATTGAAGTATCCCTAAAAATAAGTAAATCGTATTTGAAGTATCCGCTTGAATTTGTCGAGCTAGAAGAAGGAATCATCTTTGAGGACGAACAGTTTACTGTGGAAGCAAGGCTGCTGGAGCATGGAATTCCGTCATATGGGTATAGAATCCATGAGAAAGATCGACCGGGTACACTTCTCGCTGATCAGCTTCAAGCAGCAGGAGTAAAACCGGGACCTGATTACAGAAAAATCAAGAATGGTGAAGAAGTCATATTGGAAGACGGAACGGTGATTGACCCTGCTGAATTTGTCGGTCCGCCGCAGAAAGGCAGAATCATCTCCATTTTAGGAGACACAAGAGTATGCAAAAATGCTCAAAAGCTTGCTCGGAATGCGGATTTGCTCATCCATGAGTCAACTTTTTCAGCAGGTGAAGAGGCGCTTGCTCACGAGTATTTCCATTCGACAACATTGCAGGCAGCTGAAACAGCCTTACATGCCGGTGCGAAAAAGCTGTGCCTTACACATATTAGTTCAAGATATGACCGCAATGACTGGCAGCAGCTCGAAGCGGAAGCTAAAACTATTTTTGCCAATACTGTCATATCTGAGGACTTCATGGAAATCACGATTCCGTATGATCATGACTGAAAAAAGGGGTGTGACGATTGAAAACAATTTATCTTGTACGACATGCAAGTGCGACTGGACAGCCAGCAGACTCGCCTCTGACCGAACATGGCCGGAGGCAGGCGCTTGCGCTGGTTGACTTTTTTAAACATAAGGAAATAGATATCATCTATTCAAGCCCTTTTAAAAGAGCGGTCGATACAATCAAGCCACTAGCCAATTCCAAAGGAATAGAAGTCCTGGAGGATGAAAGACTAGGTGAAAGAGTGCTGAGTACTGTGAATTTCGAAGATTGGCGGGAAAAGCTGAAACAAAGCTTTGAAGACTTTGAGCTTATGTTTGAGGGCGGAGAATCTCATTCAACTGCAATGGATAGAGCCAAATCCCTGATTGAAGATCTCCTCTGCTCTGATGATGACCATATCCTCCTTGTCAGCCATGGAAATATGACAACATTGCTCATGAGGTACTTCAATGAAAGTTTCGGATATGACTGTCTCATGGAAATGACGAATCCAGATGTTTTTGAACTTGTTGTTTCAAGTGAAAGCACACTCCTGAATCGAATATGGGATGACCGGATTTAAAACCGTTTAAAAATCGACCCAGAGGGAAATGGAAAGTGATGGGGCAATTTCCATCCATTCTGTCTACACGAAACTGGGGGAGTAATCTTGGAGTTCTTACTTTTATTCGGTCTTCATTTTTTCATCATGGGGTCACTGGTCATGTTATTCAGAGGAATCATCACGTTCCTTCTGCCGAGGATGCATTTTCTGATCACTATTTCCATATTCGGAATTGCCGGGGTACTGTATGCTGTCATTTTTGAAGTGGTGGATCTTGCGATATTCGCAACTTTCTATAATATGATCTGTTCCCTGATCGCGGTGGGACTCATTAAGTCAGTATTTTATTTTAAAAAGGTTGCCGACAGCCACGAGGAAAAAATAGCCTAATCTTTAAAACCAGGAGAAAATTCTGGTTTTTTTTATTGACATTCAAATCATGGTTTGAATATTATATATTCAAATGATGATTTGAATGAGGTGGATGATAAATTGAAGGAGCAGGACGTCTGTCAGGTCAACTGTGTCCACGACGATAAGGTTGAAGAAGTAGCTGGTAAGTTAAAGGAACAAAACCCAGCAGATGCTGCAAAAATTTTCAAAGCTTTATCAGATGAAACGAGAATCAAGATCGCCTATTCGCTTTTTGTGGGGGATGAACTTTGTGTATGTGATGTCGCTGCGATTGCCAATGCTTCAACTGCTACGGCATCCCACCATCTCCGTACGCTGAAGAACCTCGGTCTTGCCAAATATCGCAAGGAAGGAAAGCTGGTTTATTATTCTCTTGTGGATGACCATGTGAAGCAAATGATCCAAATAGCATTCGAACATCAAAAGGAGATGGAGATGAATGGCTGAAGCAGTCAAATCTGGGGAGAAAACAATCTACCGTGTACAAGGCTTCACCTGAGCAAGCTGTGCCGGTAAGTTCGAAAAGAACGTAAAGCACCTGGATGGTGTTTTTGATGCAAAGGTTAATTTTGGCGCCTCGAAGCTGACTGTATACGGGAATACAACCATAGAAGACCTGGAGAGGGCGGGCGCGTTCGAGAACCTCAGGCTGTATCCCGATAAAGCTGAGGCTCCTGTGGGAAAAAAGAAACCATTCTGGCAGGAAAACATGAATTTGCTGCTCAGCTTAGCTATGATCATTGCAGCATATTTTTTTCAATGGACTTCAGACGAAGAATCACTGCCTGCTATCCTTTTATTTTTAGGAGCAATTACCGTTGGCGGCTTTTCGCTATTTAAAAGTGGGATACAGAACCTATTGAAATTAGATTTTGATATGAGGGCTTTGATGACCGTCGCCATCATCGGGGCTGCCATCATTGGCGAGTGGAGCGAAGGTGCTGTCGTTGTCATTTTATTTGCGATCAGTGAAGTCCTGGAGAGATATTCGATGGATAAGGCAAGAGCCTCGATTCGTTCTTTGATGGATATCGCTCCAAAAGAAGCATTGGTGCGCCGCAAGGACAGGGAATTCAATATTCATGTAAATGAGATAGTAGTCGGGGATGTCATGATTGTCAAACCTGGTGAGAAAATTGCCATGGATGGAGAAGTGGCTGCCGGCAGCTCGGCTGTAAATCAGGCGGCGATCACCGGTGAGTCCGTACCCGCTGAGAAAAATACCGGTGATGAGGTCTTTGCCGGTTCGATCAATGGTGAGGGATTAATTGAGGTCAAAGTAACCAGGCTGGTCGATGATAGTACAATCGCAAAAATCATTCACCTTGTCGAGGAGGCTCAGGCAGAAAAGGCGCCATCACAGGCTTTTGTAGACCGCTTTGCCAAGTATTACACACCGATGATCATCCTGGTCGCCTTCCTTGTCGCTGTTATGCCTCCGCTCTTGTTCAACGGTGACTGGAGTGATTGGATTTATCAGGGATTGGCTGTCCTTGTTGTTGGATGTCCATGCGCGCTCGTGATTTCAACACCGGTGTCCATCGTGACCGCAATCGGCAACGCGGCGAAAAATGGTGTACTGGTCAAGGGTGGGGTCCATTTAGAAGAGATGGGCACAATCAAAGCAGTGGCTTTTGATAAAACTGGGACACTGACTAAAGGTCTCCCTGCACTGACCGATTTCGTGCTGCTATCCTCTTCAGATGAAACGGAACTTCTCGCTCACGTTGCTGCACTGGAAAACAAATCACAGCATCCGCTTGCTGCTGCGATTGTCCGCAACGCAGAAACACTAGGGTCATCATTCAGGGAGAAGAAGGTAGAAGAGTTCACATCGGTAACCGGGAAAGGGTTAAAGGGAGTAGTCGACGGAGTGGCTTATCATATCGGCAGCCCAAACTATCTTGAAGAAATAGTGGCTGGCGGCATCCCTCCTTCAGTTTTTGAAAAGATTGCCTCCATGCAGGCAGAAGGAAAAACAGTGATGGTGGCAGGCACGTCATCCGGCTTGCTTGCTTTGATCGCGGTCGCAGATGAAGTAAGGGAATCGAGCAGGGAAGTAGTTGCCCGTCTTCATGAGCTGGGGATTGAAAAGACGATCATGCTGACAGGGGATAATAAAGGAACAGCACAGGCAATTGGCATCGGGACGGGGGTTTCGGATATTGAATCCGATTTGCTGCCTGAGGATAAGCTGGCCTTCATTAAGTCTTTACAGAAGGAGCATGGTAAAGTCGCAATGGTCGGCGATGGTATCAACGATGCTCCTGCACTTGCCGCGGCGAATGTAGGAGTGGCGATGGGCGGAGCGGGAACTGATACAGCACTCGAAACGGCCGATATTGCATTGATGGCCGATGATCTGAAGAAGCTGCCATTCACGATGAAATTAAGCCGGAAGACACTGGCGATCATCAAACAGAACATCGCTTTCTCGATTGGCGTGAAATTGCTCGCCCTGCTGCTCGTCATCCCAGGATGGCTGACCCTATGGATTGCGATTTTCGCCGATATGGGCGCAACCCTGATCGTGACACTCAACGGGTTGAGGCTTTTAAGAGTAAAAGATAAATAGAACTCTTCAGGTTGGAGTGGATGCTATGAATAATTCCTGGAATAAAATCATTTACAAAGTCTGGGCGCCGATTTATGATGCAATCTTCAATGCTGGCCCATTTCTGAAGGCGCGGGAAACACTTTTTAACGATATACACTTCCAGCCTGGAGACAAGGTGCTGTTCGTTGGTGCAGGCACAGGGGCAGACATAGAGCGGCTGCCCTATGAACATCTTGAAATTACCGCGATCGATTATTCTGAGGATATGCTTCAGAAAGCAAAGGATAAATTCCGGGCATCCAAGATCAGTTTTTTGAAAATGGATGCCCAAGAGCTGGATTTTGCTGATGATGCCTTTGATTATGTGGTTGGAAGTTTAATCTTGTCAGTCGTTCCTGACAATAGAAAGGCATTTGGCGAGATGTTGAGAGTATGCCGAAAGGATGGACTGGTGCTGGTCTTCGATAAATTTTCTCAGCCGGGGAAAGGACTTTCACTTGTCAAAAAAGCCTTCAGGCATGTAATCAAGCTGCTTGGAACCGATATCGGTGTATCTTTCGAGGAAATCTGCTCAACGGAAAAAGCCGGAGTACAGCTGATTTCAGATGAAGGAATCATGTTCGGAGGAATGTACCGCAGGATATTGCTGAAAAAAAGTCTGTTAAGTCAATGATTTCATAGAAAGAGAGGCTGTTTTTCTAATGACAGTCTCTTTTTCCATGGTGTTATTGTGTTAGTGATTAAGGGTTTATGACGGACAGAAATTCGTGAAATACGTAAGAAAGTGTCCGTCATCAGGGCTATGACGGACAGAAATTCGTGAAACATGCAAGAAAATGTCCGTCATCAAGGCGATCATGGACAGAAATCCTTGAAACACAAGAAAGTGTCCGTCATTCATATTAAAACCATTTCAAGATTACAGAGCAAAAAGAGGCATCCAGAGTAACGCTCTGGATGCCTCTTTAGGAACAATGATTATTTTAGTTTTAGCCTAAAATATCCACCCTCGTTCATATTGCTTAGGCGATTCAATGCTTGTGCCAAGCTCTTTGGCTGCAGTTCTCGGCCAGTATGGGTCGCGCAGCAGTTCACGGGCGATGAAAATCAAATCAGCGCGGTCATTCTGGAGGATTTCTTCAGCCTGGATCCCGGTCGTGATCAATCCGACAGCTCCGATAGCCACGCCTGCTCCATGTTTGATTTTTTCAGCGAACTTAACCTGGTAGCCTGGATAAGCGTGGATCCTTGCAGGTACCACCGCACCTGAGCTGACATCAATCAGGTCTACTCCCAGTTTCTTGAGTGATGCACCGATTGATACATAATCATCGGCAGTCAGGCCTTCTTCATGATAGTCACATGCAGAAACACGGACAAACAGCGGGCCGTCCCAAACAGTTTTTACTTCTTCTAGGATTTCCTTGAGGAAGCGGAAGCGGTTCTCGGCAGTGCCGCCGTATTCGTCATCCCGTTTGTTTGTAAGCGGGGAGAGGAACTGGTTGATCAAATAGCCATGTGCAGCGTGGATTTCAATCACATCGAAGCCTGCACGCTTAGCTCTATCTGCAGCCAGCCTGAACGCCTCGACGGTTTCCTTGATTTCTTCCGCTGTCATTGCCTTTGGTTCTTTATACTTTTCATCAAATGCTAAAGCAGAAGGAGCGATAATTTCATCACGCAATGCTGCTTTTCGGCCGGCATGTGCCAGCTGGATACCAGCGGCTGCACCGTTCTGCTTGATTTGTTGAGTCAATTTTGTCAGGCCGCTTACATGCTCCTCGCTCCAGATTCCAAGGTCCTGATGTGAAATCCGGCCCTGGGGGGTGACTGCGGTTGCTTCAAGTATGATCAAGCCCACCTGGCCGACAGCACGGCTCACATAATGTGTCATATGAAAGTCTGTGACGATCCCGTCTTCTTTTTCACATGAGTACATGCACATCGGTGCCATGACAATCCTGTTTTTCAGAGTAAGATCTTTCATTTTATAAGGTGAAAATAATTTCTTTTCCAATCCAATGGCCTCCTTTTATTTCGCTATCCAAAATATATTTTTAGTATAACAGGGCTTTAAGAGGAAAGGAAAAATTGTACTCACCGCAATGTGTTTTTTCTTAATTCCGCAAGCGTGTATTTCGTTCCGCGCCAGATGATGCCGCCCCTTTTGAAGGTCAGCCAGCTGGCCCTCAGGATGGAGAAAATGAACAGCAGGGCGGTGAAAGGCAAGACAAGGAACAGCCATGGTGAAAATCGTGTCATGTTCCTGGTTACCATCATGTACAGAAAAGCTAAAAAGACGAGATTGACACCACTGAGGATTGCCACGGTCTGGTTACCGGAAAAAACGGTGAAGAACGGCATGACCTGGGAAACGAAGACGCCGAACACGGAGAATAGCACCATGCTGAGCCGGTAATGAAGGCCGGCAAAAGTGTTTTTCTCGAGTCCCCCTAAAGCATCCCTCAGGCTTTCGTACCATTCTACTTCTATGAGCGTCATCGCTGTGACCATCCGCTGTTTCAGGCCCAGTCGCTTAACGATCATGCCCAGCTGCAGATCGTCATCAGGCCGCATCTTTATATATTCATGGGTGCCGACTTTTTCATAGGCTGACACTGTGATCATATTGAAGGCGCCAATGCCGACTCCCGTTTTCGACCGCGGATTATTGGCGAGCCATGGTCTCTTGTAATAAGAAAAGCCAAATAAGAAGAACGCAACGAACGCCTTCAGCCAGAATGGCTTCGCACTTAGGTTCGGGGCGGCAGTCAAATGGTCGAGGCTATGTTCCTCAAAATATCCGACCGCTTTTGAAAAAGCTTCGGGATGGTACATGACATCCGCATCTGTAAATAAGATCAGGCTGCCCGAAGCGAGCTGGAAGCCTTTGAAGAGAGCGTGGTTCTTGCCAAGCCAACCTTCTGGCAGACTTTCGATATGGATCACTTTGATTCTCGGATCCAAGCTTTTCAGGTCTTCCATCATTTTGCCGGTACCATCCTCGGATCGGTCATTGACAAGGATCCACTCGGTATTTTTGTAGGTTTGAGCCAGCTGGGAGCGAATGCTTTGGGCAATATGTTCTTCTTCATTCCTGGCGGCCACGATGACGCTCAGAAGTGGTTCCCGGTCCCCTTTTTTTGCATTTTCGAGGGAATCAAGTTTCCTGAAGCCAATCCATGCATCAATTGTGGCTGCAATCCAGATCAGCAGAGTTAAAGTCAGTAAGATTACAAGCACGATACCCACGTCCCAGTCGTTTTTCTCCATTGTAGAGAAAAATGGGGGCAGTTTGCAATCTTAGAGAGGCCGTTTTACGGCAGACAATTCATTTCCCAGCAGGGCGCCAAGCTTTTTTGACTGGGCGGTCGCTTCTTTGATGCAAGATACAAAAGCGGACTGAACCCCGTTCTGTTCAAGTACCTTGATGCCTGCTTCAGTCGTTCCTCCCGGGCTGGTCACCTCAAAGCGGAGCTGGGCAGGCTCCTTATCCGACTGCGTCAGCATTTCCGCTGCGCCGAGAAGTGTCTGGATAATCAACTGCTTCGCTGTCTGCTTTTCGAGACCGATTTCGGCTGCACTTTTTTCCATTGCTTCGACGAGATAATAAATATAGGCTGGCCCGCTCCCGGATAATCCCGTGACGGCATCCAGCTGATATTCCTCAACGAATGTCGTAAGACCGATTGTGTTAAAAAGCTCCTGAACCAGTTTTCTTTGCGCATCACTCACATGGGAATTCACGGCAAGGGCTGTTGCTGATTTCCCAATCGCAGCCGAGGTGTTTGGCATCGCCCTTGTCACAGCCAGGGATTTTTCTGCTGCCGCTTCAATCGCTTCGATTGCCACACCCGCAAGAACTGAAATGACCAGCATTCCTTCTGTCAGGTAGTGTTTGATTTCCTCCATCGCGATGGCGGCATCTTTTGGTTTCATCGCCAGGACGATTGCATCCGCGTTTTCGAACAGCTGCCCCAAATCATATGTCGTTGTGATTCCAAATCTCTGTTCCAGTATTCTCAGTCTGTCAGCATCCTGTTTGTTTGTAGCCCAAATTTGCTTCCCCGGAAGAAGCCCGCTTGCCCCTATCCCGGAAATCATTGCTTCCGCCATCGATCCTGCTCCAACAAAAACAAGCTTCTTCATCAGATTCGCCTCCACCTAAGTTTGTGTTCACTGTTATTAAAAACAAAAAGGCCCTTCATCCAAAAAAGGACGAAAGGCCATGCTTCCGTGGTACCACCTTCATTCACTTTCCCGGCGAGCGCCGAAAAAGTGCAGCTCAACATCCGTTAACGCCGGTTTACGACCAGGTTTGCCTGGCAGCTCGCAAGGTAGGGTTCAACATGAAGAGGGCCGCGGAGCCTTTCAGCCGGTGGACTCCACTCTCTAATACCATTCCTGTCTACTCGTCTTGCTCAAGTGCTTTTAAAAAGTTTACGAAATTTTAATAGTGATTATGCAAGATGGACACCCATTGTGTCAAGAGGCAATTGATTAATTTTTAGTTTTTTCTGAAAACGAAATGTGAAAATAATGACATTTGCCCGCATTAAAGGTAAACTTAATTTTATATTGAAAAAATACCAGGACCTATCATGTTGAATGATAACTTGAACAAACAATCACTTTACCTTATAGAAAAATAATGTTTTGGGGTGTATAGATCATATGGCTGAATGGAAAGATGGAATTGCCAAACTGACTTTGCCGACGCCTTTCCCGGTCGGTGATGTGAACGCATATTTGATAAAAGGTGACAGATTGACACTGGTGGATGCCGGTACGAAAACGGAGCAATCCTGGGAGTCGTTTAAATCCCAGCTGGCCGATTTAAAGCTGAAGCCGGAGGATATCGAACAGGTCATCCTGACACATGATCATCCGGACCATGTAGGGATGCTGGATTATTTTTCGCCAGATCTCAGCGTATTTGGCCACTGCCTGAATGAAAGGTGGATTAACAGGACTTCTGAATTCGAGAAGGAACATCAGGAATTTTATGAGAAATTCTTTTTACAGTCAGCAATACCAGAGCAGTATTTTGTGCCTTCAATGAAAATCATGAAAAAGACATTAGTATTTTCCTGCAATCGCTCGTTGACAGGGGCTATTTCGGAAAATGATGTTCCCCCGGCACTTCCAGGGTGGAGAGTGATTGAGACGCCGGGACATGCCCAGAGTCATATCGTGCTCTTGCGTGAGAAAGATGGCACGATGATTGCTGGTGATACGATTCTTGCGGGAATTTCGCCGAATCCATTGCTTGAACCGCCGCTTCCAGGCGAAGCAGAAAGACCGAAGCCGCTCGTCCAATATAACCACTCACTTATAAAACTACAGCAATATCCAATCGGTCTCGTATATACCGGTCATGGAACCGAGATAACAGAATTGCACGGCCTGATCGAAAAGAGGCTCGCCCGCCAGCATGACCGTGCCATGCAGGTCAGGGGAATGCTTGAAGGCAGGGAGCTCACCGTTTTTGAAATCTGCAAATTGCTGTTTCCGACGGTATATGAGCGTGAACTGAACCTGACCATTTCGGAGACCGTCGGACAGCTTGATTACTTACAATCCCTGGATGCCATTTCAGTCAGGGGAGAAGGAACCTCCTTCGTTTATACAGCAAAATGAGGTGAAAGTGGATGCCATCTTTAAAAGGAAAAAATGTCATTATTACCGGTGCCTCCGGAGGAATCGGGGCTGAGATTGCCAGGCTATGCGCAGCGCGCGGGGCGAATCTTGTCCTTTTGGCCCGGAGTATTGATAAACTGGAAATCTTAAAAAAAGAATTGCAATCGAAGTATGCCATCAACATCTATGCACGGCAGCTGGATGTTTCAGATACCGAGGCAGTCAAGAAAGTTTTTTTTGAAGTGCTATCTGACATCCGCTATGCTGACATATTGGTCAATAATGCCGGATTCGGCGTTTTCGATTTTGCCCACGAAGTGAAAATGGAGGAAATCAAGTCGATGTTCGATGTCAATGTCGTTGGCTTAATGGCCTGCACTTCGATGGTTCTGCCGGGCATGAAGCAGCGGCAGAGCGGCCATATCATCAACATCGCTTCCCAGGCAGGCAAAATTGCCACACCGCGATCAAGTGTCTACTCTGCAACGAAGCATGCGGTGCTCGGCTACACGAACAGTCTTCGCATGGAGGTTGCTGATGACCGGATCTTTGTCACTTCTGTCAATCCAGGGCCGATTGAAACCAACTTCTTCAATATCGCTGATAAGCAGGGGACATATGTGAAAAATGTCAAAAAGTTCATGCTCAAGCCGGAATATGTGGCGAAACAGGTGGTGGACCGGATGATGACAAAGACAAGGGAAATCAACCTGCCGCGCTGGATGAATGCGGGCAGCAAATTCTATACGCTGTTTCCGCGGACTTTTGAATTGTTTGGCAAAAATATCTTCAACAAAAAATAAACTTCCAGACCGCCACGATTTTTTTGGCGGTTTTTTAAATTAGCTAAAACTTTTTTCCTGCTTGCGGGTCTAATAGATAGAGAAACAGTCGGGGGGAAACCATTTTGGAGCTTCAAGAACTGGTACGAAAAGCTAAGAGAGGCGATGAAGCCGCCTTTTACGAACTGATGCAGCTCCATAAAGTGCGGCTGTACCGGATTGCGCTCAGCTATTTGAAAAACAGCGGGGATGCCGTCGAAGCCTTGCAGGAGGTTACCTACAGGGCGTATCGTTCAATCCGGAAGCTGAAGGAGCCGCAATACTTCACGACGTGGCTGACAAGGATCCTGCTAAACTATTGCAATGACGAATTAAAAAAACGGAAACGGCTTCTCGTCAGCGATGACCTCATCAGCCTGATGGGCACCGAGCACCAATCGAGCTGGCTGGAGGTCGAGGATGTCATTGCAAAGCTTGATGCCAAAACGAGGCAAGTCATCGAATTGAAATACGTACATGATTTTAAAATCAAGGAAATTGCCGAGATTCTTGACTGTCCGGAAGGCACCGTCAAGACCTGGCTCCATAAAGGCTTGCAGGAGCTTCGCGGCCAGCTTGAAGATAAAGGGGGATTGGACTATGCATAATGCCGAGGAGGAAAAGCTGACAAAGGCCCAGGCCGCCCTTGATGATATTGAGATTCCGGAACTTCAGCTGGATCAGGCAATCTCTGCCGGAATCAACAAGGGAAAAAGGAAAACGAAGAAAAATCTTATGTACATCAGGACCTTCGCAGCTGCCTCTATCCTGATTTTTGCTTTTGCTGCAATGCTGAGGACGTCAGAGACTTTTGCGTCGTATGTTACATTGATTCCTGGTATGGAGAGAATTGTTGAGCTTGTCCGCTATGATAAAGGGCTGACTGCAGCCGTTGAAAACGATTTTGCCAAAAAAATCGGCGTATCCGATGAACATGACGGCCTTAAGGTCACATTGGATTCGGTGATTGTCGATGAGCAGATGATGGTGATGTTTTATAAAATTGATTCTTCAGGCGGACACAAGGAAATCTCGGTTGAAAACCTGCGGCTGACTGACAGTGCTGGAAATAACCTTGAAGAAACAGTGTCTTCGTTCGGCGGCTGGGTAGAGGATTCACAGAATAACGATGAGCTGCTTCAGGCAACATACGAATTTTACGGGACGAAACTGCCTGAAAATCTCCAGCTGAGCATTGAACTCGCCGAAGGAAGGACCGAGGAAGGCCAGCCCGTTGCCAAGCTTGCTGATACATGGGTGCTTCCATTCTCGGTTGATAAAGATTCTTTCCAGGATAAAAAAGAAGTGTTTGAGGTAAACAAGACAGTCGAGTTTGAAGGCCAGAAAATCACGATTCAAAATGTGTCCATTTATCCAACGAGAATTGGGGTGACGGCCCATTTTGACGAAGGGAATTCAAAACAGTTTTTTGGATTTGAAGACCTGACGCTGGTTGATGAAACGGGCGAAGAATGGGCGGCAATCAATAATGGAACCACTGCCCGCCATATGGATGAGAACACAAAGGAATTTTTCCTGCAAAGCAACTTTTTCAAAAAACCAGAAGAGCTGTACTTGCGCTTCACTTCCTTGAGGGCACTGGATAAAGACCAGTTAGAAATCATTGTTGATCCCGATAAGCTTGAAATCCTGAAGGCTCCAAGTGACAGCCGATTGCTGAAAGTGGGTAGGGAAGAGAACAACTTGTTGCTCAATTTCCGCCGAGGCTCTGAAGCAGGGCTTGGAAATCTATCATTTGATCAGGCAGTTGACCAAAGCGGCGATAAAATCGGTGATGGCTCACAAGCTGTCAGATGGAGCGGCGAAGGTGGATTTGTTGAAGTCTTGTTCCCTTATTTCGGTGAAGAAGCAGCACCAGGTCCCATTACTTTGAAGTTGAATGACTATCCTGCAACGATCAAAGGCGAAGCAAATATCCGCCTAAAATAACGAAAAGGCTGTCCGTAAAGGGCAGCCTTTGCTATTCCTACGTCGCTAAAAATTCATAAACGGCATCATTGATGATATCATGCAAATCTGCTGCGGGATCCTCAGCTTTCATTCCAATGATTTTTTTATATATTTCTTCGAATTCCGCTTGGTTAAATGGGAGCGATTCGTCGTGCCGGTATTGCACAAAGCACTTTTGGACCATTTTTTGAATGAGTTTTTTATCCATGCACACACCTCTCTCCCTGATTATAATCAGAAATCCCAGGAGAAAACACCCTTCCGCAAAAATATCCAATCCTGGCATGACTCCCCATTTTAGGCTTAATTAAGTCAGTCACCCGGAAAATTTCCATTGAAACCGAACGCATATTCGCTTAATATAATGGGTATAATGATACGGAACAAATGTTCTTGTTTTTGGAAACTTGCCGAAAGGAGAGGGAAGACATAGTCGATTACAGCGAAATGCCGCAAAACAAAATTTTATGTGTGGATATGAAGAGCTTCTATGCGAGCTGTTCCGCCGTGATGCTCGGCCTTGATCCTCTTAATTGTTACCTGGCTGTCGTCGGGAATCTCGATCGTCCCGGGAGTGTAGTCCTCGCAGCCTCACCCCGTTTGAAAAAGGAGTTTGGCATCAAGACCGGATCACGAAAGTTTGAAATTCCCGATGATCCGCGAATTGTCGTCGTTGATCCGCAAATGTCAACATACCTGCGAATTTCCACTGAAATCTCCCGCGTATTCAATCGCTATGTCCCAAAGGAAGCAATCCATACCTACAGTGTCGATGAAAGCTTCATAAAAGTGGACGGTGCCTCTAAGCTTTGGGGTGACGCTGCTTCCATCGCTAAAAAAATCAAAGATGATATCGAGCGCGAATTCCAGCTTCCGTGCGCAGTCGGGATTGGCCCGAATATGCTGATGTCGAAATTATGCCTTGACCTTGATGCCAAGCACAAAGGGATTGCCGAATGGACCTATGACGATGTCCAGACAAAGCTGTGGAATGTCTCACCGCTGAGGGATATGTGGGGGATTGGCCGCCGCGTCGAAAAAACACTGAACAGCATGGGGATTTTCACTGTCGGGCAGCTCGCCCGTTATGACCTTGAAACCCTGGAGAAAAAATTCGGCATCATGGGCAATCAGATGTACTGGCACGCATGGGGAATCGATTTTTCCGATATCGGCGCTCCGATCATGGAAGGACAGATCAGCTTCGGGAAAAGCCAGATCCTGCTTCGGGATTACAAAGAAGAGGAAGAAATCAAACATGTCATCCTTGAAATGTGCGAAGAAGTCGCACGCAGGGCCAGAAGCCATGGAAAGGCAGGCCGGACAATCAGCTTCGGGGTCGGCTACAGCCAGGATGAATTTGGAGGCGGCTTCCACCGGTCAAGGACGATTGAGGAGCCGACCAATATTACGATGGACGTGTATCGGGTCTGCCTTGAGCTTTTTGCGGAGAACTACGCTGGAAAAACCGTGCGGAGCATTTCGATCGCAATCGGGAATCTCGTTACGGACAGTGAGTTCCAGCTGAACTTATTCGAAAAGAATGGCTGGAAAAAGAAAGAACTCGGCTATGCGATGGACCGGATCCGCAGCCGTTATGGCTCCACGGCTCTCCTGAGGGCGGTTTCCTATACGACAGCAGGAACAGCAAGGCACCGGGCCGCACTCGTTGGCGGGCATAAGGGCTGATAATTTGAAGGAGGAGAAAAGATGATACGTGACCGCGGAAGAATCAAGTGGACATCGATGATGCTGCCCGAACATGTGAAAATGCTCCGTGACTGGGCACAGGAAGATCAATACGAAAAAGAGAAACTGCTGGATGAACAGCAGCTTGAACAATTGAATGAAACACTCCTCGAAGCGATGGAGTACAACAGGCCCGTCAGCATCACTTATTTCCGCCACCGCAAGTATGAATTGGTGATCGGGAAAATCCATTACTGGAACGAGCTTGGACAGAAACTCCATATTATCGATCGTTTTGAGGAGATTCATCGCATTGGACTGTCGGCCATTGCGGATGCCAGGCTTGCGGATGAATGGTAGCTGACAGACTCCCCCACAAAAAAAGAGCAATGGATGCCCATTGCCCTCAGTGCATTATTCTGTTTCTTCAGCTTGCGGCGCGCGCACAGCCGACTCGAATTTTCCTTTATGGGAAGCATCACAGAACGGCATGTTTTTGCTCATGCCGCAGCGGCATAGCGAGAACGCAGGCTTTGTTTCATACTTATTGCCAGCGCCATCCAACAGCTCAACATCGCCGGAAATCCTTAAAGATCCATTATCATTCACTTTAATCGTTACTTTTGACAAAAAAAGCACCCCTTTCAAGTTGGCAGAATTATCTTTGATACTAAAAGTTAAACAGGAAAATTGCAAGACATTTTCACATAAGGGTTCTGAAACGAAAAAAAGCCACCTATATGGTAAAATAAAAAAATCAAGAAAGGGAGTGCAATCATGAAGCTGAAAATCACCGAGGCGGCATTAAATAAACTGAACGAAAAAATCGCAGGCAAACAAGGGTATGTAAAACTGAAATACGACATAGACGGATGCGGCTGCGCAGTGAATGGTGTGGCGGCCCTCTGGTTTGAAAATGAAATAGATGGGGAAGAGCACCCAATAGCAACAGGCGGCATTCCTATCTATATCGAAAAAGCAAAGGAAGTATTCTTTGCCGAGGAAATGACGCTGGATTTCAAAGAGACCAACGGATGCTTCCAGTTAAAAAGCCCGAACGAGTATCTGAATCCGCGAATGAGTTTTTATGACAAAACAAAACTATAAGTTTACAAAAAATTGAAAAAAAGGTTAAATAAGAGAGAGAGTTGTAGAATTACATAGAAGTTTGGGGCGAAGGCAGGGGAGAGAGATGGGAAGACTGTGGAAAGCAGCCATAATCATTATGTGCACGTTTGTACTGTCAGCGTGTGCTTATAAAACTGCAGGAGAAGCAATCCAAAACGATATTCCGTTCAACATCAAACATATCATCCACAAAGAAGAAGTAAAGGACGGGTGGCTCGTCTTTTACACAACAGAACAAAAAGAGGGGTCGAAGAAATTTGATGCGCTCGCCGTCGCTTATATCAAAGGCAGTGAAAAAGAAGGCTGGGAAAATGCTGGGCATAACCACTGGACTTATTATAAAAATGATTTCATGCTCCTGTATGTCGATGCATTCACGGTTTTTAAAGAAGACGGCAATGTGGATGTGAAAATCCCGGTCATTTTCGGGAAGGTACTGAGCCCGGATATCAAAACAATCGAAGCGGCAGGACCAGACGGCAAATTCAACAAGATAGAAATCATTGAAAAAGAAAAAGAGCGCTACTACTACGCCATTGGCGACTATAAAGAAGTCAGGGCATTGAACGCCGAAGGCAAAGAAATCGATCGCCAGGGAGAAAAGCAGTAAAGGATTGGCTCAAATTGAGCCAGTCTTTTTTTATCAGCAAAACGAAAGCCGGAACGAGAGAAGAGTGTCCGATAGAAGNNCTCTATCGGNCGAACAGAAGCCGGGAAGAGAGAAAAGTGTCCGATAGAANGGCTCTATCGGCCGAACAGAAGCCGGGAAGAGAGAAAAGTGTCCGATAAAAGGGCTCTATCGGCCAAACGGAAGACAGGAAGAAAGAAAAATGTCTGATAAAACGGATCTATCGGACAAACAGACCCCGAAAGCAAACAAAAGTGTCCGAGACAGCCGGGTTAAATGGGGTTGAGGTCCGCAACAGCAATTCCATCACCCGCAAGGACGTATTCCTCAAGGAATTCATCGAGTACCTTTTCATATTGTTCTCGATTTTGGCTGTATGATTGGGCATGGAGCCCGTTTTCAGCCATGAACAGTTTCTTCGGTCCCTTTTTCTGTTCAAATAAAGCCTCGGTCATGGATGGCAGAATGAAATCGTCCATGCGGCTGTGGATGAACAGGATCGGGTTCTTGATGTTTTCGATAACCGCAATCGGCGATACCTCACTCAAGGAGTATTTATCACGGATCCGGACGAACAGATTGGCAACCGGCAGCAATAGTTTTGGCGGCAGTAGCTTGACTTCTTCCTTGATGCGATAGGCGAGCTGTTCGCTGAAGTCAGAAAATGGGCAATCAGCTACATAGAAATCGGCACCGTCCTCAAGCATCCCGGCATACAGGAGCAAGGTTGCAGCGCCCATGGATTCTCCATGAATGCCAACGAGGAGGTCCGGTCCTTTTTCTTTTCTGAGCCAGTTGACCACCGACTGAAGGTCGAATTTCTCGTAATAGCCATAGCTAGTTGTTTTTCCGCCTGATTCACCATGGCGGCGATGGTCGTAAATAACTGCGTTGAAGCCTCTGTTCAGGAACAGATTCATATACTTTACGGAATTTGTCTTGCTCTGGGTCACCCCGTGGGCAATGATGATATAACGGTTTGTGTCATGTGGTTCAACAAGGACAGCCTTCAATTCATAGCCAAAGGATGAAGGGATGGTAACTTCCCTTTTTGGCAGGGCATCATACTCGTCAGGCACCAAATGGCCAGCCTCCGTTTCCCGGTTGAAGATCTCCTCGTCATCCTTCCTTTTTAAAAACATGACTTTATTGGATATGAATACGCCAAGTGAGGCAAGTAACAGCAAAAATGAAAATAACACACGGAACGCCTTTTTCAAGCCAACCCCTCCGATCAACGGATATTCCTAACTAAATCAGACAGGCCTTCCTGCAATTGCGATTTAAAAAGGAACACTTCTTTATTTTACCATTATATGTGAAATGCAAACATGAAAAAACCGCCGGCCAGGGCGGTCAGAAAAATCTTATTAATAACGCTTATTGTTGAGAATTTTGTCCCTTTGTCGGGTGGATGGCTTTTTCGAGATCCTCTGCAGCAATTTGCTGCTTGACAGTGTCAGCATTTGGTTTGCCTTGCTGGCTGTAACCCTTGTCGCGTTTTTGGCTCATGTTAAAGGCTCCCTTCATCAGAATGACTTCATCTAATAAGATGGATTCAGGAACAGGAGCTTATGCAAAAAAGTTAAACATTTACGGAATTGAGCTTGAAATAACTGCTTTCGATCGGCCTTGAGATATGAGGCTGAATGACTTCGATGGCCTGTGTGAGTTTATCAAGGTCAACGCCGGTTTTGATTCCCATCCTTTCAAGCATATAGACAACATCTTCAGTCGCGGCATTTCCGGCAGCACCTGGAGCGAACGGACAGCCGCCAAGGCCTCCGGCAGAAGTATCAAAACGGGTGACACCCGCCTGAAGTGCGGAAAGGATATTGGACAGCGCGAGTTTCCTTGTGTCATGGAAATGCGCGGTCATCAGCACATCCGGATAGGCATCAATCAATCTGGAAAATAAAGAATAAGACTCATGGGGAGCCGCCATGCCAATCGTGTCGGCAACACTCAGTTCATCGACTCCAGCCTTGACGAATTCACCGCATAGTGCAAGGACATCGTCTTCGGCAATCTTGCCTTCATATGGACAATAAAAGGCGGTAGAGATGCAAGCGCGTACAAAATAATCCTTTGCCTTCAGCTCCGAAATCAGCGGCAGCACTTCCGCAAGGCTTTCCGCTGTTGTTTTGTTGATATTCTTTTGATTAAAAGTATTGCTGACACCGACGAACACAGCAACCGCTTTGCAATTCGTCATATAAACACGTTCAATTCCCTTTTTGTTTGGAGCGAGTACGATATTCCGGGTATTTCCATCAAGGCAATCTGCGACAATCTCCGCCGCATCCCCCATTTGCGAAACCCATTTGGGAGATACGAAGGATGTAAGCTCCATTTCTTTGATTCCGGCATCCTTCAAGGAACCGATAAACACTTTTTTTACTTCAGTTGGAACGAAATTCTTCTCATTTTGCAGCCCGTCTCTTGGGCCGACTTCAATAATTTTTGCCTTCTCGGGAAGCTGCAGCATTCGACATACCCTCCTCTTAAGATATCTTCATTTAAATAGAATATTTTTAAAAATGCAAGAATAAATAAAATTTTGATAAAATAAAAGGGATTTGATTCAAATCAATCGAAGTAATAAAAATGTGAAGATCTGAGAAAGGGTGAGCAATTTGAGCAAGACTGAAGCAGTAATCGTAGCTGCAGTAAGAACAGCAATTGGCAGCTTTAATGGAAGCTTGAAAAATATCTCCGCTCCGGAGCTGGGGGCTGCGGTCATCAAAGACGCATTGAAGCAGGCAGGAGTCAAACCGGAACAGGTGGATGAAATCATCATGGGCAATGTGCTCCAGGCTGGACTTGGGCAAAACCCTGCGAGACAGGCAGCCATTAAGGCAGGTATTCCTGAAAGCGCTTCCTCCTTGACCATCAATAAAGTCTGTGGTTCAGGCCTGAAGGCTGTCCACCTGGCAGCACAGGCGATCATTGCCGGAGATGCTGAAGTTGTCGTGGCCGGCGGTATGGAAAATATGAGCCAGGCGCCTTATTTACTGAAAAATGCCCGTGATGGCTTCAAGATGGGCGACCAGAAGCTTGTGGACAGCATGACTTCCGACGGACTCACGTGTGCTTTCAATGACTACCATATGGGGGTTACGGCTGAGAACCTATGCGCAAAATATGAAATTGGCCGCGGAGAACAGGATGAGTTCGCAGCAGCCAGCCAGGAAAAGGCAGCAAAAGCGATTGAAGAAGGAAAGTTCAAAGATGAGATTGTCCCGATAGAAATTCCTCAGCGAAAAGGTGATCCAGTCGTATTTGACACAGATGAATATCCGAAAAGGGGTACAACAGCCGAAAAGCTTGGCGCACTGCGTCCTGCATTCAAAAAGGATGGCAGCGTAACAGCAGGTAACGCGTCAGGAATCAATGATGGAGCTGCTGCACTGGTCATCATGAGCCGGGCGAAGGCGGATGAACTGGGCCTTAAACCGCTTGTCGTGATCAAAGGGAACGCAAGCGCTGGTGTCGACCCAAGCATCATGGGGATCGGTCCGGTTGACGCGGTAAAGAAAGCATTGAAGAAATCGGGCATGACAATGGATCAGATGGAGCTGATCGAAGCGAATGAAGCGTTCGCTGCCCAGTCACTTGCTGTCGATCGCGAATTGAATTTCAATAAGGACATTTTAAATGTCAACGGAGGCGCGATCGCATTGGGCCACCCAATTGGAGCGAGCGGCGCAAGGATCCTTGTTACGCTGATTCATGAAATGAAACGCAGACAGGCGAAGACAGGCCTTGCGACACTATGCATCGGCGGGGGACAGGGAGTCGCTACTGTTGTGGAACTCGTCTGATTCGATCACTTTTCAAAAGATTAATAGTCATTCCGGCACGACAATAGAGCCGGTGCGAACATAGTCAAAGGGGGAAGAACGATGAAAAGAATTAGTACATCCTTTCAAGACGCTGTAGCGAATATCCATGATGGAGCAACCTTGATGGTTGGCGGCTTCGGGCTCTGCGGGATTCCTGAGAATGCGATCCTCGCGCTTGTTGAAAAAGGAGTGAAAGACCTGACCGTCATTTCGAATAATTGCGGCGTTGACGATTGGGGCCTAGGGCTGCTGCTTAAAAATAAGCAAATTAAAAAAATGATAGGTTCATATGTTGGGGAAAACAAAGAATTCGAGCGTCAGGTGCTGTCTGGCGAAATCGAGGTCGAATTGATTCCACAGGGTACGCTTGCCGAGAAAATAAGGGCTGGCGGTGCCGGTATCCCGGCTTTCTATACACCAGCTGGAGTGGGAACGCCAATTGCTGAAGGAAAAGAAATACGCATGTTCAATGGCAAGGAATACCTCCTTGAAGAAGCGCTGACAGCGGATTTCAGCATTGTCCGCGCCTGGAAGGGCGATAAGATGGGCAATCTCGTCTACCATAAAACGGCAAGGAACTTTAATCCAATGATCGCTGCAGCAGGAAGAGTCACGATTGCCGAGGTAGAGAACCTGTATGAAGTCGGCGAATTGGACCCGAACAGTATCCATACTCCAAGCATTTATGTCCAGACACTGATTGAGGGCAATCAGGAGAAAAGGATTGAAAGGCTGACAGTGAGAAGTTAACTCTGGCTGATCATGAAAGGAGAAGGCATATGATTAAAAATAAAGGGAATGTCCGGGAAAAAATCGCGCGCCGGGCTGAAAAAGAAATCGAAAATGGTTTTTACGTAAACCTCGGGATCGGGATGCCGACACTGGTGGCAAATTTCATTTCTGACGATAAGCAGGTCGTCCTCCAGTCTGAAAACGGACTGCTTGGAATCGGGCCTTACCCGTCAGAAGAAAGCGTTGATCCCGATCTGATCAACGCCGGAAAGGAAACAGTCACCGCCATTCCAGGATCAGCTTATTTTGATTCTGCAGAGTCCTTTGCGATGATCCGCGGAGGGCATATCAATATTGCCATCCTTGGCGGCATGGAAGTTTCTGAAGCTGGTGACCTCGCGAACTGGATGATTCCAGGGAAGATGATCAAGGGAATGGGAGGCGCCATGGATCTCGTCCACGGTGCACAGAAGATCATTGTCATCATGGAACATGTGAACAAAAATGGCGAAGCGAAAATCCTTAAGGAATGCAGCCTGCCGCTGACCGGTAAAAACGTGGTCAACCGGATCATCACCGATATGGCGGTCATTGACGTAACACCATTCGGGCTGAAGCTAGTTGAAGTAGCATCAGGCTACACAGTGGAAGATGTAATTAAATCAACGCAACCGGAACTGCAGGTAGATGACGCAGTAAAACTGGACGCATATTAATCATTGGGAACGCCTTTTTAAAAGGGGCGTTCCTTCTTCATTACGAGAAGCTGCACGGTTTGATTTCAAAAATGAGCTTCCGGTGGTATAATTTTTTAACAAAACGGCTCTGCCAAATAAACCGAATTCAGAAAATGCAAAGAACCGAGGGATCAATCATGAAGAAAAAACAAAAACGCCAGCAGCCTGTAAAAAAAGACGAAAAAAAACCGGCAACATTAGGTGACCTGCTGAACCAGGATATCATGCAAAAACTAAAGGCTCAGCAACAGGAGCTAAAGGAAGAGGAAGAAAAGAAAAAGCAGGAGGATTTACTGCGAAAAAAAGAAGAACAGCGTTTACGGGAGAAGAACAAGTCGTTTGAAGAACTTCTTTCCGAAAGTAATATGGATTGGAAAAAGTTCAAATGAAAAAACGAAGGGTAGAAGTTGTCCCGTATCATACCGAATGGAAAACTCTCTTTGAAAAAGAAAAAAAACTTATTGCCGAAGCTTTTAACCAGACAGAGGTTGACATCCACCATATTGGCAGCACATCTGTCCCGGGGCTGAGCGCCAAGCCGATCATAGACATCATGCTTGCTGCGGAAAGCCTTGAACTAGTAGAACAGGCAACCCCTGCGCTGGAGTCTGCCGGATACGATGCAAAGGGAGAAAACGGGATTGCGGGGCGGAGGTATTTTCAAAAATGTGACGAAAACGGGATCAGGAAAGTGCATCTGCATGCGTTTGAAAAAGGCAGCCATCAACTATACAGGCATCTTGTGTTCCGTGATTATTTAAGAACCCATCCGGAAGAAGCCGCCAGGTATGCAAGTGTGAAGGAAGAAGCTGCACGTCAATATGAATTTGATATTGATTCCTATATTGCGGAAAAGTCACCAACCGTATTAGAAATAGAGCAAAAAGCGAGACTCTGGAAACCATTGTAAAGTGGATGTTTTGCTTCCAATGCTAAAGGGCAAGTAAGTAAAAACCGGCAAAGGAGCTAAGACATTGATTTTTACAACTTTTATGCTGGCAGCAGGTTTTGTTGCCATCCACCTATTTTCCAGATATCTACCGTTTCTGGATAACGTGCCGAGAAGCAGGCTTCTTTCAGCAGCCGGCGGCATTTCGGTGGCGTATGTATTCATCCACCTGCTTCCTGAATTGAATAAGCATAATGAGGTACTCGATCGTAATATCCAGTCGCAAGCCCTCAAGTTCTTTGAGAACCATACATATATTGTCGCAATGCTCGGTTTGGCCTTTTTTTACGGAATGGAACGAATGGTAAAGACATCAAAGAAAAAGCAGCAGGAGGAGAATAATCTGAACCGGGCATCAAAAGGGGTATTCTGGATTCATATTACATCGTTTTTCCTTTACAACGGATTGATAGGATATCTATTGCTGCATGGAGAACAGGAGTCCATCAAAGGACTGGTTTTGTACTTCATCGCCCTTGCCGTCCACTTTATCACCAGTGATCATTCTCTCAGGGAAGCACATAAGGAGATTTACGACAGGATTGGAAGATGGCTGCTGGCTGGAGCGACAATGGCGGGATGGGCCGTTGGCATGGTGGTCGAAGTGCATGAAAATATCATTGCGGTCCTCTTTGGATTGCTGGCCGGCGGAGTCATATTGAATGTCATGAAGGAAGAGCTTCCCGAAGAACGGGAAAGCAATTTTTGGGCTTTCGCGGCTGGTCTGGCAGCTTATACGGTCTTGCTGATGCTCGCTTAAAAAACTGATGAGCAAATACTTTAAAAGGACATATCCGTCGAGTAGACGGATATGTCTTATTTTTTTTGCTTATCTATGCTGTTCATATTTATTTGCTTTCGTAAGTGATTTAATTAAATTGATTTCTTCCGCAGAAAGTGGATTTGCTCTTGCCGCCCGGGCGTTTTCTCTGATTTGTTCGGAACTGCTTGCACCAGCGACAATCGAGGCTACTGCCGGGTCTGCCAGGTTGTATTGGATTGCGGCTTCCGTAAGAGTATGGGAAGCAGCCAGTTTTTCCTTCAATGATGGCAATACTTCCTGTAATTCATCATAACTGTAATCAAGATACCCTTTGGAAGGAGCCTTTTCAAGCAGCCTGTCGCTGAGCATCCCTTTTGCAACCGTTCCCCGGGTCACAACACTGATGCCTTTTTCACCCAGAAGCGGGAGCACTTCTTCTTCCGGACGCCTGTCGAGCATGCTGTATTGCATCATGACGGAGACGATATTTGATTTTTGTGCATACTCACGGATTACATTTGGCCTGATCGAGGAAATGCCATAATACTTAATAAACCCCTCAGCTTTCAGCTCTTCAAAAGCCTCGATACTTTCGTCAATATGATCATCAATCGTCCCTCCGTGAAGCTGATAAAGGTCAATATAATCGGTATCCAATCTTTTTAAGCTTTGTTTGACTGCTTCTTTGATATGAGCTTTTGAAGGGTCCCAGGTCCAGCTGTCCTTCGTCTCGGTCCAGCGATTGCCGGCTTTCGTGGCAATGACAACCTGGTCCCTGACATTATGCAATGCCTTCCCGACAATCCTTTCATTTTCTCCAAAGTCGTATAAATCGGCGGTATCGAAATAATTGATCCCTTCCTCGAGAGCAGCTTCGACCACTTCCTGTGCCTTGGGGAAATCTGTCCCAAGTGACATGCAGCCAAGACCAATTTCACTAACATATAATCTGGATGAGCCTAATTGCCGTTTTTTCATTCCATCACTCCGTTCCTCAATAGTATTTCCATTTTATCGGAAGGAAAGGAGTGGCTTCAACTAATCTGGACGGACCACCGGCTGATTGACCGTTTCCACCCAGTCTTTCACAAGCATATGCTTTTTGCCATACTCTTTTAAAATCGCTTTGATTTCCCACGCCTTGCCGGCAATCGTGATGCCCTGGCCATGCACATACACTTTCATCGCGATACTCCTTTCGGATAAGTATGGTAAAATGTATGAGCATTTGATATCGGATTAGAACAGGAGTGGACATGAATGAAATCTCTTGAAGAAAAAACATTGAAGACAGAAAAGATTTTTACAGGAAAAGTCATCAGCCTGCAGGTAGACGATGTAGAATTGCCGAATGGAAAAACTTCTAAACGGGAAATCGTCAAGCATCCAGGGGCAGTCGCTGTGATTCCGGTTACTGATGACCATAAAATCATCATGGTTGAACAATACAGGAAGGCACTCGAAAGGACCATTATCGAAATACCTGCCGGCAAGCTGGAGGTAGATGAAAAACCGGAAATTTGTGCGGCCCGTGAGCTCGAAGAAGAGACCGGTTATGAATGCTTGAGCATGGAGTGGCTGATTTCCTTCTATACATCTCCAGGATTCGCAGACGAAATCATCCATGTCTATAAAGCGACCGGCCTTGCGAAAAAAGCCAATCCGGCAGCAGCCGATGAAGATGAATTTGTGAATCTAATCGAGGTAAGCCTTGAAGAAGCAGTTCAGCTGGTAAAAGACCAACAGATTTATGATGCAAAAACAGCGTATGCTGTTCAACATTTGCAATTACAGGAGGCATTGGGTAAATAAATGCAGGAATACTTTGTCGATCTCCATATCCATATAGGCAGGACGAAATCGGGCAGGGCAGTGAAGATCACCGGAGCAAAATCGCTGACTTTCAGCAATATTATCCGACATGCCAGGGATTATAAAGGTATGGACATGATCGGGATCATTGACAGCCATTCACCTGAAGTGCTTGATGAAATGGAGGATCTGCTTCTCGCAGGAGACCTTGAAGAGCATCCCGGTGGCGGTTTGAGCTATGGCGGGATGAGCATCATCCTCGGGTCGGAACTTGAGATCAATGATGAGAGCACACAGGGGCCGCTCCATGTCCTTTGTTACCTGCCAACTCTGCAAACCATGAGGAAGTTTTCAATATGGCTGGAAACTCACTTGAAGAATATCAATTTAAGTTCACAAAGAATATATGTTTCCGGACGCAATTTGCAGCGGAAAGTAAAGGAACTTGGCGGGATTTTCATTCCGGCACATGTTTTTACCCCTTTTAAAAGCTTATATGGAAAGGGTGTAAAACATTCACTAACGGAAGTATTTGATCCTGAGATGATTGATGGCATCGAGCTGGGGTTAAGCTCAGATACGATGATGGCCGATCAGCTCTCGGAAATCCACCGTTATCCTTTTGTCACGAATTCGGATGCCCATTCACTGGCTAAAATCGCTAGAGAATACCAGAAGATAGAAATGAGAGAGCCTTCTTTTGCTGAATTGTCCTTAGCATTAAAAGAATCTGAAGGAAGACGGATTAAAGCAAATTATGGACTTGACCCGCAGCTCGGAAAATATCATCGTACCGTCTGTGCAAAATGCCTGACTCCTATACCGTCCAACGATGAGGTGTGCACGGAATGCGGCTCTGGTAAAATCGTTAAGGGCGTTGCTGACAGGATACGCGAACTCAAGACTGCAGATGGGAATCAGCTCGGAAGGCCGCCTTATATCCATCAGGTTCCGCTCGAGTTCATTCCGGGTCTTGGACCGAAAATGCTGGAAAAGCTTATGGATCATTTCGGAACAGAAATGGCAGTCCTTCACTCTGTCCCGCTGGATTCCTTAAAACAGCTGATCCCGGAAAAGACGGCAATCACCATCGACAAGGCCAGAAAGGGACAGCTTGGATTCCTGGCCGGCGGCGGAGGCAAGTACGGGAAAATAGCAGATATGTAAATCCGGTCCTGACAGGCCGGATTTTTGTTTCTAGTAAATAAAGTGAAAATTCATCTTCCAGAGTCATAGACTTCCCGTCCAAGCATATGATGGTAGTAACCAATATGCAGGAGGAAAAGAGATGAAGAAACGAAGGTACCAGGACGTCGCAGTAACCCATTTACGAGAATATTCCTCAATCTATCTTTTTGTCATTGTCCTTTTTCTGATGGGCGTCATCTTCGGCGCAGTGATCGTGAACAGCCTCAGTTTCACTCAAAAAGAAGATTTATTCTATTATCTATCACAATTTTTCGGCCAGGCTGCTTCCGGTAAAGTAGCAGACGGAAAGGATTTATTTTTGCAAAGCTTTATGCATAATGGCAAGTTCATCGGCTTGATCTGGATTTTGGGCGTTTCGATCATTGGCCTTCCAGTGATCCTGGTCCTTTTATTCATGAAAGGAATGGTGGTCGGGTTCACAGTGGGCTTTCTCGTCAACCAGATGCAGTGGGACGGTTTCATGCTGTCCTTTGTTTCCATCCTGCCGCAAAACTTCATCATCATCCCTGTTTTCATCATTACAGCGGCAATGGCAGTCACGTTCTCCTTAAAAATGATCAGGAATCAATTCATGAAAAAAATCAGCCAGCCAATCATGCCTCAATTTTTCAGATACATCTTTTCGTTTATAGCCGCCCTTGTCTTTCTGGCAGTGGCAGCAGGAGTCGAAGCCTATTTATCCCCGGCATTATTGAAGGCAGTTATCAATTCAATAAATTAAAATAATTATTAAATGAAAATAACTATTGTTTCTTATTTGTAATAATTTTATTTTGAATCTCATTTCCGTTCTGATATAATAAAAGAACAGTGGCGGGGGAGTGAGAACTATCGAAATGGAAAACAGAATCGAGAGAATCAAGAAACAGCTGCATTCGTCCAGCTATAAATTAACGCCGCAACGCGAGGCTACTGTCCGCGTATTGCTTGAACATGAAGAAGACCACTTGAGTGCTGAAGATGTTTATTTGCTTGTCAAAGAGAAATCTCCTGAAATCGGACTGGCGACAGTATACCGGACGCTTGAACTGCTGACCGAACTGAAAATTGTTGATAAAATCAATTTCGGGGATGGTGTGTCCCGATATGATCTCCGCCAGGAAGGCGCTGCCCATTTCCATCATCACCTTGTCTGCATTGAGTGCGGAGCAGTCGATGAAATCCAGGACGATCTTCTGGAGGATGTAGAAGAAATCGTTGAAAGAGACTGGAAATTCAAGATTAAAGACCACCGCCTTACATTCCATGGCATATGTCACAGATGCCAGGAGAAAGAGACGGAAGAAACAGAATAATCCAAGGCCCTTTTTCCAAACTGGAAAAAGGGTTTTTTATTTAGGCTCTTTTCTCAAACTTTGTTGCTATTGGTTACAAAATAGAATTGAATTACCTAAGATTGTTCTCACAATTCACGACTATTATAAGAAAAGAGCTTGCAAACTTAGTACCGACCTACAAAATGGCTATTATCCCGTTAAAATCGGCTTTAGGATTTTAACAACAATCTCTACGAAAACAGCCTTTATTTGTTATTAATGCACTGATATCAGGTATAATTCTTGTCCAAATTGGCATACAGATTAGTAAATAAGTATAGTCGCGTGAACAGGGGAGCAGTCTGTTAACGAATTATACAACAAGTATGGAGGCAAGAAGATGAAATCGTGGTTCGGAATGGTCATGCATACATTCAAGGTGTTCATCTTGTTCACTGGATGCACAATTCTATTTTATTATGGTATCATGTGGATTAACGAAGAATATGAAAGTTATCATCGATATGACGCACCGGAAGGAGCAGCCATCAAGGTGTCAGGAACCTTTGATAAAGAAGAAGGAAGCATGCTTGAAAGGCTGATACTGTTTTATCTGAATGGAGAGTAATAGAAATGGAAGACAGGTTAGACGACTTTATCCACTTTCTGGTTGTTGAAAAGGGACTGTCAAAGAATACGATCGTGTCCTATAAACGAGATTTGAATAGCTACATTCATTATCTGAAAAATGTTGAAGAGCTGAAGGATTTAAATGGAGTCCAGCGTCCGCAGATCGTACACTTTCTTAAGTTCCTAAAAGACACAGGGAAATCCTCAAAGACCCTGGCCAGGCATATTGCCTCGATCCGGGCTTTTCATCATTTTCTCCTGCGGGAAAAGGCGGTTGATCACGATCCAACCGTTCATATTGAAAGTCCCCAGCATGAGCGGTCTTTGCCTAAAGTGCTGAGCATGGAAGAGGTCGAGACTCTTCTCGATAGCCCGAAACTGACAGACCCTTTTGGCTATCGTGATAAGGCGATGCTAGAGATGATGTATGCTACAGGTATACGTGTCAGTGAGTTGATCGGACTGAAACTGTCTGATGTGCATCTTACGATGGGCTTTGTCCGCTGCATGGGAAAAGGGAGCAAGGAAAGGATCATTCCGATCGGGAAAACGGCTTCAGATGCGATTGAAGAGTATCTCGATAAAGGAAGGCCAAAACTGGCATCGAAAAAACACAAGGATGACTCTCTATTCTTAAATCACCATGGAAAAGGACTGTCGCGACAGGGATTCTGGAAAATCCTCAAACGGCTGACATCAGAAGCCGGGATCGAAAAGGAATTGACACCACATACGCTGCGGCATTCATTTGCTACCCACTTGCTTGAAAATGGAGCGGATCTTCGCGCAGTCCAGGAAATGCTGGGACATGCTGACATCTCCACGACGCAAATTTATACCCATGTAACAAAGACGAGGTTGAAGGATGTTTATACAAAGTTCCATCCCCGCGCATAAAAATTTATGATCTAAGAAACTGATAGATTCATAGAATTGTCAAAAAAGCCGACTGAAAAGCCGGCTTTTTTTCTTGTGTTTTTTAAGATATCTAGTAAAATGAAGATGTCAGACTTCTGACAAATGTAAACGCACGCATCCGATTATCCTAAGCAAAAAAGGGTAACATAAAATTGTGAAATTATGAGTAACGCATTCATACTTTTAAAGGAGGAGAAAGAATGTCGAATACATATAAAAGAGTATTTTTGGTTGTCATGGATTCTGTTGGGATCGGAGAGGCACCTGACGCTGAAAAGTTCGGGGACAAAGGTTCCCATACACTTGGCCATATCGGAGAGAGAATGAACGGACTGAACATGCCGAATATGGGCAAGCTGGGTCTTAGCAATATCGAAGAAATCAACGGAATCAGCACTGCTGAAAAGCCATTGGCGTTTTATACAAAGATGCAAGAGGCATCAAATGGTAAGGATACAATGACAGGACATTGGGAGATCATGGGTTTGAATATCCAGACTCCATTCCAGGTTTTCCCTGATGGGTTCCCTGATGAATTAATTTCAGAGCTGGAATCACGGACTGGCAGAAAGGTCATCGGAAACAAGCCGGCAAGCGGGACTGAAATCCTTGTTGAGCTCGGTGAAGAGCATATGAAGACAGGCGCTTTGATCGTCTATACTTCAGCAGACTCAGTATTGCAGATTGCGGCCCATGAAGAAATCGTCCCAATCGAAGAGCTATATGACATTTGCAAGATCGCCAGGGAATTGACACTTGATGAAAAGTACATGGTCGGCAGAGTCATCGCCAGACCCTTCCTTGGCCAGCCAGGCGACTTCAAACGTACATCCAACCGTCATGACTACGCACTCAAGCCATTTGGCAGAACGGTCATGAACGAGTTGAAGGATAGCGGGCTTGACGTGCTGGCGATCGGTAAAATTTCCGATATCTATGATGGCGAAGGGGTAACTGAATCCCTGCGCACAGTTTCAAATATGGACGGAATGGATAAGCTGCTCCAGACTTTGGACCAGGACTTCACTGGGCTGAGCTTCCTGAACCTGGTTGATTTCGATGCGCTGTTCGGACATCGCCGCGACCCGGAAGGCTATGGCAAAGCGCTTGAAGAATACGATGCACGCCTTCCTGAAGTCTTTGATAAATTGAAAGAAGATGACCTGCTCATCATCACCGCAGATCACGGTAATGATCCGGTCCATTACGGAACAGACCACACTCGCGAATATGTGCCTCTCCTAGTTTATTCAAAGGGAATGAAAGAAGGAAAAGAACTGCCGGTACGCAAGACGTTTGCTGACATCGGCGCGACCGTTGCGGAAAACTTTAACGTGAAAATGCCTGATCACGGAACTAGCTTTCTGAAGGAATTGAAATAAGGAGTGGAATTCATGGATTATAAGCAAATTCAAACAGCATCATCATATATCAATGATAAATTAACACAGCAGCCTAAAATCGGATTGATTCTTGGGTCAGGTCTGGGAGTCCTGGCTGATGACATTGTCAACCCGGTCAAGATTCCTTACAACGAAATCCCGGGGTTCCCTGTTTCGACAGTTGAAGGCCATGCCGGACAATTGGTTTGCGGACAGCTTAGCGGCGTCGAAGTCATCGCGATGCAGGGACGCTTCCATTACTATGAAGGCTACAGCATGGATAAGGTCACTTTCCCGGTTCGCGTCATGAAGGAACTGGGTATTGAGAAGCTAATTGTTACGAACGCAGCTGGTGGAGTGAATGAAAGCTTCGAACCAGGAGATTTGATGATTATTACGGATCATATCAACAATATGGGCACAAACCCATTGATTGGCCCGAATGATTCACATTTCGGCGTACGCTTCCCGGATATGAGCGAAGCCTATTCCAAGAACTTAAGAGGAATCGCGAAAGAAGTTGCTGACAAGAACAGCCTTACGATCAAAGAGGGAGTATACGTCGGTAATCCTGGGCCAGTATACGAAACACCTGCAGAAGTTCGAATGATCCGTACTTTGGGTGGAGACGCAGTCGGAATGTCCACTGTGCCTGAAGTCATTGTGGCAAAGCATTCCGGACTTGAAGTACTTGGCATATCCTGCATTTCGAATATGGCAGCCGGCATTCTTGATCAGCCGTTAAGCCATGATGAAGTAATCGAAACAACTGAAAAAGTGAAGTCAAGCTTCCTTTTGCTTGTGAATGAGATTGTAAAAACAGTAGGGCAAAAATAAACCATAGCACTCAGGCTAAATAATGATAAGTGGTGATAATGATGAGAATGGTCGATGTGATCGAGAAAAAACGTGACGGACATGAATTATCAACGGAAGAAATCCAATTTTTCATTGACGGCTATACAGACGGCAGTATTCCTGACTACCAGGTAAGCGCGCTGACAATGGCGATCTTCTTCCAGGGAATGACCGAGAAAGAACGCGCCGATTTGACGATGGCAATGGTGAAGTCTGGAGACCAAATTGATCTTTCTGCGATTGAAGGCGTCAAGGTCGACAAGCACTCTACAGGCGGTGTCGGCGATACAACGACGCTGGTACTGGGTCCATTAGTAGCAGCTCTGGGTGTACCGGTTGCAAAAATGTCAGGGCGCGGACTCGGACATACAGGTGGAACAATCGACAAGCTGGAAGCAGTAGAAGGCTTCCATGTCGAGATCGATAATGAGGAATTCATCAACCTTGTGAATAAAAATAAGATTGCGGTCATCGGACAGAGCGGGAATCTGACTCCTGCTGATAAAAAGCTTTATTCATTGCGTGACGTAACAGCGACTGTCGACAGCATCCCATTGATTGCTAGTTCGATCATGAGCAAGAAAATCGCTGCTGGTGCAGATGCAATCGTCCTGGATGTGAAAACAGGAGCAGGCGCATTCATGAAGACGCTTGATGATTCACGTGAACTGGCAAAAGCAATGGTCCGAATCGGGAATAATGTCGGCCGCCGGACGATGGCGGTCATTTCCGATATGAGCCAGCCACTTGGATTTGCAATCGGGAATGCTTTAGAAGTTAAGGAAGCGATTGATACATTGAAGGGTGAAGGTCCAGAAGACCTCACTGAACTTTGCTTGACGCTTGGAAGCCACATGGTCTTCCTTGCCGGAAAGGCAGAATCACTTGGAGAAGCACGCAGCAAGCTTGAAGAAGTCATCAAGAACGGTGCTGCTCTTGAAGCCTTCAAAGTATTCCTTGCATCCCAGGGCGGCGATGCATCGGTTGTCGATCATCCGGAAAACCTGCCGCAAGCAAAATACAAGTTCGAACTTGAAGCCAAAGAGGCAGGCTATGTATCCGAAATTGTCGCTGATGAAGTCGGAACCGCAGCTATGCTTCTTGGAGCAGGAAGGGCTACGAAGGAATCCGAAATCGATCTCGCTGTCGGGCTTATGCTGCGCAAGAAAATTGGCGACAAGGTAGAAAAGGGAGACTCACTCCTGACCATCCACAGCAACTTTGAAGATGTGAATGAAGTCCGGGAAATGCTTTATGAGAACATCAAGATCACGGGCGAACACGTTGATGCGCCAATCCTGGTGCATGAAGAAATAACAGAATAATATGGTTGAATGAAGCGGAGAGATGCCTCTCCGCTTTTTTATATGCAAAAATTCCCGGTTTTATCTGCCTTGCCTGTATAAAAATGGATTGGTTGGATAAAAATAGAGCCTATAAAGATAGGAGGGTTATGGCCATGAATCTGAAAAAGCTTACGAGTTTACTGCTTGTTTTTATTATGGGCACCGCATATATATCCCCGAAAGGATATGCGAATGAAGGAGACCAGGGACTGGCCGATGATGCCAGTTCAGCTATTTTGATCGAGCGTGACACCGGGCAGGTCCTGTTTGATAAAAACAGTCATGAGAAGCTGCCGCCGGCCAGCATGACTAAAATCATGACAATGCTTTTAATCATGGAGGCACTGGATGAAGGAAGGCTGAAGATGGATGAAAAAGTCCGGGCGAGTGAATATGCCGCTTCAATGGGGGGCTCCCAGATCTTCCTCGAGCCGGGAGAAGAAATGACAGTCGAGCAATTGCTCAAAGGAATCGCCATCGGTTCAGGTAACGACGCAGCAGTGGCGATGGCCGAACGCATCGGCGGATCTGAAGAGGCATTCGTGAAGATGATGAACGATAAGGTCAAGGAGCTTGGGTTGAAAGATACCTTTTTTAAAAATACTACCGGCCTGCCTGTCGATGGGCATTACAGCTCGTCTTATGATATGGCCATGATGGCAAAAGAATTGCTGAAGTATGAAAAAATAACGAAGTATACAGGTACGTATGAAGATTATCTCCGTGAGGATTCGGAAAAGAAATTCTGGCTCGTCAATACGAATAAGCTTGTTCGTTTTTATCCGGGCGTGGATGGTCTGAAAACCGGCTTCACCAATGAAGCGAAATATTGTCTCACAGCGACTGCACAAAAGGATGGCATGCGTGCGATCGCGGTCGTGTTCGGAGCTCCGACCTCCAAGGCGAGGAATGCTCAAGTAACGAAGATGCTCGACTATGCTTTCAGTCAGTACCAGACACATCCAATGTTCAAGAAAGGACATCCGCTTGGAAAAGCAGTGATCAGCAAGGGCGACAAAAAGACAATCAACGCTGTCACCTCTGAAAGTGTTTCCCTCCTTACCAAAAAAGGAGCAGATATCAAGGATGTCAAACAGAAAATCACACTGAACAAAAGTCTTAAGGCTCCTGTCGAAAAAGGAGATAAGGTCGGAACCCTTAAGCTTGTAAAGGACGGCAAGACGGTGGCTGAAACACCGCTTGTTGCGGATGCCAAGGTTAAAGAAGCTAGCTGGTGGATCCTGTATAAGCGTTCATTCGGGATGTTCACCAGGGCTGGAAGCCAAAAATAATGTCAGCAAGGTTCATGTCAGTGTCGAAAACTCTGCGATTCCATCAAGTTTTAGCGAATTTGCACTAGTTTTGTTCTGAAGAAGGATTTGGCCAAATCAATGGAGAATTTGACTCACTATACCAGATAAGGAGGCTTTGGATAGTGAGTCTTAACATTGATATGGAAGTGAAGCATGATGTCTTATTGATCCGGATCAGTGGTGAATTGGATCACCACACTGCAGACCAGCTTCGCGAGCAGGCAACAAAAGCCATTGAGAACGAAGGAATCCGCCACATTGTCATGAACCTCGAACATCTCTCCTTTATGGATAGTTCGGGACTGGGTGTAGTTTTGGGAAGATATAAACAAATCAAACAGCTTCATGGAGAAATGGTTGTTTGCGCAATCTCGCCGCCAATCAAACGGTTATTTGATATGTCGGGCTTATTCAAGATCATCCGTCTTGATCCGACGGAAGAATTTGCATTAGAGAGATTGGGGGTTGCATGATCCATGAAGAATGAAATGAATCTTCATTTTAGCGCGTTAAGTCAAAACGAATCATTCGCCCGCGTCACCGTTGCTGCTTTCATTGCGCAGCTCGATCCTACCATGGACGAACTGACGGAAATCAAGACAGTTGTTTCCGAAGCGGTAACCAATGCGATTATCCACGGATATGAAAGCAATCCGGACGGAAAAGTGTTCATCTCCGTATTGCTTGAGGAAAGTACGGTCGAAATGCTCATTAAAGATGAAGGGATAGGAATTCCTGATATCGATGAAGCCATGCAGCCTCTTTACACCTCAAAGCCAGAGCTGGAACGGTCCGGTATGGGCTTTACGATTATGGAAAATTTCATGGACGAAGTACAAGTGAGATCAGAGCCCGGCTTTGGGACAGAGATTCGTTTGAAAAAGCACCTGTCAAAGAGCAAAGCGCTGTGCAATTAAGGGAGTTCTGCCGATGGATGTGGAGGTAAAAAAGGATAATAGCCAAACGTATCTTAAGGACCATGAAGTCAAAGAACTGATTTTGAGAAGCCATCAGGGAGACCAGGCTGCCAGGGATTTGATTGTCCAGAAGAACATGCGTCTCGTCTGGTCCGTCGTCCAGCGTTTCCTCAACAGAGGGTATGAGCCAGACGACCTGTTTCAAATTGGCAGCATCGGCCTCTTGAAATCAGTTGATAAATTTGACCTCTCATATGACGTGAAATTCTCAACCTATGCAGTTCCGATGATCATCGGTGAAATCCAGCGTTTCATCAGGGATGACGGGACCGTGAAAGTCAGCAGATCGCTGAAGGAGACCGGCAATAAAATCAGGAAGGCAAAAGATGAGCTTTCCAAAACACTTGGCAGGGTGCCGACTGTCAACGAAATCGCCGAGCATCTTGAACTATCGCCTGAAGATGTAATCATGGCCCAGGAGGCAAGCCGAAGCCCGGCTTCAATCCATGAAACCGTCTATGAAAACGACGGCGATCCAATTACCCTGCTGGACCAGATCGACAATGGTGAAGAAGGCCGCTGGTTCGATAAAATCGCCTTGAAAGAGGCAATCAACGAACTGGATGAACGCGAAAAGCTGATTGTTTATTTGCGGTATTATAAAGACCAAACCCAATCAGAAGTCGCAGCCCGGCTTGGAATCTCCCAGGTCCAGGTCTCGCGCCTCGAAAAGAAAATACTCCAGCAAATGAAAGGCCGTATGGATCTTTGAATCCATATGGCTTTTTTGTTTTTCTAAAAAACCGCACTTGGTTTGGGGCGAACTGGTGCCATAAGGATTTTGGAAAAAGAGGTCATAAATAACCTCGATTGAAGCTCTGAAAAACCAGTAACTGGGAAAATAAGTCACCAATAGGGGTCGATTGGAGCCCTTAAACACCAGTAACTGGAAAAAAAGGTGTCCAATAAAACCAATTGGAGCACCAAAACACCAGTAACTGGAATATNGTGTAACCAATACCCACGATTGNAGCANCAAAACACCANTAACTGGNATATCGTGTAACCAATACCCACGATTGAAGCACCAAAACACCAATAACTGGAATATCGTGTAACCAATACCCACGGTTGGANCACCGAAACACCAATAACTGGAATATCGTGTAACCAATACGCACGATTGAAGCACCAAAATACCAGTAACTGGAGAAACCAGTTACCAATCCCCCCGATTGGAGCTCTGAAACACCAGTCACTGGAAAATTGAGTCACCAATAAGCCCCCAAAACCTCATATTCCATGTTTTAATTCCACCCCATCTTAACCAATTATTGGACTTCATGAAAAGCACGCAGCAATACATACTAAATATACGAGGAAAACACTGTGTTGGAAGTGAATCTGATGGAAAAAACGATTTATATCCGCATGCGGAATCGCGTACAGGTCAAGCCTGAGGAGTCACTTTTGTTGAAGGATATTGCGCAGATCATCTCGAGCGAAGAGATCTATCAAGACCTGTCGTCGCTTGAGGTGAAAAAGATCTCGCCAAAGGACCATATCCACATAATCGATGTGATGAAGGTCATTCATTTCATTACAGGGATATATCCTGATCATGAAGTTCAGGCTGTTGGGCCGGCTCAAACGATTATTGAGGTGATCTACAAGAGAAAAGGGATGTCGATTCCATTTTTCATCCTTGTGTGGTTCTTGCTTTTTTTCGGTGCAGCATTGACTATCATGAACTTTCACGAGGATGTAAGCATGCAAACGGTTCATGAGCGGCTCTATTTTATCATGACGGGAAAAGAAGTCGCTAAGCCGCTATTATTTCAGATTCCTTATTCAATCGGCATTGGTGTCGGCATGATCTTATTTTTCAACCATGTATTCAAAAAGAGGCTTAATGAAGAGCCCAGCCCGCTTGAAGTGGAAATGTTCAACTATCAGCAATCGCTGGATCAATATGTCATTCTGCATGAAAACAAGGAAAGTGTGAAACATCTCGATGACGATTAACATCCTGTTCATCATCCTTATCGGGCTGGCAAGCGGGCTTGCAGTAGGATCGGGTTTTGTAGCATTCTTGTCGGTACTGGGCGTGATTCCCAGGCTGACCCAGCTCACAAAGACAATGAAGCTGATTTCCTGGTATGAATGGGCAGTAGTCCTTGGTGCATTGCTGGGAACATTCGGCAGCTTGAGGGATCCTGTGTTGAGTTTTTCACCGTATGTCACGATTCCCCTTGGACTTGCCGGCGGCATATTTGTCGGGATGCTGGCGGCGGCATTGACAGAAGTATTGAACGTACTGCCGATCCTGGCAAAGAGGGTGCGGGTTGATGACAAGCTTGAGACCTTGCTGATGGCTATTGTACTTGGGAAAGTATTCGGTTCATTGTTCCACTGGATTTACTTTGTAGGGCGATAAAAATGAGGAAATGGAAAGGACGGCAAATAATGGCCGAGAAAAGGAAGGTAATCCTAATTACAGATGGTGATGACTATGCCCGGCGAGCCGTCGAGCATGTTGCTGCTGACATTGGCGGACGGTGCATCTCTCTTTCTCACGGGAATCCTACCGTCCTTTCTGGTCCACACCTTGTTAAATTGATAAAAAAAGCCGCCAATGACCCTGTTCTTGTCATGTTTGATGACAGCGGCTTCCTTGGAGAAGGTGCAGGAGAAAAGGCGCTGAAATTCGTAGCTGAGCATGAGGATATCCAGGTTCTTGGCATCATCGCGGTCGCCTCGAAAACGCATATGGAGGAATGGAGCCGGGTGGATTTCTGTATCGACCGGGATGGTGAGCTCACTCCCTATGGTGTCGATAAACATGGACTTCCCGAGTTGGAACAGGGAAGGATCAATGGAGATACGGTTTATTGTCTGGACACACTTGATGTCCCGCTGATCATCGGGATAGGCGATATCGGTAAAATGGCCAGGCGCGACCATTACAATATAGGGTCACCAATCACGAAGAAAGCGGTGGAAATCATCCTTGAAAGGAGCGGATTCTATGCCAAAGAAGAATGACAAGCAGCCCATCCCGTTATCGTTGGACGAAGCTGAAAAGTATATGAAAGAAAAGGTAGGCCTCGGGGATAGTTTTGACCTCGGTGTCAGGAAGCTGAAAATCCTGAAAAAGGATGTTCACTTTTACTATGTGAATGGACTGTGCGATACGAGTTTCATCGTACATATCGTTGAAGAATTGGTGGATATCAATGATAATGAAAAGCTTTCATCCCATTTGCAGGCCATTGTAGAAAACAGGATTACTCATCAATCCGTTGAGAAGATCAAGACAATGGACGAACTGGTCGACCAAGTCCTTTCAGGTCTAATTGTCATTATGGTTGAAGGGGACGGATCCGGACTGGTTGTTGATGTCCGGAGCTACCCTGGAAGGCAGCCTCAGGAGCCTGATACTGAAAAAGTGGTACGCGGGTCACGTGATGGCTTTGTCGAAAATATCATCGTCAATACGGCGCTTACCCGAAGGAGAATCAGGGATGAAAACCTTCGCTTTGAGATGATGAAGGTTGGCGAAAGGTCGAAGGCAGATGTCGCCCTTGGCTATATTAAAGATATTGCAAATCCAGGAATGATCGATGCCATCAAAAAAGAACTCAATACGATTAAAATCGATGGAATTACGATGGCCGATAAAACAATTGAAGAATTTCTGGTAAAGCAAGGCTATAATCCATATCCGCTCGTCAGGTACACGGAGCGTGCAGATGTCGCCGCTACCCATCTGCTTGAAGGACATATCCTTATTTATGTTGACACTTCCCCAAGTGTCATCATCACGCCAACCACATATTTCCATCATCTTCAGCATGCTGAAGAATACAGGCAGTCACCGGCGGTCGGAACTATGGTCCGCTGGGTGCGATTCCTGGGGGTCCTTGCCTCTCTGCTGCTTTTGCCTTTATGGTATTTATTTGTGCAGAATCCACACTTGCTGCCTGAAAAAATATCTTTCATTGGACCTAATAAAGATTCCAATATACCGGTCTTCCTGCAAATCATGATGGCAGATGGAGGCATCGAGTTCCTGAGGATGGCGGCCATCCATACACCGACACCGCTCTCTACAGCGATGGGCTTGATCGCTGCCGTCCTGATCGGACAAATCGCCATCGATGTCGGAATGTTTGTGCCTGAAGTCATACTTTATGTCGCTGTAGCCGCGATCGGTACTTATGCGACGCCAAGTTATGAGTTAAGTGTTGCCAACAAAATAGGAAGAGTATTTTTGCTGATTGTGACGGCCATATTCCATGTCCCGGGTTTTATGATCGGTACAACCATTTGGCTCTTGTTTCTGGCCCATATAAAATCTTTGAACACCCCTTATTTGTGGCCGTTTATACCTTTCCATCCGGTTGCTTTTATGCAGATTCTGATCAGGAGGACCGTTCCTGGCTCGAAAATCCGTCCAAGCATTGTACATGCTAGGAATCGCTACAAGCAGCCATCAAATTCTTGACGATATTACAATTGCGCGTCGCCATGAATTGTGGTAAAGTGTTTTTAATTTACTAAAGACTTAAAGCGAAAAACAAATAGACAGTTCATTAAATGAACTGTCTTTTTGTTTATTACACGCTTGCGAAGTATACAACTCATGTGAAATAACCGAACATTGTGAAAAGATTTTTCAGGGAAATGATTATTTTGGCAAGGGATGAGGGGACTACATGGAATTTCATGGAACGGCAAAAACGAACAGACTTGGACATCTGGAAATTGGCGGAGTGGATACAGTCCAGTTGGCTGAAAAATATGGAACTCCGCTGTATGTTTATGATGTAGCTTTGATCAGGGAAAGGGCAAAAGCTTTTAAAAGAACTTTTGAGAAAGCTGGAATCACTGCCCAGGTAGCGTATGCAAGCAAAGCGTTTTCAACAGTGGCGATGGTGCAATTGGCAGCCGAGGAAGAGCTCTCGCTCGATGTCGTTTCTGGAGGAGAACTATACACTGCGCTTGCGGCTGGATTTCCGACAGAAAAAATTCATTTTCATGGAAATAATAAAAGCTATGAAGAACTTGTCATGGCGATAGAGCACAACATTGGCTGCGTTGTGGTCGACAATTTCCATGAGCTTGACATGCTGATGGACATCTGCAAGGAAAAGAACACGGTCATCAAAGTTTTGCTTAGGGTTACACCAGGAATTGAAGCACATACACACGATTATATTTTAACAGGTCAGGAAGATTCTAAATTTGGTTTCGATTTACAGAACGGACAGGCTGATGAGGCGATGCGCAAATCCATCGAAGCAAAACAGATCGATGTGCTCGGATTGCATTGCCACATCGGTTCACAAATCTTTGAAACTACAGGATTCATCCTCGCTGCCCAGAAAATCTTTGAGAAATTGCATCAGTGGAAAAAAGAAATGTCCTTCGAATCAACCGTCCTGAACCTTGGCGGTGGCTTTGGAATCCGTTATACAAATGAAGATGACCCTATTCCAGCGGCGCAATATGTGGAAGAAATTATTGCTGAAGTGAAAAAGCAGGCTTCACAATATTCAATGAAAATGCCGGAAATCTGGATTGAGCCGGGGCGTTCACTTGTAGGAGATGCGGGTACGACCCTGTACCGCATTGGATCAAGAAAGGATGTTCCGAATGTCCGCCAGTATGTCGCAGTTGACGGCGGGATGAGTGACAATATCCGCCCTGCATTGTATCAGGCCAAGTACGAAGCAATACTTGCGAACAGAGCAATGGACAAACCCGAAGAGACCGTTTCAATTGCAGGTAAGTGCTGTGAATCAGGGGATATGCTAATCTGGGACCTTCCGCTGCCAAAGTCTGGTGACCAGGACATCCTCGCCGTTTTTTGTACAGGAGCATACGGCTATTCCATGGCCAACAATTATAACCGCCTTCCAAGACCGGCAGTAGTATTTCTCGAAGAATCGAAGGATACCCTGGTAGTGCGCCGTGAAACATATGAGGATATGGTGAAATTAGATCTTCCGCTAAAAGAAAAGGTTAAAAGTTAAAGCTGCTTCTCCGCAGCTTTTTTAACTGTTTTTAAGGGTGCTTTATAAAATTGGCTAAAATCCTGGTCTTATTGTAGAATAACAGATTGGAGGGATTCCATATGAAGAAGAACAATTGGATATTGTTTCTGTTATTGCTATTGATGTCTGTTGGATGGGGAGCCTTTTACTGGTTTTTTATTGTGCCAGGACAATAGAGCACAGAAAAAATTTGAAGTCTCAGCCCGGATTATGTATGATAATATCAATTCCATTTATTTTAGAACCAGAAACAGCAAAAAAACATATAATATCAAAATGGTGAATAACATTTGATTTTTGCGGTACTCGCTCAGGAGTAGCGCAGGTTTAAATTAGAAGGAAAATGGGAAGAATGGTATTCGTATCATTCCATTTATTACTGTCAAACCACAATGAGGGATATTAATGTTAATTCGATATAAAAAGGCATTCGAAAAGATTGCGATGGGCTTGTTATCTTTCATGCCAAATGAAAAGGATCTGAAAAAACTTCAGCAGACGATGAAGAATTATGAATCAGATGATTCGTGGCAGCTGTTTTTATGGAAGGAAGGGGAAGATATCATCGGGCTCTTAGGTGTTAACTTCGCTGAAGACAAGATGATGCAGCTTCTCCATATTTCGGTGAATCCATCCCACCGGCATCAGGGAATTGGAAGGCGTATGGTCAATGCCCTGCAGGAGATGTTTCCGGAATGGACGGCAATCGCGAATGCGGAGACAGCATCCTTTTTTGAAAAATGCAGCCAGGAAGATAATAGTGTGGAAGGCAGTGGATGCTAAGGTCCCTGCCTTTTTATTTTTGGGTAAGAAGCCCCGGATCGATGGGTTTACCTGTTCTTTCTCTCCTCCAGAGCCATCCTGCGCTCGGAAATGACCTCGCTGCGATCCCTTGCTGAATGCCTGTGGATCAAGTCTGAGTTGTCCATATCGCTGTTTATTCCCCAGGTGAAACCATTTTGTTTGCATTCCTCAAGGCAAAGGTGTTTCAGTTCTATGTCCTGGATAGGAAGATTGAAGCTTGTATATGGGATCTTGTTGAGCAGATTTTTCCTTCTTTTATCAAGCGTCTCGGCGAGGAGACGAGCGTCAATTCCCAGGCGCTGTACTGCCGGTTGGTCTGCCGAAAATATCTGGATTGCTTTATTTAAAGTCCTCAAAGCGCCCGAGAAGTTTTTCCGGCGATGGTGATAATTAGAAACAGCCAATTGAATCAGTGCGACCCAGATCGACTGCTTATTTCCTGCATCTGTAGCTTTCCAATATTCCTCCAGGATTTCATGGCACTCGAAATAATCTCTGTCACCGTGGAAATGGGCGAGATATTGTACATAGGAAGCTGGATACTTTGTCATGAAATAACCCCCAATCAACTAACAATAGCTTAGCATAATTTCCGTCTTTTCGTAGCATCTGAAGGTGATTAAAAGGGGAAATGCCCGGCTTCTGCCAGGCATTCCACATTTTTTACATTGCTCTGGTGTTTATAACCACGCTGCACCAACGATGATGAGCAAAATGAAAAGCACGACGATTAAAGCAAATCCTGCTCCGTAGCCATAGCCTTTACCATCTGACATTTAACATACCTCCTAATAGTGAAATAGCCTAATATACATTGTCAGCTTATGCAGCAACAGCGGAAATGGTTTGGGCGTTTGCAGATTTCTTATAAGAGCAGCGGGTTAAATTTGTGATGGATAACCTGTAGTTAATCTACTATACTTATATAATGATGCAGTTCAATATAGGAATTTTGGTGGGAAACGATGCAATATAATGTGAAAATCGAGGCCTTTGAAGGTCCGCTTGATTTACTTCTGCACTTGATCAATACTTTGGAGATTGATATTTACGATATACCTGTAGCGGAAATAACAGAACAATATTTGATGTATATACATGCGATGAAGGAATTGCAGCTTGATGTGGCAAGTGAATACCTTGTGATGGCAGCGACACTTTTGGCAATCAAAAGCAAGATGCTGCTCCCGAAGCATGAAGAAGAGCTTGAAGACGAGTTTGGCTTTGACGATGAAGATGATCCCCGGAATGAGCTTGTCGAGAGATTGATTGAATATAAAAGGTTCAAAGAGGCAGCCAGTGATTTGAAGTCACTTGAAGAAGAAAGAGGGCTCATGTATACGAAGCCCCCGAGCGATCTTACGGAGTATGCAAATGAAAGCAAAAGCGACAATGGAGATCTCGATATCTCTTTGTATGATATGCTGGGTGCTTTCCAAAAGCTTTTAAGAAGGAAAAAGCTCCAAAGGCCAATGTCTACAAAAATCGCGCGCCAGGAAATTTCGATTGAAAAAAGAATGGGCGAGGTAATGGCTTTCCTGAAAGAAAGCGGAACAAGGAAAAAATTCAATGACTTATTTCCTGAATCGGACCGAGAGCATATTGTCGTTACATTTCTGGCAATACTTGAGCTGATCAAGCGGAAGGAAATCGACGTCGAACAGGAACAAAACTTCGCTGAAATTTATATGACAGCCAAAAAGGAGTAAAGCGGTGGAAATTGTTAAGTGGAAAGGAATTTTGGAAAGCCTGCTTTTTGCGGCTGGAGATGAAGGCTTGAGCCTTAAGCAAATCATCTCTGTGCTTGAAGTGGATGAAAGCCAGGCCAATGAAATAATTGCCGGATTGCAGCGTGACTATGACCAGGATGAATACCGCGGCATAACGATCGTCCAACTGGCAGGAGTATATCAGCTCGCTACGAAAAAAGAACATGCTGTATACCTCAAGAAGCTGGTTGAATCGCCCGGAACTGCGCATTTATCGCAGGCAGCGCTCGAAACCCTGGCGATTGTCGCATATAAACAGCCGATTACGCGCGCCGAAATCGAGGAAATCCGTGGAGTGAAAACCGAAAGGCCGCTTCATACGCTTTCTTCGCGAGCCCTGATCAAGGAAGTGGGAAGGGCTGAAGGAACGGGTCGCGCCATTCTGTACGGGACAACGAAAGAATTCCTCGATTACTTCGGCTTGAAGAACATCAAAGAACTTCCACCTCTCCCGGAAAATATTGAAGAAGACGAGTTGCAGGATGATGCCGACCTTTTCTTCGAAAAATTCCAGGAAACAATGGACATGGACCAATAGCAGTTGTGCACAAAGTTTGGAATTTATGATAAAATCAAAATAATCATTCAGGAAATGCTTTCAAGGTGATCAGCCTTCAAAGCATTTCTTGCTACATAAGGATTTAAGAATGAATGTCCAACGGGAGGAATAACATGCTTATAAAGCAATGTGTTGGCTATGAACTTGAAAAAGAAAAATCAAACACCTCAGAGGATTTTTTCAACCGGAGTGAAGTCACTTTTGAAGAAGACGGCAAAGAGAAAACCCTGCATGTATTGTATGTCAGGTATTTTGATGAGTTGGTTGGCAGCATTACTCCATTCGCTGAAAACCCAGTCTTCAAAGCCGGGGATAAGGAAGTATCCATGAAAGACCTCGTCGCTCTGGCTGCGCTTTTGAAAAATCCGGGATATCGACACCGCAAAAGGGTATATATAAACGAACAAAAAGAGTTCGCCGATCTTTTCAGCGGCCTGGATTTCAGCAAGATTCCCGGAATTTATGAGGGAATCGAGCAAAAAGGCGCATTTGATGTGCGCTCGCCTTTAGATTATATTGTCCAGCCGGTATAAAGGAAATGGAGTGCGAAGGGGTATAGGTGAAGAAGCATCACCTCAACAATAACAGACATGGTCAAAATCCATTGGGGGTGTCATTTTGGGTAATACAATCGTTAAAACACAAATTGAAGAAGTAAGAGAGTTCCTGTCCGACACAGTCGTTAAGCTTGAGGGCTTTCTGAACGGAACGACGCTGGAAGGTCTAAAGCAGGGCCAGCCTGCTGATGAGGAATATTATAAATCCATACTTTCAAGTCTCCGCAAGCTGGCGGTTTATTGTGAAGAAGGGCTTGATGCCTGTAAGGTGATCCTGCAGGCCGAAGTATTTTCAAAGCCAGCAGCAGAAAAGACACTATACAGAATCTACTATCAGTGCATCGAAGAATTCTTCTCTCCAAAAAATGATGCCTGGTATGAAGATAGCCGGTCTGCTTATACAGGCAAGAATGCCATTAAGTTCAGGCAGCCAGTGGCAGCTGAACTGAGCGGCTTGCTCGTTAGCCTGGAGAGCGGCTTCCAGGGTATCCGTGAAGAACTAGAATACTATGAGACGGATTACCGGACAAAAATGCTTCAATCAAGATAACAATTCAAGGAACAGCCAATAGGAGGCTGTTCCTTTTCTTTTTCGCGGAGTCACAGTTGAATAAGAGTGAAATCCAAAGCGCCAACATTGAGTTAAAACACTCCTTTTATGTCATAACATGCCTTGTCCCGCATAAACTTGTACAAACTGCCAAAGGAGACGAGGGTCAATCAATGAAAAGGATTTGGGTGAAACTATTAATAATCGTAACTCTGTTGATATACAGCATTCCTGGAACAGTCCAGGCCTCTGTTTCCGTAAGTGCCCGGAGTGCTGTTCTGATGGAACAGGAATCTGGAAGGGTGTTATTCGAAAAAGATGCGCACAAGGTGAGCAGGATTGCCAGTATTACCAAAATTATGACTGCGATCCTCGCGATTGAATCCGGGAAATTGGATGAAAAGGTAAAAGTAAGTGATCGGGCAGTCCGGGCTGAGGGCTCTTCGGTTTATTTGAAGCCAGGTGAAAAAATCAGGCTCGAGGACCTGGTGTATGGACTGATGCTGAGATCAGGGAATGACGCAGCCGTCGCCATTGCGGAACATGTGGGTGGAAGTGTCGATGGGTTCGTATTCATGATGAATGAGAAAGCGCAGCAAATCGGAATGACAGATACTCATTTTGCCAATCCGCATGGTCTCGATGATCATGAAAACCATGTTTCAACTGCGTATGATATGGCACTATTGACTCGCTATGCGATGAATAATGAGGAGTACAAGAAGATATCGGGAACAAAGGTCCACAGAGCACCAAATCCGACAGAAACATGGGACAGGGTCTGGAAAAATAAAAACAGGCTGCTGACAGAGAAATACAAGTACAGTACAGGCGGAAAGACAGGTTATACAAAACGGGCGAAAAGGACTCTGGTTTCAACAGCAAAGAAGGGCGATTTCGAAATGATTGCCGTCACTCTCAACGCACCTGATGATTGGAATGATCATATCCAATTGTTTGAAACGGCATTCTCCGATTATGATATCGCAGAAATTCTCTCGAAAGGAAAAGTGGACAGAATCAAGGACTCCCAATATAAAAATAAAGTCTACCTGGACCACTCCTTTGTTTATCCGCTGACTTCTGCAGAAGAAGAGCTAGTGAGAGTAGAATATCTTTTGAAAAAACCGGTGAAGGACCAGAGGGATATACAGGATCAGGAGATTGCCGGCCGGGCAAATGTGTTCCTTGAAGATAAACAGATAGCCAGTTTGCCTGTTTATTACAAGCCGGCAAAAAAAGACGATAAGTCATTTTTCGATTTATTTAAAAATATTTTTACATCAATAGCAGGGGTCATTGATCATGGTTAATTACATCTGGGTCGTGATGATCTTAATTGGCCTTGGGTTTGCAATGATCAATGGCACAATGTCAGAGGTGAATGAAGCAGTCTTTACAGGTGCGAAGGATGCGATCACCCTTAGTATCGGCTTGATCAGTATCCTTGTTTTTTGGCTGGGCATGATGCGGATCGCCGAGGATTCAGGATTATTGTCCAAACTTTCCAGCTTATTTAAGCCACTCATCTCAAGGCTGTTCCCGGAAGTACCGCCAAGCCATCCAGCGATGGGCTATATCCTGTCAAACATGATTGCGAATATGTTTGGGCTTGGGAATGCGGCTACACCACTTGGAATCAAAGCAATGGAAGAATTGAAACAGTTGAATGATGGGAAAAACGAAGCAAGCCGTTCGATGATCACCTTCCTGGCGATCAATACAGCAAGCATCACCCTCATCCCGACCACTGTGATTGCGATCAGGATGAATTATGATTCCGCAAATCCAACCGATATAGTAGGACCGACACTTGTGGCCACTGCAGTTTCAGCAGTCGCAGCGATTTTGATTGACCGGTTTTTTTACTATAGACGAAGCAAAAAGGGGTAAATCAAAATGGGAATTGTATCTGCGATATCACTATGGTTCATCCCTGTCTTGATCGCTTTCATCCTGATTTATGGGACATACAAAAAAGTCCCCACCTATGAGAGTTTTGTAGAAGGAGGCAAGGAAGGAATCAAAATGGCGGTGTCCATCATGCCATTCCTGGTAGGGATGATGGTCGCGATAGCAGTCTTCCGGGCATCAGGTGCACTTGATGTCATGGTGAACTGGATACGTCCGGGACTGGAGATAGTGGGGGTTCCTGCTGAAATCGTTCCACTTGCGCTGATCAGGCCCATTTCCGGAACAGCGGCTCTCGGAATTACCAGCGACCTGATTAGTGTCCATGGACCGGACTCCTTTATCGGTACCCTGGCTGCCACGCTCCAGGGAAGTACGGACACAACCTTCTACGTCCTCACCGTATATTTCGGTGCGGTAGGGATCAAAAAAATGGGAGATGCACTCAAAGTCGGCCTCCTTGCTGATGCAGTGGCAATCATAACAGCCATTATCGTGGTGACGTTCATGTTTTCAAAATAATGAAGATACCTTTCTTGGTATCTTCCCACTAAGTTGAGGAATCCTGTTGATTGGAGTGGAAGGCGCGTAGACTCCTGCGGGATCAGACGGACAGGTAAGACCCCGCATACGCCAACGGCGGCGAGGAGGCTCAGCGCCGGCCCCGCGGAAAGCGAAGCGCCTGGAACGGAAATCAACAGCCCTATTCCAGCACAAACCAAAAAAACTGCAGACGAGCTCGATTTCTATCGAGCTTGTCTACAGTCTGAGAAGATACCTTTCTTGGTATCTTCTTTATTTTTTTACCATAATTACTAAAAAATGTATTGAAGCAAGCGAATATATTAAAACATTGTTAAAGAACAATTAACATTCCCGATTTATTTTTCGCTTTTTACACCATTGCTTACTTTGAAATAAGCGAAAGTTATGTCATAATTCATAAGGATGGATTAGATATTTATATAACCCACGGTTAATTGATATTAAATAGGAGTGACCTTCATGGAAAGACTGCAAAAAGTGATTGCTCATGCAGGAATAGCATCGAGAAGAAAAGCCGAGGAAATGATCCTCGAAGGCAGAGTCAGGGTGAATGGCAGTGTTGTCAAAGAGCTTGGCCGCAAGGTGACTCCCTCTGACAAAGTTGAAGTGGATGGAGTGCAGATTGAGGGGGAGGAACCGGTATATTTCTTGTTCTATAAACCTCGCGGAGTCATTTCAAGTGTCCAGGATGACAAAGGGCGCAAAGTGGTAACGGACTTTTTCCAAACGATCGAACAGCGTATATATCCTGTAGGACGGCTGGATTATGATACTTCGGGGCTGCTTTTGTTGACGAACGACGGAGAATTTGCGAATTTGCTCATGCATCCAAGCAATGAAATCGACAAGGTGTATGTTGCGAAGGTAAAAGGGATTCCTACGAAGGAAAAACTGACAAGCCTTGCGAGAGGCGTCATGCTTGAGGATGGCAAAACCGCACCGGCAAAAACGAAGATGCTCAGTGTGGATAAAAAGAAAGATACCGCTATTGTCGAAATCACGATTCATGAGGGCCGGAACCGACAGGTCAGAAGAATGTTCGAGGCGATAGGCCATCCCGTATTGAAGCTTAAGCGGGAAAAATACGGATTCCTTACATTGAATAATCTAAGAACGGGAGAAATCAGGGAGCTGACCCATCACGAAGTAAAACAGCTGCGTGTATTGGCAATGAAAAAATCCTGACTTTTCAACATGAATATAGGTATAATGCTATAATAAGGGAGAAATACGGTGGGAGGTTTAGGGAATGAAGCAAAAACGACTGATCACTCGGACAATTATTCTCGCGGTAATGGCTTTGGCTGTCGGCTATACATTATATGCCAACATGAATAAGGATAAAAACCACAAAATCGTGGTTGGGAAGCCTGCACCTGATTTTGTCCTTGTTGATATGGAAGGCAATAAGCACAGGCTCTCTGAATATAGAGGGCAAGGGGTATTCCTGAACTTCTGGGCAACCTGGTGCAAGCCTTGCGAAAGGGAAATGCCTTATATCGAAAATCAGTACCAGCAGTTTAAGGATCAGGGAGTTCAGGTGCTTGCGGTCGATTCAGGTGAAACAGAGCTGGTTGTCAACAGATTCATAGATCGAAAAGGGCTGAATTTCCCTGTTATGATAGACGATGGATCAGTCCAGGCAGCATATGGAATCAATCCGCTGCCAATTACTTTTCTGATTGACAAAGAAGGCAATGTTGTGAAAAGTCATACCGGGGAATTAACTGAAGAAACAGTCCGTGATTTCATGGAACAGATTAAACCTTAAAGTAAGGGAAACAGGGAGTTTTTACTATGAAAGAAGTAAAATGTGAGTGCGGCCATGTCAATCCGCAGGGAACGATCCTTTGTGAATCTTGCGGAAGAGTGCTGGATGAAAAAGAGAAAGATAAACAGCTTCTTGACATGCGTTATGAGGGTAGTGCCCGTCGTTCACAAACTTATAACAAGACGATAATCGATAAGATCTGGAATTTCTTTTCATCAGTGAAAGTTGGGGTATGGCTGATTGTCATTCTCCTGATCGCATCCTCATTAGGGACGATCTTTCCACAGCAAATGTATATCCCGCCTGTAATGCCAGCGAGTGAATACTATGAAGAGCAGTACGGCTGGCTGGGCAAACTATATTATGACCTTGGTTTCCATAATTTATACAGTTCCTGGTGGTATCTGCTATTGATCGCTGCGCTGGGTATATCGCTTGTTATCGCAAGCCTTGACAGGGTGGTTCCATTATACAGATCCCTGAAAAAACAGCGGGTATCAAGGCATGAGAGTTTTCTAAAGCGCCAGAGAATGTTCCGTGTGTCGGAAGCGGAATTGACCGAGGAATCATCGGCGAAAATCAAGAGCAATTTAGCGAAAAAGGGCTATAAGCTGCGTGAGGAAAACGGTGATCTCCTTGCTGAGAAAAATCGCTTTTCCAGGTGGGGCCCATATGTAAACCACCTTGGCCTGATCATATTTTTGATCGGCGGCATGCTCCGCTTCGTACCAGGGATGTATGTAGATGAAATTCTCTGGTTAAGGGAAGGCGAAACAAAATCGATTCCTGGCACTGAAGGACGCTATTATCTCAAAAACAATCAATTTATCTTTGAAGTGTATGATAAGGATAAAGATGAAAAGGTCTTCAAGGATGCCATCAACAAGGTTGGTATGGTTGTTAAAAACTATCAGACGAATGCCACCTTGTACGAGAGACAGGGGGACATTGTCCCTGGGGAAAAACCAGAGCTTGAAAAGGTCCGTGACCAGTCCATCCAGGTTAATAAACCTTTGAAAGTAGATGGCTACGCCCTTTACCAGGTCGATTATAAGCTTGGTGAAATGAGCAAGATGGCATTCAAGATGGAGAATAAAAAGACAAAAGAACAATTTGGCGATGTCCAAGTAGATTTATATGATCCGAAAATGAACTATGATTTAGGGAATGGATACAAAGTCGAAGTCATGAGCTATTTCCCTGATTTTGAGTTTAATCAAGATGGGGAGCCTGCGACGAAATCACGTATTCCAAATAACCCTGCATTCATTTTCAAAATGTTCAGCCCGGAAAAACCGGAGGGCGAAGTCAGCTTCGTTGCGATCAGGCAGAATCTTGAGCCATTGGGAGAAAATGATTACAAGATGTCATTTGCAGGGATCGAGACGAAGAATGTAACAGCCCTGACTGTCAGAAAAGACCTTACGCTTTGGATCATCGGTCTTGGCGGCTTGATCTTCATGATCGGCGTCGTACAGGGAGCATACTGGAACCATCGTCGCTTATGGTTAAGAAGGGTCAATGGCAAGATTTGGACAGCCGCTCATACAAATAAAAACTGGCATGGTTTGAAGAGGGAGCTTGATGATGTCTTTGCTGATTCAGGAATACAGGCTCCGGAAGACCAGGAAGCCGGAGACAATAAGGAGTAAGGAGGGAATATAATGGTTGAGTTAAGTTCTAACTTTCTGTTTACAGCTTTTATCCTCTATTTAGTCGGTATTCTGTTTTTTGGGGGAGCGATCAAGGATAAGAGGCATGCTGATAAAAAAGGTGCTCCAAATAGATGGGCAAAGATTGGGATCATTGTTACAATCGCGGGTTTCCTTTCCCAGCTGACATTTTTCATCTTAAGGTGGATTGCTTCCGGCCACGCGCCTGTCAGCAATCTGTTCGAATTCACGACATTCTTCGGAATGTCATTGGTAGGAGCTTTCATCATCATTTATTTCATGTACAAAACGCCATTGCTTGGGTTGTTCACACTGCCTGTAGCGGCTTTGATCATTGCTTATGGAAGCATGTTTCCGAGGGATGTCACACCATTGATACCGGCATTGCAAAGTTATTGGCTCCATATTCACGTAACCACTACAGCGATCGGACAAGCAATCCTGGCAGTGAGTTTTGCTGCAGGCCTGATTTATCTTGTTAAAAGTGTCGACCAGACAAAGAGAACCAAAAGTAATATCTGGCTGGAAGTTGTCTTGTTTGGATTGATCAGTACACTCGGTTTCGTGTTTGTATCAAGCTACTTTGCTGCAACGGATTATTCTGCGAACTTCAACTATGTGAATAAAGAGGGACAGCCTGCGACAGAGGAATACACTATTCCTGCATTCGTTGGACCTCATCAGTATGAACTTACTGACAAACATCGTTTTGAACCATTGTTCGAAACTCCTGCCATCATCAGCGCGAAGAAATTGAATACGGTTATTTGGTCACTCGCGGCGGGTATAGTATTATATGCTTTATTCAGACTGATCCTACGCAAGCGTATCGCGGCTGCCCTACAGCCGTGGACGAAGAATATCAATTTGGATCTCGTCGATGAAATCGGTTATCGTTCTGTTCTGATCGGTTTTCCGGTGTTTACGCTCGGCGGCCTGATTTTTGCGATGATCTGGGCCCAAATTGCCTGGACAAGGTTCTGGGGTTGGGATCCAAAAGAAGTTTGGGCATTGATCACATGGCTGTTCTATGCAGCTTTCCTTCATCTGCGTCTTTCTAAAGGATGGCATGGAGAAAAGTCAGCATGGCTTGCAGTCATCGGTTTTATCATCATCATGTTCAATCTTGTAGCAGTTAACCTTGTTATTGCTGGACTGCATTCTTATGCAGGATCCTGATTTGTGTCAAAATAATGACAGCCTTCACTGTTTTAAGTGAAGGCCTTTTTTAAAAAAGCATGGAAAGAATACATTAGTTTATGTAAAATAATCGCAGGGAGGGATATACCTTATGGAAAAAGAAGTGAGGATTTTAGTAGTTGATGATGAAGAAAGAATCAGAAGATTATTGAAGATGTATCTTGAAAGAGAGAACTATATAATTGATGAAGCAGAAGACGGAAATGAAGCGCTGGCAAAATCGCTTGCAAATGACTATGACGTCATCCTGCTTGATTTGATGATGCCTGGAAAAGACGGAATCGAGGTCTGTCGTGACCTCCGCGAAAAGAAGTCAACTCCTGTCATCATGCTCACTGCTAAAGGTGAGGAAGTGAACAGGGTTCAGGGCTTCGAAGTCGGAACGGATGATTACATCGTCAAACCATTCAGCCCGCGTGAGGTTGTTTTGCGTGTCAAGGCTATGCTGCGACGTTCCTCGAGCACGAGCTACCTGCAGACTGAAACGACTGCTAAAGACGTGATTGTTTTCCCTCATTTAACCATTGATAATGATGCCCACAGGGTTTTAGCTGATGGCAAGGAAGTGAGCTTGACACCGAAGGAATATGAATTGCTCTATTTCCTGGCAAAAGCCCCGGATAAGGTGTTTGACCGTGAGCAATTGCTCAAGGAAGTCTGGCACTATGAATTCTTTGGTGACTTACGTACCGTAGATACGCATGTAAAAAGATTGCGTGAGAAGCTGAACAAAGTATCTGAACAGGCTGCTAAAATGATTGTTACAGTCTGGGGGGTTGGCTACAAGTTCGAGGTAGTCAATGAATGATGTTTTGGAGAAGCGTAGTAGGTAAGCTTTGGATTACCATCCTTTTGCTCGTTTCCTTCGTATTGTTCATCCTTACGGTCATGCTGATGGAATTCTTTGAAAACTATCATATTAATGAAACCCGAAAAGATATGACCAATACGGCTGAAAAGATTGCCAGGGTGCTTGAAGACCACCCTGGCAACGAGGAAGGTCTGGGCCTTGAAATCGCCTGGGAAATGGTCGATGACAATTCAAGAGTCACGGTCATCAGGGATCAAAATACGTATCAGTATTCTCCAGCAAGCGAGGAAGCTGCTCATGTGCCCATCTCTTTTTTTACAAAGGACAAAGACCTGTCTGAAGTTTTCGAAAAAGACAAGACAGTGGACATCATTACATCATTGCCTGGTGTTTCAAATGAGGTCGATGACACCCAGTATTTAATGATAGGGGTGCCGCTGCATCAGTATGAAAAAGAAAACGGCGCGGTTTTTATCTATCAGTCCTTGGCTGTCATGAAAGAAACGACTCGCCTGACTACAAAATTCATCCTGCTGGCAGCAGGTGTGGCGATTGTCCTTACGACCATTTTCGCCTTCTTCCTGTCAACAAGGATCACCTCACCATTAAGGAAAATGAGGGAGGCCGCCTTTGAAGTCGCCAGGGGTAAGTTTGACACTAAGGTGCCGATCCTCACCCATGACGAAATTGGCGAATTGGCTACAGCCTTCAACCAGATGGGCAGGCAGCTGAAATTCAATATGAACGCCCTGAGCCAGGAAAAAGAACAGCTTACAAGCATCCTCAGTTCTATGGCGGACGGCGTAATCACCTTCAATCGTGATGGCACCATCCTGATTACGAATCCACCTGCCGAGATTTTTTTGAGGTATTGGTATTATGAGCAAGGGCTTGTGTCGGAGAATACAGATGCTGTTCCTTCCGAAGTCATGGAATTGTTCCAGCTTGCGGTCAATACGGAAAAAGAACAAGTTGGCGAAATCACTGCCCAGGGCAGGACATGGGTCATCATTGTCAGTCCGCTATATAACAAAAGGTTCATCCGTGGTGCTGTAGCCGTTGTAAGGGATATGACCGAGGAGAGAAAGCTCGACAAAATGAGGGAAGATTTTATCGCGAATGTTTCACATGAACTGCGCACGCCGATTTCGATGATGCAGGGATACAGTGAAGCGATCGTCGATGATATTGCCCAGACAGATGAAGAGAAGAAGGAAATGGCTAAGGTCATTTACGATGAGTCTCTGCGCATGGGCCGTCTTGTCAATGAACTTCTTGACTTAGCGCGTATGGAAGCAGGACATATTCTGCTTAATGTGGAGTCCGTCGAATTGGAACCATATATCAACAGAGTTATCCGCAAGTTCCAAGGTCTGGCGAAGGATAAAGGAATTGATCTGTCAGCGCATCTCGAAGCAGAGGAACGACACTTCCGCTTTGACCCCGACAGAATCGAGCAAGTGCTGACCAATTTAATCGATAATGCAATCAGGCATGTGCCGGATTCTGCATCGGTGGAAATCAAAGCAAGAACCGATGAACGCGGTCTTTATTTCGAAGTCAGCGACCAGGGGCCGGGCATTCCCGAAGAGGACTTGCCGTTCCTGTTCGAGCGCTTTTACAAGGGGGATAAGTCAAGGACACGTGGAGTTTCCGGAACGGGTCTCGGACTGGCTATCGCCAAAAATATCATCGACGCACATCGAGGTATTATTTCTGTAAAAAGCAAACTAGGACAAGGTACGACATTTTCCTTCTTCATCCCTCGAAATATCGAATAACTTGCCGACTATTCTTGATTCACAAGGAACAATGATGTTCCTGCTATAGGCTGCCCCCATTTGAACAAATTGGGGCAGCCTATTTTTATTTTTATTCGCTTTCATTACGGACCTTGTTCTAAATGGGGAGTTGGCGAGTAATGGTGCAGCAGCAACTTAAACCATGACGGACAGAAACAGCGAAAAAACGGAAAAAAGTGTCCGGCATCAAGGTCATAACGGACAGAAACAGCGGAAAAACAGGAAAAAGTGTCCGTCATTAGGCCCATGACGGACAAAAACAGCGGAAAAACCAGAAAAAGTGCCCGTCAACACTTCATCCCCCTACTCCAAGTCAATTATAATTCTCCTCCGAAAAACTCTTTCATTTCCAATCTAAAAATAATATAGTTAATATGAAACTTTCTTAGCTGTTTAACGACTAATCTAATGAATGCGGAGGCGAAGAGACCTATGAACTCCGTTTTTGATGAATTGTATCAAAAATATCATCATGACGTTTTTCAATTTTTATTTTATATGGTGAAAAGCAGGGAACAGGCTGAGGATCTTGTACAGGAGGTCTACATCCGTGTTCTCAAGGCTTACGACAGGTTCGAAGGGAAAAGCAGTGAAAAAACCTGGCTTTTCTCAATCGCGAAAAATGTCGCGATTGATCATTTCCGGAAGCAGAAGGGCTGGAAGCAGCGATTGCTTGAGAGCTTCGATATGTCGGCACGACAAGTAAAGGACGAACAGCCGCTTCCGGAGGAAATGGCCCTTCAAAGTGAAGAAATTCAAATGATGTACAAGTGCCTCGATCAATGCACAGTCGACCAGCGAATGGTCATCATCATGCGCTATATACATGAACTGACGATTTCCGAAACGGCCGAAGCTTTAGCGTGGACGGAAAGCAAGGTCAAGACGACACAGCACCGTGCTTTGAAGACACTGAAAAAGCTTATGGAAGAAATGAATGAAAAGGAAGGGATGACTAGTGAAAAAGTCACAGCTAAGCGATAAGCAGCTAGAAGATCTCCTTGGCCAGATGCCTAAGATAAAAGATCATCGCGACTCTCGTGACATTTATCAAAATATCGCCCATCGGGTGGAAAAAAGAAAGAAAATGCCTACATGGGTCATTCCAGGTGCGGCTCTTGCAGCAGTACTCTTCCTCGCCTTTATTCTTTCCCCGGGGTTGATGGGGAACAACTTCTCTGAACAAAAGAGCATGGACAGCAGCTCTGCTAAGGGAGAAAAGTCGTCCATGGATATGGATACTGCGATCAGGGATGATTCAGCAAATGAAAGTGCTGGTGAGAAGGAAAATACACTTATGATGGACTCAGCCGATAGGAAAGAAAAGACTGAGGAATTCGCCAAAATGGATATAACAAATCCATATGAAAGCCTGATTTCATTGTATCCAGATGAGTTCGATCCCGAAATTACAGATGTATTCACATATGCAATTCCAGATCAGCAGGCGAGGAAAGTTGTGCCGGTCTCGGTAACGAGGTCAAAGGAGACAGGAAAAACCTGGATACAAAGCTATACAGAAACGATGCCAAAGCTTAAGGAAGAGGAATGGGGACTGGCGGAATACTACCCAATGGATGCTTCCTGGAGCTATGATGAAGCGAAGAAAACATTGACAATGGATGTAAAGGAAAATCATCCATATAGATATGGTAGTGCAGCAGAGGTCATGTTTGTAGATTCGATGACACAGAATTTCTCGGATGTTGGAATAGAAAAAATGCTTCTGACAACAGAGGGGAACCCGGGGATTGAGTTGGGGAACTATGGTCTAAAGAAAGAACTTCCACTCACCCCAGAAACAACAAAAAGAAGAGCATACTTGTTTTTGACAGTGGAAGGAATGCCAAATCCATACCTTGTACCGACAAAGGAACAGCATAAGACAATCGGGGAAGCATTTGCGCAGATGTGGAAGGGAGATGAAACTGGATATCTTTCACCTTCACTCCCGGAAAATTTCAAGCTGGCAAAAACCGAATCTAATGATAAAGTTCTGGAAATCACCTTAAAGGATGATACAAAGCTGCAGGAAGATTTCATGCCCAATCTCGAGGCGATCCTGATGACTGCTAGCGAGTTTGATTACAAAGGTGTTAGGTTTACCAATGCAAACATTGACCAGCTGGGGCCATTCAATTTGAAAGAAATTCTCCCGCTGCCACTCGCTCCAAACAAGAAGAAGATTGAAAGTGAATAAATGAGCTGCTGTTTATAAACGGGAGCTGAGCAGAAAAAGGAAGGCCGTGCAGGTCTTTCTTTTTTTGGCTTTTTCAAATGCAACTAATTTTCCTTCTTTTGTATAAAAAAGCAGCTAACCACCAATTATAACGAATGTGCTTTTTTAGCTGCTGCTTTTTCATCCCGCAGTTCTATTTTCGTACAGGCTGTCATAGGGATGGAAAGGGAGTAAAAAGTTAAGGAGGAAGAAAATGCAGGATTATCTAAAGCGATTGCTCATTGCCGGGTTAATGGCACTCTGTATCAGCTTGCTGTTTCTTGGCGGAAAGCACTCTCAGGCAGAAATGCTCAATATACCAGAACTGACTTCAGACTGGGTATGGCCGGCGGAAGGGGTCATCACCGACTTGTACGGAACACGTCATGGCCATCATAAAGGAATTGATATCGCAGGTGAGTTCAAAACACCTATACATAGTGTGGATAAGGGAATTGTTACAAAGTCATATTATTCAGGTTCATATGGACATGTTGTGTTTATAAAGCACGATAATAACCTGGAAACTGTGTATGCACATTTGAATAAAAGGAATGTTGAGGAAGGACAGGCTGTCAACCAGGGAGATATTATCGGCCTTATGGGCAATACGGGGGATTCCTCAGGTGTCCATCTTCATTTCGAAATCCATAAGGAGAAATGGACGTATGAAAAAGAAAATGCTGTAGATCCCGTTTTGGCACTTGGAGACACCGCTGTCGGCGATCCTGTTGAGGCTATGGCGAAGGTAGAAGAAGTAACAATGGAAACAGTCGCCAGGCTTCGGTTAGTGGATGATAGTGTGATAGATGATCAACAGGGCAGCTTGAAAATTGAACCTGCAGGAAAAAATGAGCAAAAGTCAGTGGCGGCAGATTCGCTGCAAGCTGAAATAAAGCATACAGTCAAACCAGGAGATACTCTATGGTCGATTGCCAAGAAGTATGAAACCTCTGTAGACACTATCAAGCAGTATAATCAACTCAAGAGTGATCAAATAACCAGTGGTGCTGTGTTAGTCATTGGTAAATCTGCTGAAAATAAGTATGTCGTTGTTTCCGGGGATACTTTGAATTCGATTGCAAGAAAGACAAAGACAACTGTCAGCCAGTTGAAAGCATTGAACAACTTGACAACGGACACAATCCAGCCGCAGCAAATATTGAATACCCGCTAAGCAATTTCTTGTTCCTGCCATCACTTGAAAGTATAATGGGGAAAAGAGTCGCAGGAGGGGATGGGGAAATGCTGACGGATTATCATAATCATTTGGAAAGAGGCACACTGACACTTGATTACTTGAAGCAGTTTACAGATACAGCCAGCTCGAAAGGAATTCAACATTTCGGGATTTCAGAGCATGCATATCATTTCTACCAGACAGCGGATATTTTGCGAAATAGCTGGGTAGATGAGCGCAGATTTTATGATATGGCAGATTATGTCCATCTATTTGAAGAGGCTTGGAAAAATGAAATTGACGTGAAGATGTCCATCGAGATGGATTACACTCCAGGCAAGCATAAGGAAATGGAAGCCTTCATCAAAAGCTACGATTTTCACTATGTGATCGGATCGATCCACTGGATCGGCGATTTTGGGATTGACCTCGCGGAATACCGAAAAGAATGGGATAAAAGGGACGTTAATGAAGTGTACCGAAAATATTTTGACCAGGTGGTGACCCTTGCCCAATCGAATCTATTTGATATCATCGGGCATATTGATCTTGTTAAGATATTTAACTATGTCCCTGAAGAAGAAAGCTTCCTTTTGGAGCAGTATGACAGGGCGACGACAGCCCTCTCACAATCAAAGACTTGTGTTGAAATAAGTACTGCTGGACTGCGTAAGCCCACTCAGACTTTGTATCCCGATAAAAGGCTTTTGCAGATGTGCTTTGATAAAAAAATTCCGATTGTATTATCATCTGATGCCCATGTCCCTGAACATGTTGGCGCTGATTTTGATCAGGCCCTCGAGCTTGCGAAAGAGGTTGGCTACAGCGAGATCATGACTTTTTCCAAAGGTGAACGAAAAGCTTTCCCACTGGGTTAGGAATCATCCCCCCAAAAAAACAGGCCTCGAATTAACCATCGGGGCCTGTTCAGTGAGATTAGAGAATAATGCTGTTGATTGTAACGATATCCTTTAGGGACTCAAGCTGGGCAATCATTTCTGGTGAGAGCGGCTTGTCGAAGGATAGGACCATAATGGCTTCGCCTCCAGCTTCCTTCCTGCCAACCTGCATCGTGGCGATGTTGACATCATGGTCGCCGAGGATCCTTCCTACATGGCCGATGACACCTGGACGGTCCATATGCTGGATATACAGCAGGTTGCCTGATGGGTGGAAATCGATATTAAATCCATCGAGGCTGACAATCCTTGGCCCGTAGTTTTCAATATAAGTTCCTCTCACTGTAAAAGCTTCCCCGTCTCCGCGTGCGGTGACGGTCACGGTGTTTGCGTAGCCGAAAGAATTTCCTGTCACTTTTTCCCCGACCATGATTCCCCGCTCTTTTGCAATATGGATCGCATTCACTTCATTCACTTTCACATCGATTCGATTTTCGAAAAAGCCTGCCAGCAGTGCTTTGGTCAAAAACGCGGTTTCGAGCTCAGCGGCCGTGCCTGAATACGTTGCTGTCAATTCATTGACGCCTTTGTTGTGGCATTCAGAGACAATTTTGCCAATTTCCTTTGCCAACTGGTGGAAAGGCTGTATTTTTTCATAGATTTCTTTAGACATGGCTGGCAGATTGATTGAGTTGGCTACAGGTTTGTTTTCAAAAAAGGTACGGATTTCCCTGGCCACCTGAGTAGCGACATTCAGCTGCGCTTCTTTGGTCGAAGCGCCAAGGTGCGGGGTAACAATGACGGAATCGAATTTAAGTAAAGGATGATCTCCTGGGGGTTCGACTTCGAAAACATCCAGAGCAGCACCTGCAACATGCCCTTTTTCGATAAAGTGGGCGAGGGCCATTTCATCGATGATTCCGCCTCTGGCGCAGTTCAAAAGATAGACACCTTTTTTTGTCTGGCTCAAAGTCTTTTCATTAAGGAGCCCTTTCGTTTCTTTCGTCAAAGGTGTGTGGACAGAGATGATATCCGCTTCCTGAAGAACGTTGTCGAAAGTGGATAATTGTACGCCTAAGACTTCTGCGCGTTCCTGGGTTAAAAATGGATCGAACACCTTCACGGACATCCCGAAAGCCCTTGCCCTTTTGGCGAGTTCGGATCCGATCCTTCCCAAACCGATGATTCCCAACGTTTTGCTGTGAAGTTCATTGCCGATGAACTGGTTTCTTTTCCACTCCCCGTTTTTAACAGTCGAGTGAGCCTGGGGGATATTCCTCATCAATGCAGACATCATTGCAAAGGTATGTTCAGCGGTGGAGATTGTATTGCCGTCTGGAGCATTGACGACGACAATTCCTCTTTTCGTCGCCGCGGCAATATCAATATTATCGACACCGACACCTGCCCGTCCGACGATTTTCAATGAGGGCATGGAGTCGAGCAGTTCGGCCGTCACCTTTGTCGTGCTTCTGACCAATAGTGCATCGACTTTTTCCAAGTCAACCAGTCCTGAATCGATTCCGCCCATATACACTTGTGCATGCTTCCACTCCAGCAAAGGCTGCAAGCCCTGTTCTTTAATTGAATCGGCAGCTAACACCTGATACATACTTTTCACTCCCTTATGTAAATAAAAATAATTTTCTGATTATTTTACAAGACGAATATTCTTTTGTCAAATGGTCCTAATGTTCTTAAAATCAATGTAAACGCTCTCTCAATAGAAAATACTATGAGGAATTTAGCTTTGATTTCCGAATTTTAAGGCCTCTCCTTAATCATATTCCTTAAGGAAGGAGAATAGGATGGATTTTGGGTGACATAAAATCGTCACAAGCAAACATCTTCACAAAAATTCTTTTTTTCAGTATAATAAACATGTTAATTAAATATGGTCTATCTTCGGGGCAGGGTGAAATTCCCGATCGGCGGTGATGAGGAGACTTCCTCTAAGCCCGCGAGCCTGTAAGGGCAGGATTTGGTGCGATTCCAAAGCCGACAGTATAGTCTGGATGGGAGAAGATGGAGGTTCTGCAGACATTCAAAAAATGCAGGTTTTGAATGTTTATTAAGCATGCCTTAGTCAATTCTCCCTCAAGCATAAAACTTGGGGGATTTTATTTGTCTATGGGTATGTGAATGCTGAATCTTTCTTCTTTATGTGAGATGGATCTCTATAAGGAGAGAGGGAAATGAAAAAATTTAGTGTAAAAGCAATGGTTTCAATTGGAATGTTGAGCAGTATATCTTACGTATTGATGCTGCTGAATTTTCCGCTGCCGCCGTTTCCAAAATTCTTGATGGTCGATTTCAGCGACATTCCTGCATTGATTGCTGCATTGATCTTCGGTCCGGCAGCTGGTATTTTAGTAGAACTTTTTAAGAACATCCTTGATTATTTCATGACTGGCAGTGAAACTGGAGTGCCAGTTGGCCATGCCGCCAACTTCGCTGCAGGAGTTTTATTCATCCTGCCAACTTACTATTTATATCAGCGTGTAAAAACGAAAAAGGGAATGACATTCGCATTAGTGGCTGGAACTGTCAGCATGGCCATTCTGATGAGTGTCCTTAATTACTACGTATTCCTGCCAGCCTACACAATGTTCCTTAATATGCCGGCAATGTCCGGTCCAGAAACAAAACAGTTCATTGTAGCCGGTATCCTGCCTTTCAACTTCGTAAAAGGCTTGTTGATGTCTGTCGTGTTCATGCTGATGTTCACGAGAATGAAGACATGGATTGAAAGACAGCAAAACTATAAGAGTGCCTAATTATATATTTGACGATATAAAGCAACGGCCTGCACCGTTGCTTTTTAATTTTTCATTGTATAGGAAATGATAAATGCATTTTTTGTGGATAATTCCATATGAGTGTCTTAATCCAGCTCCAGCGCCTAGCCAGTTTTCATCCTTGAGTGCGCTTCCTCGAGTATCTTGCGATAAGCGTTAGCTTTGAGCAGCTCGAGACGCTTGGCTAGCTGCGGCTCCTAACTCCTCGAGACGTTTCGGTCCTG
>NZ_CBCSFH010000009.1:0-204849 GCF_965138835.1 Mesobacillus thioparans | reverse complement strand
TTTCCCATAGCGCAAGCTAGTAAGAACCCTGAAAGATGATCAGGTTGATAGGTCAGAGGTGGAAGCGCGGTGACGTGTGGAGCTGACTGATACTAATCGTTCGAGGACTTAACCAAATGATCATTCGATTCTCTTGTTTTCTTCTTACACATTATCTAGTTTTGAGGGAATAAAGATTTTTACAATGTGAAATATCTTTAAAATTTCTCTTGCAAAAAAACATAAAGCCAGTATAATAAATATTGTCTTTAAAAAATGTCTGGTGACGATGGCGAGAAGGTCACACCCGTTCCCATACCGAACACGGAAGTTAAGCTTCTCAGCGCCGATGGTAGTTGGGGGTTTCCCCCTGTGAGAGTAGGACGTCGCCGGGCAGTTTTAAATGGAGGATTAGCTCAGCTGGGAGAGCATCTGCCTTACAAGCAGAGGGTCGGCGGTTCGATCCCGTCATCCTCCACCATGATTTTTTCGCACTAGCGAAAATAATCTTCATGAAATTTGCCGGTGTAGCTCAATTGGTAGAGCAACTGACTTGTAATCAGTAGGTTGGGGGTTCAAGTCCTCTTGCCGGCACCTTTTGTACGAGCCATTAGCTCAGTCGGTAGAGCATCTGACTTTTAATCAGAGGGTCGAAGGTTCGAGTCCTTCATGGCTCACCATTTTCAACAAAATATGCGGGTGTGGCGGAATTGGCAGACGCACCAGACTTAGGATCTGGCGCCGCAAGGCGTGGGGGTTCGACTCCCTTCACCCGCACCATTTTTTCAAAGCTAAATATGCGGAAGTAGTTCAGTGGTAGAATACAACCTTGCCAAGGTTGGGGTCGCGGGTTCGAATCCCGTCTTCCGCTCCAAAGTTCTTTAGCCGGGGTGGCGGAACTGGCAGACGCACAGGACTTAAAATCCTGCGGTAGGTGACTACCGTACCGGTTCGATTCCGGTCCTCGGCACCACCAAGTTAGCTAATATACTATATATGCGCCCGTAGCTCAATTGGATAGAGCGTCTGACTACGGATCAGAAGGTTATGGGTTCGACTCCTTTCGGGCGCGCCATTATATTTTCTCTTTATCGGGGAGTAGCTCAGCTTGGTAGAGCACTTGGTTTGGGACCAAGGGGTCGCAGGTTCGAATCCTGTCTTCCCGACCATGCTTTATATTATATGGGGCCTTAGCTCAGCTGGGAGAGCGCCTGCCTTGCACGCAGGAGGTCAGCGGTTCGATCCCGCTAGGCTCCACCATATATCTTAATAAAATAATTTGGCGGTGTAGCTCAGCTGGCTAGAGCGTACGGTTCATACCCGTAAGGTCGGGGGTTCGATCCCCTCCGCCGCTACCAAATTTAATCTGGTTGAACCTATTCAATCTAGGATATCCTGGACCTTTAGCTCAGCTGGTTAGAGCAGACGGCTCATAACCGTCCGGTCGTAGGTTCGAGTCCTACAAGGTCCACCATTTTACTTGTTTTAAATACGGAGGTATACCCAAGTCTGGCTGAAGGGATCGGTCTTGAAAACCGACAGGCGGGTAACACCGCGCGGGGGTTCGAATCCCTCTACCTCCTCCATAATTTCATTACTATTAATATCATCGCGGGGTGGAGCAACGAGCGTTACTTCATTGAATATGCTGCGAGTTGTACCGATCGAGCTGCTTCTTGAATAAGCTTCCTGAGATCGGGACAGTCATGCTCACTAGGAGCATAAACTGAATTATGTGATTAATATCGTCGCGGGGTGGAGCAGTCCGGTAGCTCGTCGGGCTCATAACCCGAAGGTCGCAGGTTCAAATCCTGCCCCCGCAATCTGGTCCCGTGGTGTAGCGGTTAACATGCCTGCCTGTCACGCAGGAGATCGCCGGTTCGATCCCGGTCGGGACCGCCATTTTTATTTTAAGATGCAATATAATAGTGGCTCAGTGGCTCAGTCGGTAGAGCAAGTTGCTCACATCCACGAATAAGCCTCTGCGGCAACTTGTGAGAAAGACCGAAGGTCATTCGAGCAAAGGACCTAAACTAGTAAAGGTTTAGGATGCAATATTATAGTGGCTCAGTAGCTCAGTCGGTAGAGCAAAGGACTGAAAATCCTTGTGTCGGCGGTTCGATTCCGTCCTGAGCCACCTTATTTAATTTCAACTAATATTCATATGTAGATATGGCGATTGTGGCGAAGTGGTTAACGCACCTGATTGTGGTTCAGGCATTCGTGGGTTCGATTCCCATCAGTCGCCCCATTTTTTGCGGGTGTAGTTTAGTGGTAAAACCTCAGCCTTCCAAGCTGATGATGAGAGTTCGATTCTCTTCACCCGCTCCATAAGGGCCTATAGCTCAGCTGGTTAGAGCGCACGCCTGATAAGCGTGAGGTCGGTGGTTCGAGTCCACTTAGGCCCATTTTTTATATTATTCCGCAGTAGCTCAGTGGTAGAGCACTCGGCTGTTAACCGAGCGGTCGTAGGTTCGAATCCTACCTGCGGAGCCATTATGGGGAAGTACTCAAGAGGCTGAAGAGGCGCCCCTGCTAAGGGTGTAGGTCGGGTAACCGGCGCGAGGGTTCAAATCCCTCCTTCTCCGCCATAAGGCCCCTTGGTCAAGCGGTTAAGACACCGCCCTTTCACGGCGGTAACACGGGTTCGAATCCCGTAGGGGTCATAAGGAAAGCTGTTAGCAATTATGCTGACAGCTTTTTTTCGTTTCTTAAAACTCTGGTACTACTGAGGAACCTGTTGTTCTCTTGAAACTTTCCTGCATTGCTTCCAGGTATACAGCAGGCAGCATAGATTAACTAAATAGGGTACATAGCAGCGACATGTGCCGGGTTTAGGTCAGATAAGCAAAAACGAGTCAGATAAAGAAGAAATATATGCCCGGTTACAGGAAGAAGAAGAAAAACGGGTCACATAAAGAAGAGATATGTGACCAGTTATAGCAAGAAAGACAAAACGGGTCACATAAAGAAGAGATATGTGCCCAGTTATAGGAAGAAAGGGAAAACCGCATCACATAAAGAGAGATATGTGTGTCCTGTTACAGGAAGAAAGTAAAAAACGGGTCACATAAACTAGTAATCAGTCCCCCTAATGGCCAAGGAGGTAAGGATCCGTACAATCTTACTCGTAAATAACAGTTTTATCAATATATCTCATATAGACTTTTCAAAGCAGCTCGTTCTGTTATTACTCGAATCAAGCAGCAGGCATCCCCATTAAAACTCGCTAACAACCAACCACCATCATATCCCCTTTCGACACAATGAAAACGCTATCAAATCAAAAACATTTTTAATCCATATATCACTATCAAACCTAATAAATTCAACCAATCCTCTCAAAAAAACATTATTCATTTTTAATTTTCGTTCTCCAAATTCCGCGTAATTGGAAGATTTAGTACATTAAAGCGCTGCCATTTGCGGGCTTTTGTCGAATTACATGCTTTACTGAGTATTATTGTCGAAAGATTAAGAAAATGTTTACAAGGAATTCTTTATGGTAACTAGAATACTACTAAAATAGGAAGTTTTATTCGTTTTACAAAGGCAGGTGGAGGGCATTGGTGATTAATCCTACAGAGTTTGAATTGCATCTGTTCCATGAAGGAAATTTGTATCAGAGTCACAATTTATTTGGTGCGCATGTCATGAAACGAGAAAATGAAACATATACTCGATTTTGTGTGTGGGCTCCGAATGCGTCTGAGGTTAGGCTTGTTGGTGATTTTAATCATTGGTATGGAGAGAATCACAGGTTTCATAAAGTGAATAAGGAAGGTGTCTGGCAGCTTGCCTTAGAGGGGGATCTGACAGGGGCTATTTATAAGTTTGAGATTTTGACAGCTGGCGGTAGTAAGAAGCTTAAAGCTGATCCGTTTGCTTTCTTCTCGGAAGTGAGACCAAATACCGCTTCGGTTGTTTATCCCCTTGATGGGTACAAATGGGGCGACCAGAAGTGGCTGCAAAAGAGGGAGCAGCGGAGCACGCCTGATGAGCCAATGTTCATCTATGAACTGCATGTGGGTTCCTGGAAAAAGCATGATGATGGATCGTTCCTTACATATCGCGAGCTTGCGGATGAGCTGATCCCTTATATCCTTTCACATGGATACACACATATTGAATTATTACCTCTAACTGAGCATCCGCTCGACATGTCCTGGGGATATCAATCCACTGGATATTTTTCTGTTACAAGTCGTTATGGGACACCACATGATTTTATGTATTTCGTGGATATGTGCCACCGAAACGGGGTCGGGGTCATCCTAGACTGGATACCTGGCCATTTTTGCAAGGATGCCCATGGGCTTTATCAGTTTGATGGGAGTTATGTATTTGACTATCAGCGTGAGAATGACAGGGAGAACCTGGTTTGGGGAACAGCCAATTTTGACTTGGGAAAAACAGAGGTCCAAAGTTTCCTGATTTCCAGCGCGATTTTCTGGCTTGAGAAATATCATATTGATGGCTTCAGGGTCGATGCAGTAGCGAACATCATTTATTGGCCTAACTCAGTCAATGCTGCCAATCCGTACGGCGTGGAATTTTTAAAGAAACTGAATAAAGCAGTAAAGGATTTTGAACCTGGAGCTTTGATGATTGCGGAGGATTCTACTGATTGGCCGCAGGTGACTGCTCCGGTGGAGTATGGTGGACTCGGTTTTACATACAAGTGGAACATGGGGTGGATGAATGACACCTTGAAGTATATGGAGGCAGAAAGCCATAACAGGAAGCATATACATGATAAGGTTACGTTCTCCCTGCTTTATGCTTTTTCAGAGAATTTTGTCCTGCCTTTTTCACATGACGAGGTGGTGCATGGAAAGAAATCTCTTCTTGACAAGATGCCTGGTGATTACTGGCAAAAATTCGCGCAGCTGCGGCTTTTGTTAGGGTTCATGGTGGCGCATCCAGGAAAGAAGCTGACTTTCATGGGGACTGAATTTGGCCAGTTTTCGGAATGGAAGGACAAAGAACAGCTGGATTGGAATCTGTTCGAGTATGAGATGCATGGAAAAATGAATCATTATACAAAAGAGCTGATCAAACTGTATAAGCGTTCAAAGCCATTGTATGAGGTTGACCAGAGCTATGAAGGTTTTGAGTGGATTGACGCGGATAACCGTGACCAGTCGATTTTCTCTTTTATCCGCAAAGGCCAGAATCCGGAAGATCTGCTTGTGATTGTCTGCAATTTTACAGAGAAAGTATATAGTGACTATCGGATTGGTGTTCCTAAGCCCGGGGAATATCGGGAAATTTTAAACAGCGACGCCGAGGTTTTCGGGGGTTCAGGCGTAATGAATAAAAAAGTGCGAAAAGCAAAAGAAATAGCTTTCCATGGAAGGCCATATTCTATAGAGATGAGTATTTCTCCATTCGGAATCTCAGTTTTACGTCCTGTTATCAAAAGAAAGGGGAGAAACAATCATGCAAAAGAAGAAATGCGTGGCAATGCTGTTGGCAGGAGGAAAAGGAAGCCGGCTGCACTCATTGACCAAGAATCTCGCTAAACCTGCTGTCCCTTTTGGCGGCAAATACCGGATCATCGATTTCCCATTAAGTAACTGTACGAACTCAGGAATCCATACAGTGGGCGTTTTGACGCAATACCAGCCGCTTTTGCTCAATTCTTATATTGGCATTGGCAGTGCATGGGACCTTGACAGAAAGGATGGCGGGGTGACAGTGCTGCCGCCTTATGCAGAGAGTTCCGAGGTTAAATGGTATTCAGGCACGGCTAGTGCGATTTTTCAAAACCTCAATTATCTTGATCAGTATGATCCTGAATATGTCTTGATTCTTTCAGGTGACCATATTTATAAAATGGATTATGAATTGATGCTCAATTATCATGTGGAAAAAGGTTCGGATGCGACGATTTCGGTCATAGAGGTGCCTTGGGAAGAGACGAATCGGTTCGGGATCATGAATACGGATTCCGAGCTAAGAATTACTGAATTCGAAGAAAAGCCGGATATTGCGAAAAATAATCTCGCTTCGATGGGGATTTATATTTTTAAATGGAGCGTTTTAAGGGAATATCTGATAAGGGATGACCAGAATCCGGAATCCAGCCATGATTTTGGCAAGGATATCATTCCGTTGCTGATCGAAGAAAATATGAAGTTATTTGCCTATCCTTTTAAAGGCTACTGGAAGGATGTAGGGACTGTTCAGAGCCTGTGGGAAGCAAATATGGATTTATTGGATAAGGATTGTGAACTGAACCTGTTTGACCAGTCCTGGCGGATTTACTCCGTGAACCCGAATCAGCCGCCGCAATATATTTGTCCAGAGGGGGAAGTTTCGGAATCCCTGGTCAATGAGGGCTGCAAGATTGAAGGGGAGGTTTCCAAAACGGTCGTATTCCAGGGTGTGACGGTCAAAAAAGGCGCTGTCGTCAAGGAAACGGTCATTATGCCAGACGCTGTCATCGGCCATAATTGTATCATTGAGAAGGCGATAGTGTCTCCAGGGGTTTATGTCCCGGATGGCACGATCATCAGGCCAGATGATAGCTGCAATGAAATTACATTAGTATCGGAAGAAACAATCGGTGAATTGCAATCCAATTGAACCGACTTCGGGAGGAAATAAGAAATGAACAAACGATTATTGGGAGTAATAGATGCGACAACCGTCCACGAAGATCTTCATGAACTGTCCCTGCATCGGTCGGTGGCAGCGATTCCCTTTGGCGGACGATACAGGCTGATTGATTTTATCCTTTCCAACATGGTAAATTCGGGCATCGAGAGCGTGGCGATCTTTCCGAAATACCAGTACCGGTCGTTGATGGACCATTTAGGCTCTGGCCGGAATTGGGATCTTAACCGAAAAAGGGATGGATTGTTTTTCTTCCCTGCACCTAATCTTGATAAACATTATACGGGAATTGGCACTTTGGACCATTTTGCCGATAATATTGATTATTTTGAACGCAGTACACAGGATTATGCGCTGATTGCGAATTCCTATACGATTTTCAATATGGATTTCCAGCAGTTGCTTGACTGGCATATTGAATCGGGCTGTGACATAACAGAAGTACAGAAAAATGGAAAATCTTTAGGGATCTATCTTGTGAAAAAAACACTGCTGATGGATTTGATCCTTACAAGGAATGAAACAGGATATTCGAATTTGAGGGATGCTGCCAGGGATACCAGCAGTCAATTCCAGCTTTGTTTTTACGACTATGAAGGCTATGCAGTGATGGTGGATACGATCGCCAAATATTTCAGTGTGAGCATGGATTTGCTGAAGCCTGAGGTTTGGAAGGAGTTATTCCCTAAAGAACGCCCTATTTTAACAAAGGTGAAGGATGAGCCTCCAACCCGTTATGATGTCGATGCATCGGTCCGCAATTCAATGGTCGCCAATGGCGGGGTGATTGAGGGGACTGTTGAAAACAGCATCATCGGAAGAGGTGTGAAAATCGGGAAGGGCACCGTCATCCGCAATTGTATCATCATGCAAAAGACGCAAATCAAGGAGAATTGTATATTGGACTCAGTCATCGTTGATAAAGACGCAAGAATCGAGGCAGGTACCGTCATCACAGCGCCAGCAGACTCGCCAGCTGTCATCCGTAAAGGAGCAGTCCAGGGAGTGGGGAGCAGCTCGTGAAGGTATTATTCGCAGTATCGGAATGTGTTCCTTTCATCAAGTCAGGAGGCCTGGCTGATGTAGCGGGATCACTTCCGAAGGAGCTGAAAAAATTAGGGACGGATGTCAGGGTGATTTTACCGAAGTACGGTTTGATTCCTGACAAATTCCGCTCTGAGATGAAGAAAGTGAAAGAGTTTACTGTGCAATTAGGCTGGCGCTCGCAATATTGCGGCATTGAAGCTCTTGAGCATGATGGTGTCACCTTCTATTTTGTGGACAATGAATATTACTTCAAACGGGATAGTCTTTATGGTCATTATGATGATGGGGAGCGTTTTTCCTTTTTCAGCAGGGCAGTGCTCGAGTTCGTCGCTGAAAGCGAATTTTATCCGGATGTGATCCATTGCCATGACTGGCATACCGGGATGATTCCTTTCTTGCTGCGTACCGAGTATTATAAGCGTCCGGGTTATGGATTGATCCGGTCTGTATTCACGATCCATAATCTTCAGTTCCAGGGAATCTTCCCGCGGGAAGTGCTCGGGGATCTGCTGCAGATTGACAGCTCTTATTTCAATGAGGAACAGCTTGAATTTTACGGAATGGCCAATTTCATGAAAGCAGCATTGATTTCAGCAGATCATATCACGACAGTCAGCCCTACCTACAAGGACGAAATCCAGACTGAGTATTTTGGTGAAAATCTGGATGGAATCCTGAGGAAAAGACGTGAGGATCTTTCCGGGATCTTGAACGGAATCGACCATGTTGCTTATGACCCGGAAAAAGATCCTGGTCTGGCCGCCAGTTTTGGAGTATGGGGACTTGAAAGAAGAGTCATCAATAAGTTGCAGGTACAGCGCAGTTTTGGCCTTCCGGTAAATGATGATGTGCCCGTTGTGGCCATGATCACGAGACTGACGAAACAAAAAGGCCTTGATTTGGTCAGGGAAGTTTTCCATGAAATCATGGCAACGGGATTGCAGCTCATAGTTCTTGGCACTGGTGACCCTGAGTTTGAGCAGTTCTTCAGGGAAATGGCTGCGCAGTATCCTGATCAATGTGGCGTATATATCGGTTTTGATGAAAATCTGGCACACCAGGTTTATGCAGGATCGGATCTGTTTTTGATGCCATCCAAGTTCGAGCCGTGCGGATTGAGCCAGATGATCGCGATGCGCTATGGATCGATCCCGGTTGTCAGGGAGACGGGCGGTCTGAACGATACTGTCCAGCCTTATAATGAATTTAATGGTCAGGGCAATGGATTTACCTTTGCCAATTTCAATGCCCATGACATGCTCTTTACGATTGAACGGGGCTTGTCATTTTACCACAAGCGTGAAAAATGGCTGAAGCTGATGGCAAAAGCGATGGAAACAGACTATAGCTGGGCGCAGTCGGCAAGGCAATACAATGATTTGTATTCCGATCTCATCTCAAGGAGTGAATCGCATGTTTTCTAATGTTCCCAAATTCAAAACCGCTTTCTTGAAAAAACTCGAGATGATGTTTGGAACCAGCTTTGAAGAAAGCACAAGCCGGGAGCAATTCCAGACTCTCGGACATATGATCAGGGAGCATGTGAGTTCTGATTGGATAAAAACAAATGAAATATACCGCGCGGGCGCTAAGAAGCAGGTCTATTACCTGTCTATAGAATTCCTGCTTGGGCGGCTGCTCAGGCACAATCTGATTAATCTGGGTGTTGAAGAGGTCGTATGCAAGGGACTCAGGGAACTGGGGATCGAGCTTGATCAATTGGAGGAAATCGAGGCAGATGCTGGTCTAGGCAATGGCGGCCTTGGCCGTCTTGCCGCCTGTTTCCTTGATTCGCTTGCATCGCTTGATTTGCCTGGACATGGCTGCGGAATTCGCTACAAGCATGGCTTGTTCGAGCAGAAAATCGTTGATGGCTACCAGGTAGAACTGCCTGAACAATGGCTGAGGCACGGCCATGTCTGGGAGGTACGCAAGACGGATGATGCAGTGGAAATACCTTTTTGGGGAGAGATTGAGAGCCGATTGGAAAATGGCCGGCTAGTTTTCAGGCATCTGAACGCCGAGACCATCATGGCTGTTCCTTATGATCTTCCTGTCATCGGCTACCAGACACAGACGGTGAACACTCTGCGTCTATGGAATGCCGAGCCGGCGAGATTTCCGGCTAATGCCGATATTTTTAAATATAAGAAGGATACCGAGTCGGTTTCGGAGTTTTTATATCCGGACGATACACATGATGAAGGAAAGATTCTTCGGCTGAAGCAGCAATATTTTCTTGTCGCAGCGAGCCTGAAGGCAATTGTGAAGTCGTTTAAAAAGAAGAATAAGAGCTTGCTAGAGTTCCACGACTATGTGAGCATCCACATCAATGATACTCACCCTGCAATCGCGGTACCTGAATTGATGCGGATCCTGATGGATGAAGAGGGACTTGGCTGGGAAGATGCATGGCAAATTACCGTCCAGACCCTTTCCTATACAAACCATACGACCCTTGCTGAGGCGCTTGAACGCTGGCCAATCAGGATATTCCAGCCGCTGCTGCCGCGTATATACATGATCGCGGAGGAGATAAACGAGCGTTTCTGCCAAGAGGTATGGGAACGATTTCCTGGCGATTGGGCAAGGGTCGAAAGCATGGCAATCATTGCCCACGGCGAGGTCAGGATGGCTCCGCTTGCGATTGTCGGCAGTCACAGCATTAATGGAGTGGCAAAGCTGCATACGGATATTTTGAAGAACCGGGAAATGAACTTGTTCTATCAATTCTATCCACAACGTTTCAATAACAAGACCAATGGCATCACCCACCGGCGCTGGCTGCTTAAGGCAAACCCAGGTTTGTCGGGATTGATTACCGATGCAATTGGGCCAGATTGGGTAGGGGCTCCGCAAAAACTCGAGGAATTGACGCGCTTCAAGGATGATGCAGCCTTCCTGGAAAAATTGCATGGCATCAAGCAGGAGAATAAAGAGCGGCTCGCAAGACGGATTTTGGATAAAACAGGGATTGAAGTCGACACTGAATCAATTTTCGATGTCCAGGTAAAAAGGCTGCACGCCTATAAGCGGCAGCTGTTGAATGTGCTGCACATCATGCATCTGTATAATGCGTTGAAAAAAGACCCGGATGCTTTGTTGTATCCAAGGACATTCATTTTTGGCGCCAAGGCTTCACCTGGTTATTATTTTGCCAAAAAGGTCATAAAACTCATTAACAGTGTAGCTGGTAAGGTGAACAATGACCCTGAGACGAAAGATAAGCTGAAAGTCGTTTTCCTTGAAAATTATCGAGTGTCCCTGGCCGAGGAAATCTTTCCGGCTGCGGATATCAGTGAGCAGATTTCAACGGCGAGCAAGGAGGCATCCGGCACTGGAAATATGAAGTTCATGATGAACGGGTCGTTGACACTGGGCACGCTGGATGGTGCCAATGTCGAGATCACGGAAATGGTTGGCAGGGAGAATATCTTCCTGTTTGGGTTAAGTGCAGAGGAAGTGCTGGATTACCAGCATAACGGCGGCTATCATTCGCTGGAGTACTACCACCATGATGAACGGATCCGGGAAATCGTCGACCAGCTGGTGAATGGGTTCTTCCCTGATACGGAGAACCATTTCAATGAAATCTATGATTCTTTGCTGGGGCATAATGACCAGTATTTTGTGCTGAGGGACTTTGCTTCCTATGCAGAGGCACATCAGGAAGTCAGCCGGAAATATTTGAATCGCGGCGAATGGCTGCGGATGAGCTTGATCAATATTGCAAAGTCCGGATATTTCTCCAGCGACAGGACCATAAGGGAATATGCAGATGAAATCTGGAAAGTCCAGTCTGCTTTGAAAGTATAAGATTTTAGGCCAAACCTTAGATGGTTTGGCCTGTTCTTGTCTTATATTCCTTTTACAAAATCAACAGCCCAGTGCCAATCGTGATCAATACAGCACCTGCCACGGTGGAGCGGGTCGGTTTTTCTTTTAGAATGATGAAGCTCAGGATCATTGTCAGGACGACACTGAATTTATCGATTGGATTGACGATACTCACTTTTCCGATTGCGAGTGCAGCGAAGTAACAAAGCCAGGAGAAGCCTGTGGCTGCACCGGATAGGATCAAAAAGATGTAAGACTTCCTTGTGATTTTCCTCAATTCCTTCACAGTTCCCTGAAAAAATACAATCCCCCAGGCAAAAATGATGATCACGACAGTGCGGATGAAGGTCGCGACATTGGAATCGACATCTTCAATTCCGATTTTTGCGAGAATATTGGTCAGTGCCGCAAAAATGGCAGACATGATGGCGAGGAAAAGGTACGATTTTGTGTTGAAGCCGTTCTTGCCCTGCGTCTTTTTCTTTTTTCCAATCAGCACGAAGGTACCAATGGAAATGATGATGCCACCGACTACTACAGGCATTGTGGCAGGTTCCCTAAGGATAATAAAAGAAAGCAGGATCGTCAGTACCACACTTGATTTGTCAATCGGCACAACCTTGGAGACATCACCAATCTGGATTGCTTTGAAAAAAGCCAGCCAGGAAAGGCCAGTTGTCAATCCTGATAGAACGAGGAATATCAGTGATCTGGTTGACACTGTCATTATATTTTCAGTCTGGCCGGTAATCACCACCATCAAATAAGCCATGATGACGACCACCACGGTCCTGACAGCGGTGGCCAGGTTCGAATCGACATCCTCAATGCCGATCTTTGCGAGGATTGCAGTAAAAGAGGCAAATAGTGCAGCAAGAAGCGCAAGAATAATACTCATTGGCTATCTCCGTTTCTTATGGATTATAGTCTTAGTTTGAGATTCTGCCCCATGAATATTCTTGTCCATAAAATGAACAATGTACGATTCAAAAGAAATGGGCATAGAATGGGTTGATAAATCCTGTGAAGGGAATGAGAAATGTGTACAGTCCAACCTATCCCTATCAATATTATGTGAACTCAGGCACGTATAACCCAAGTAATATGTTTAGAAACAATCAAACTAGTCATCAGCAGGTCCTTGAAGCGCTGCTTGCTGGTATAAAAGGAGAAGCTTCAGCCATTGATTTTTTTGGCCGCCTGGCGGAAGCAGCGCCGAACCAGAGGCACAGGAAAGCGATCAGGCAGGCATTAGAGGATAAACAAATTCACTATAATCAATTTACAGACTTATACATCACACTCACTGGCCAACAGCCACAAACTCAGTATGAACAGATCGAATTCGAGTCCTATCGGGATGGTCTGCAAAAAGCTTTTGAACTGGAGAACAAAGATTACCATGAATATCGTAACAGCTATTTACTGACTCAGAATCTTCCGGTTGGCCATGTCTTTTTCCGAGCGTTTGCTGATGAATTAGAACATGTGACGCGGTTTAGCTGTCTGATGGAAGAGGCTGGCAGCCGATTGCAGGACTATGGTAAAGAACCGTTTACCCTTGATATTGAAGATGCGACTCTGCAGAATGTAACATTTCGGACAGCCATTTGGACCGGGAAGAATTTGCAGGTGACGGTCATGAGCATCGATGTTGGAGACGATATTGGCCTTGAAATCCATGAAACAGGGGACCAGTTCATCCGCGTTGAAGAAGGAGAAGCACTGGTGCAAATGGGCGACAGTAAGGATAATCTCGATTTCGAAGCGAGGGTGGTTGATGACTATGCCATCCTGATTCCAGAAGGGAAATGGCATAATGTGATAAATATAGGAAATACGAAGCTGAAAGTATATGTGATTTACGCCCCGCCTGAGCATCCGTTTGACACTGTCCACGAGACAAAAGCAGATGCAATCAAGGCAGAGGAGGGATAATCTCTGAATGAGGAGAGATTTTCTAATCAGCATTGCATGCAACATCCTTTTGAAAAGAGCCGAAAAAACAGCCTCCGTTCAACCATGAACGGAGGCTGTTTCCTTATTCTTCTTTCTTTTTCTGATCCTCTACATAACTGTCTCCCTCTTTATAAGGGATGTCGCCAAGCTCTGATTCCATGCCGGTTTCGTCGAGCCTTTCCTCATATTCCTCTTCGCTGGCGCTTTGGAATACTTGACGGTCATCACCTTCAATATCTGTGGCGCTGAAGGATTCATAGTCTTCAGTGAACCCGCGCTCAGTTTCATTATCAATATAAAGCTTATTGTAATCCTCGTGGTCTCCGGTAAAGTCGGAAGGTGTTTCAGAAGTCCCGAACTCAGCCACATCATCGAAGCTGTTCCTGTTGTCGGCCATCTCTTCGTTCTGTCTGCGGCCGAAATCTGCTTCGTGGGTGTATTCCAATACATCTTCCTCGGCTGAACGGTCATTTGATACGCCTTGTTCCTGCGAGTGCTCGACGCAGTATAGGGTGTACGGGACTGCTTCGAGTCGCTCATATGGGATCTCTTTCCCACACTCAGCGCATTTTCCGTATGTGCCATCCTCAATCGCCTTCAGGGCGTTTTCGACTTTGTCCATCTGGTCCTCATGATGCTCGTCCATCGCGAGGTCCTTGCTGCGCTCGAACAGTTCTGTGCCACTGTCGGCGGGATGGTTATCGTAGGAAGAAAGTTCTCCGGTTGCCTCCCGCTGGCTGCCTTCCAGGTAACCTTCCTCTTCATTTTGATCTATTTGTGATTGCAGAGTTTCTTTTTCATCCATAAGAGTTTGTTTCAAGTTATTGAGCTGGTCCGTTGTCAGCATAATTACACATCCTTTTGTTTCGTGTCATATGTATTAAATACCCGCTCACAATTTCAGGAAACATAGAAAAAGCTTCCGCCTAAGGCAGAAGCTTCTCGTTTAACATTAAATCAAGCTGATGAAAATACCGACGGATAAAAGCAGGCCAAAGATCGTGTTGGTCTTTGCCGTTGCAGCCATTGCCGGCATCATTTGTATAGGATTGGACTTTCCAATAAAACCTTTTGTTGCTTTGACCGCTTTTGGAATGCTCAGTGCGACAATCGCCAGCCATGGGGATACGACGCCTGTAATGATGAGGCCGATCACCCATATATATGAAACAATGAACATGCCAGCAAGCAGGCGGATGGCACCTTTCCTTCCAAGCAGGATGGCGAGTGTTTTCCGGCCAAAATCTTTGTCGCCATCAAGGTCTCGGATATTATTGGCAAGCAGGATCGCGCCTACCAGCAAAAAGCTTGGGAATGACACGAGAACACTTGTCGGTGTGACTGTGCCGGTCTGGATATAAAACGAAATCAAAATGATCAGGACACCCATGAAAAAGCCAGCGACAAGCTCACCGAAAGGAGTATAGGCTATTGGCAGCGGACCGCCTGTGTAAAGGTAACCGGCAGCCAGGGAAACAACCCCGACAGCTGCGACCCACCAGCTCGTGCTCATACAGATATATACACCGAGTAAAACGGATATTCCATAAAGGCTGAAGGCAAGGTTCAGGACCGTTTTTGGCTTGATGCCATGACGGACAATCGCGCCGCCGATCCCAACGGAATTCTCATTGTCCAGTCCACGTTTAAAATCATAATATTCATTGAACATATTTGTTGCCGCCTGGATTAACAGACTTGCGACCAGCATGGCTATGAACATTCCCCAATGGATGCCGCCGCTGTTTTCTATAGCTAAAGCAGTACCGAGAAGGACAGGGGCAAATGCTGCAGTCAATGTGTGCGGACGGGTTAAGTGCCACCATACTTTCCAGCTTGCTTTATCAACTGCTGGTGAAGAACTAGGCTGTAGCTGTGATTGCATATCTAATTCTCTCCCTTAATATCAATCTATCAAACCTTAATATTTTATCTAAAAGAACGAAAATTGTCAAAAAGAGCTTTAATATATAGGCTAAATTACCTTACAATTATTAGTGTAGATATTCACATAACCACTGTCAATTAGTATTTTCACGTCTATACAGGATGGTTTTTCCAGATTATGCAAGCTTTTCGCGTGAAATATATAATAAGGATGATAATCGCTTTGGAAAGCCCGCCATGATTGACATCGTGATGTATGAGGTGTATCTTAAAATAAGCTTTTAAACGTATGATAACAGATGAGAGGCTGTTATTGGGGGGATAATTTTGGTTGCCATTCAGGAAACGGAACTTAGACAGGGAATTCTTGATGGGATTGAGCGGGCCAAAGGACTATCTCAGTCGATTTTGGTAAGCGAAGTCCATAAAATAGATCGTATCGATCCTTTTCATTTTTTTGCCTCAGGCCGGGAAAAGTACTTAGGCGAACGTTTTTTCTGGAAGGATCCTGAGGGAGAACAAATTCTTGCAGGATTGGGAATTTGCGGTCAAATACAGTCGGATCAGGCAGCTGACCGCTTTTTTCATGTTGAAAAAGAGTGGAAGCGCTTCATGGAATCCGCGCTGGTATTCAATAAATATAATCTCAATGGTACAGGGCCAGCCATATTTGGCGGATTTTCGTTCGATCCGCTGAAAAAAGGAACTGCTTTATGGTCCAAGTTTTCAGAAGCATTGTTCCATATTCCGAAATACATGCTGACCATGATCAAGGGCGAGGCTTATTTTACAACAAACGTCATCTGCACCCAGCATGATGATCTTACCTTATTCGAAAAAGTGTCCAGGGAGCGGCAGGAATTGCTCTCGAGGGCAGTAGTGAAACCGGCACTTGCTCAGCTTGATCTCAAGGAAATTGTTGAAATCGAGCCGGAAGCATGGAAGCAGACTGTAACAGATGCCGTAAAAGGTTTCGAGAATAGTGAACTGAAAAAGGTTGTCCTCGCAAGGGAGCTGCGCCTCCGTTTCGAAGATGAGGTCCAGGCAGAAAGAGTACTCGCGAATCTTCTGGATCACCAGAAAGCGAGCTTCATCTTCGCCTTTGAATCCAATGGGGATTGCTTTATCGGAGCTTCACCAGAGAGGCTGGTCAAGAAGGATGGCGACAGCCTGTTTTCAGCATGCCTGGCAGGTTCGATCGCAAGGGGAAGCACTCCTGAAGAAGATGAAAAGCTGGGCACTGAACTTTTAACAGATCAGAAAAATTTGATAGAACACCAATATGTAGTTGATATGATCAAAGAGGCGATGGAAGAAACCTGTGATGAGGTCATCCTTCCTGAACAGCCTGCGTTAATGAAGATGAAATATATCCAGCATCTGTACACCCCAGTCATCGGTAAAAACCGGGAAGGGACATCGATTCTTCATCTTGTGGACAGACTCCACCCGACTCCAGCTCTCGGAGGATTGCCGAAACAGGCAGCCATCGAGAAAATCAGGGAAATCGAACAGCTGGACAGAGGGCTCTATGCCGCACCTGTTGGCTGGATGGATTATCAGGGAAACGGTGAATTCGCCGTAGCGATCCGTTCAGGACTGATCCAGGGGAATGAGGCTTCCTTATTTGCCGGATGCGGTGTCGTGGCAGATTCTAATGCCGAAAGCGAATATAAAGAGACTAGCATCAAGTTCCGACCGATGCTTACAGCACTTGGAGGAAAGATAAAATGAGCCACCAGGAAGATTTAACAGCGTATATCGCTGCATTTGTTGCAGAGTTATCCAAAACAGGGGTGAAGGATGTCGTCATCAGCCCTGGTTCTAGATCAACGCCAATGGCACTGGTGATGGCAGAGCACCCTGACCTGAGAACCCATATTCTTGTCGATGAGCGATCTGCGTCATTTTTCGCTCTCGGGATTGCCAAGGCAACCAGAAAACCGGTCGCACTCCTATGTACATCTGGAACGGCAGCGGCTAACTATTATCCTGCAGTCATTGAAGCGAGTATCTCAAGGGTCCCATTGCTTGTCCTGACAGCGGATCGTCCGCATGAACTGCGTGATGTCGGTGCACCGCAGGCAATCGACCAACTCCATCTGTATGGAAAAAACGTTAAATGGTTTGTTGAGATGGCTCCTCCGGAAAGAACGGAGGACATGATTCGCTATGCACGTACTGTTTGTGGCAGAGCGGCTGCAACAGCATCAAGCTATCCGCAGGGACCTGTCCATTTGAACTTCCCGTTCAGGGAACCGTTGATTCCGAAGCTGGATGGAAATTTGTTCGAACTACCTGAGCGGGCTGGTGGATATATCGATATCCAGACCGGACATATCAGTTTATCAGACGAAATGTTTAAGAGAATTGCGGAGGACCTTGCAACCTATAAAAACGGCATCATCGTCTGCGGGCAAATCGACAACAGTGAGTTTGCTGAACGAGTGATTGCGCTTGCTGACAGCCTGAAGTTCCCGATTATCGCTGACCCGCTATCACAGCTGCGAAGCGGAGATCATGACGGGCGACATATTGTCGATACATATGATGCGTTTTTGCGTAACGAAGACGCGAAGGAAGCTTTGAAGCCTGATGTGATCATCCGTTTTGGTGCGATGCCTGTTTCAAAAGCGCTGACCATCTTCATAAAAGAGAACCGCCACGCCCGCCAGTTTGTGATCGACAGCGGTGCCGGCTGGCGCGAGCCGACAATGTCTGCAAGCGATATGTATTATTGTGATGAAGCGCTTTTTTGCGAGAAGATCAGCAGTGCCGTTGGTCATGTTAAAGAGTCTTCCTACTTGGATAAGTGGCTTGCATTGAACGATACAGCCAAACAGCAGCTAATGGACATTTCCGGGGTAGAAGAATTGAGTGAAGGCAAGCTGTTCCATCTGCTTGCAGAGATGCTTCCTGAAGGAGCGACTCTATTCGTCGGCAACAGCATGCCGATCCGCGACCTCGATTCATTTTTCCTGCTTAACGAAAAGAACATTAAGGTCATGGCCAATAGGGGAGCGAATGGCATAGACGGGATTGTCTCTACTGCACTTGGTGTAGCGAGTGTATCGCAGCCCTGTTATCTTGTGCTGGGTGATTTGACTTTATATCATGACCTGAATGGGTTGTTGGCTTCAAAGTTATATGATATCGATATTAATATCTTGCTGATCAATAATAATGGGGGAGGAATATTCTCATTCCTGCCTCAGGCAAATGAGCCAAAGCATTTTGAGATGCTGTTCGGCACTCCGCTCGATCTTGATTTCAGTCATGTTGTCGCGATGTACAAAGGGAAATATGACCTGATTAAGGACTGGGAGCATTTTTTCGAGACTTTTGTCGAAAACCAGCGTGTTAAAGGCCTGAAAGTAATGGAAATCCGTACGGCTAGGGATTCGAACATGATGGAACATCGAAATTTGTGGAAATCTGTTTCCCGGGAAATAACGGCGCTGCTAAATGGTGAAGAATCATGAAGACCATAATTAATGAAATCCAATATCATGTCGAGCAATACGGAAGCGGTTATCCTCTCGTATTGCTCCATGGGTTTACCGGAGCGGCTTCTACATGGAAGCCGTTTTGTCCTATGTGGGGAGAGCACTCAAGCCTAGTGATGGTTGACCTTATTGGACACGGCATGACTGAATCGCCTGGCGATATGGAGCGATATGATATCAAGAAAGCAGCAAATGACCTCAAAGTTCTTTTAGACCAGCTTGGAATTGAAAAAGCAGATTTGCTTGGGTACTCGATGGGCGGCCGCACAGCCATCACATTTGCGAGTCTCTATCCTGAAAGAGTAAGGAAGCTGGTACTTGAGAGCACGACACCAGGACTGAAAACTCCTGAAGAGCGTGAGGCGCGAATTCAGCAGGACTTGAAGCTGGCAGCCAGGATTGAGAGTGAAGGCGTGGAGAAATTTATCGATTTTTGGGAATCGATCCCGCTTTTTCGTTCGCAGTTGAATCTCCCGGAAGAAGTAAGGGAACAAATAAGAAGTCAAAGACTCAGAAATAATCCTGTCGGCCTGGCGAATAGCCTTCGGGGAATGGGTACCGGCGCCCAGCCTTCATGGTGGGATCAACTTGAAGAATTTGATTTTGAAACCTTACTGGTTACAGGAAAGCTTGATGAAAAGTTTTGCAGAATTGCCGACGCTATGGCCATGAAGCTCCCAAATCCGACAAATTTGACGATAAATGGATGCGGGCATGCAATTCATGTGGAAGATCGAGAAAAATTTGGTACAATAGTAAGTGAGTTTTTGTCGAATACATAATAGGAGGTTTTCTTAATGACAGTTGAATGGGTTTCAGAACGCAATTACGAAGATATTCTGTATGAAACATATAATGGCATTGCGAGAATCACCATTAACCGCCCGGAAGTACGCAACGCTTTCCGTCCTAAGACGGTTATGGAAATGATTGATGCATTTTCTTATGCTCGTGATGATTCTAGTGTTGGCGTAATCGTCCTTACTGGAGCTGGAGATGATGCATTCTGTTCTGGTGGTGACCAGAAAGTGCGCGGACATGGTGGGTACGTTGGTGAAGACGAGATCCCGCGTTTGAACGTCCTCGACCTTCAGCGTTTGATTCGTGTAATTCCTAAACCAGTTGTCGCTCAGGTAAAAGGTTACGCAATCGGCGGAGGCCATGTGCTTCATGTCGTATGTGACTTGACAATCGCGGCTGATAACGCTATTTTCGGCCAGACAGGCCCTAAAGTAGGAAGCTTTGATGCCGGTTACGGTTCAGGCTACCTCGCAAGAATCGTCGGCCACAAAAAGGCACGTGAAATCTGGTACCTGTGCCGCCAGTACAATGCCCAGGAAGCTTTGGACATGGGTCTTGTCAACACAGTTGTACCTCTTGACCAGGTTGAAGAAGAAACACTCAAGTGGTGTGAAGAAATGCTTGAGAAGAGCCCAACTGCGCTTCGCTTCCTGAAAGCAGCAATGAACGCTGATACTGATGGACTCGCTGGACTTCAGCAGATGGCAGGAGATGCAACACTGCTTTACTACACAACAGAAGAAGCGAAAGAAGGCCGCGACGCATTCAAGGAAAAGCGCAAGCCAGACTTCGGCCAGTTCCCTAGATTCCCTTGATTTTATAATTTGACGCAGCTTGATGGACCTCCATCAAGCTGTTTTAGTATGTAGAGAAAGGGTGACATCAATGACAGAAACGATGCCGAATTGGCTGAAAAAGCGGGCCGATCTCTCTCCAGACCGGGAAGCGCTGATTTTTGAAGGACACACCTTTACATTTAAGCAAGTTTTTGAAAAAGCACAAACGTATGCTGGAAAACTGGGTGTCCTGGGTCTGCAAAAGGGTGTAGCGGTTGCCGTGCTGTTTTCCAATCAGGCTGAGTCAGCATTTATTTTATATGCTTTGCAAATGGCTGGAATCAGGGCGGTCATTTTGAACAATCGCCTGACCTCTGAAGAGCTTTCATGGCAGCTGGATGACAGTCAAGCAGACGTACTTCTATATGAAACTCGCTTCAATGATAAAGTGGCAGCAATTCATTCTGATACAAAGAATGTTAGCATCCATGAATTGAAAGAACTCGAGGGAATACATCCACGTATTCTTGAAGAATACGATATGGATGAAGTCACTACGATCATGTATACATCAGGCACGACCGGTAATCCAAAAGGGGTAATGCAAACATATGGGAACCACTGGTGGAGCGCGAATGCATCAGCACTCAATCTTGGTTTGCATGTTCAGGATAAATGGCTTTGCACTGTGCCGATTTTCCATATCAGCGGCTACTCTATTTTAATGAGAAGTCAAATTTATGGAATGCCGATTATTTTACATTCTTCTTTTGAAGAGAAAAAGGTAAGCGATGATATCCGTCGATACGAGATCACCATTATGTCGGTCGTCAGCACGATGCTAAGGCGGATCATAGACGAATTAGGATCTGACAGACTGCCGGAATCATTCCGCTGCATGCTGTTGGGCGGAGGGCCTGCTCCTTTGCCTTTACTTCAATCCTGTTTGGAAAAAGATATCCCGGTATTCCAAACGTATGGGATGACTGAGACTTCTTCACAGTTTGCGACATTGTCACCGGAATACAGCATTGAGCGACTTGGTTCTGCCGGTAAAGCATTATTCTCCAACCAGATTCGGATAGTTGACGAAGATAGCCAGGATGTTCCGCCGGGAGCAGAGGGAGAAATTATTGTAAAAGGCCCGAATGTGACAGTCGGGTACTTGAACCGTGCTGATGAAACAGCAGATAAAATCCGCGAGAGATGGCTTTATACCGGAGATATTGGCTATGTGGACGGCGATGGATTCCTATATGTGCTTGACCGCCGTTCCGATTTGATTATTTCCGGCGGAGAAAATGTCTATCCTGCTGAAATTGAAGGCGTCCTGCTTTCGCATCCAGGCGTGGCTGATGCAGGAGTGATTGGAATGCCTGATGAGCAATGGGGACAGGTGCCTGTTGCTTTCACTGTGAAAAATGCATTTGGCGTGTCCGAAGAAGAGTTGCTCAAGCTCTGTGAACAGAAACTTGCAAAATACAAGCTTCCGAAAAAATTCTACTTTGTTGACAGCCTGCCGCGTAATGCTGCAAAGAAATTATTAAGACGCAAACTGCGCGAGTGGCTGGATGCGGAGCGTGATGAAAATGGAAATTAAGTCCGTGCATTTATCGATCATTAAAATGCCGTTGAAGCAGCCTTTCATGACCCATTTAGGTTCGGTCACCGACAGGGAAGCGATCATTGTAGAAGTGAAAGATCGTAAGGGCATCAACGGCTATGGTGAAGGAGTAGCATTTTCTTCTCCATGGTATACGGAGGAAACGGTGCAAACCTCCTACCATGTGCTTAAAGACTTTTTGATTCCTCTTTTGAAAAAAAAGGGGGTCAGCCATCCTGATGAAGCTTTCGGATTATTCAGTTCCGTGCGCAGGAACCATATGGCAAAGGCGGCCCTTGAAACAGCACTGTGGGATTTGCAGGCGAAGAAAGAGGAAATTCCGCTATCGAGTCTTATTGGCGGAACGATGTCAGAGATCCCTGCAGGTGTGGTTGTCGGGAACCCAAATTTGTCTGAAGTCCTGAAACAAATCGAAAGCTATCTGGAGCAAGGCTTCAAGCGCGTGAAAATTAAAATAAGCCCCGAAACTGACTACCAGTTAATTTCGAGAATTCGTCAGCGGTTTCCTGATCTGCCACTGATGGCCGATGCAAACTCGGCATACTCTCTCAGGGATGCGGACCGATTAAAAGCACTTGATGATTTTGGCCTGCTGATGATCGAACAGCCGCTGGGGTTTGATGACATTGTTGATCATGCCAAACTTCAGAACCAGATAAAAACACCAATCTGCCTGGATGAAAGCATCGTCACTTTCGATGACGCCAGGAAAGCAGTGGAGCTTAGCAGCTGCGGCGTCATTAATATAAAAATCGGCCGTGTCGGCGGCATTGGTGAAGCAAAAAGAATTCATGATTACTGCCACTCAAAAGGGATTCCTGTCTGGGCCGGCGGCATGATCGAATTCGGCATTTCAAGAGCACATAATATTGCGCTCGCTTCATTGGCTGGATTCACGATACCAGGTGATATCTCTGGTTCGGACCGCTATTGGAAAGAAGATATCATACAGCCAGAAATCAAGGTTGATAACGGGATGATCCAGATACCAGATAACCCTGGCATCGGTTTTGAACTGAACAGGAAACGAATGAAGGAAGTTACTATTTTTGAAGAACGGTTTGAGTTTTAAAAATGTGGAGAGAGCACTGCTTAGACAGTGCTCTATTTTTGTTCTCACAAAACTGGAAAAAATCAGTGTCTTTTTCCAGTTCGCTATAAAAATTGAAAAGTCGCTATAAAAGAGAAAAAGTCGCTATAAAAATTGAAAAGTCGCTATAAAAAAGAAAAAGTCGCTATAAAAACAAAAAACTCGCTATAAAAATTTTTGTCAGGTCTTTTTTCGTACAGGTTGATGGCTTAAATCAGTCTTTTCCCTAATTTTTATTTTTATTATGAAATCCGTTTGGAATGGAGCAAATCCCAATGAAAAATCCGATTCGAAAGAACTATTTTACGATAGTGTGATTTGCATCACTTAGTCTGCCGATATAATTTATTATAATCACTATGGGAATGAGGAAAACACCTCAACGAAAAGTTACAAACATAGGGGAGTGTATGAAATGCTAGATCAAAAGACGATTGAAACCATCAAATCTACTGTACCAGTACTAGAAGTGCACGGTGAACAAATCACGACAGTTTTCTATAAAACAATGTTCGAAAACCATCCTGAGTTATTGAACATTTTTAACCATGCGAACCAGAAGCAGGGCAGACAGCAAAGGGCGCTTGCTGGAACAGTCTATGCTGCTGCAAAATATATCGACAATCTTGAAGCGATCCTTCCGGTTGTAAACCAGATTGCACATAAGCACCGCAGCCTTGGTATCCTGCCTGAGCATTATCCAATCGTCGGTAAGCACCTGTTGATTGCGATCAAGGAAGTTCTAGGAGATGCGGCTACAGATGAAATCATCAATGCGTGGGCCGATGCGTATGGTGTGATCGCGGATGCGTTCATCTCTGTCGAAGCGGAAATGTATGATGAAGCTGCTAGCCAGAGAGGCGGCTGGAAGGACTTCCGTCCATTTATTGTTGCGAAAAGGGTTGAGGAAAGTGAAGTCATCACTTCTTTCTACTTGAAGCCGGTCGATGGGAAGGCAATCGCTTCATTCAAGCCAGGACAGTATATCAGCATCAAGCTTGAGATCGAAGGCGAAGAATTCACACATATCCGCCAGTACAGCCTGTCAGATGCTCCTGGGAAAGATTATTACCGTATCAGCGTTAAAAAGGAAGCTGGCATGGAATCTCCGGATGGCAAAGTATCCAACTACCTGCACAACAGCGTAGAAGAAGGCGAAGTCCTGCAAATCAGTGCACCAGCAGGCGACTTCTTCCTTGATACACAAAAAGACACTCCAGTCGTCCTGCTAAGCGGAGGCGTTGGATTGACTCCGATGGTCAGCATGCTGAACACCGTTGCAGAACTGCAGCCTGAAAAAGAAGTTACTTTCATCCATGCAGCCCAGAACGGAAAAGTCCATGCCCTTAAAGATGAAGTCGCAGCAACCGCAGCCAAAGCAAAAGTGAACTCAGTGGTATTCTACGACCAGCCAACAGAAGAAGACCGCCAGAACAACAGCTTTGATGTTGAAGGCTATATTACAAAAGAATGGCTAAAGGAAAATGTGAACCTTGAACAATCAGACTTCTATTTCTGCGGCCCGGTACCATTCATGAAAGCAGTCAACTCTGCTTTAAAAGACCTTGGCGTAGCAGAAGACAGAATTCACTTCGAATTCTTTGGACCAATGGCAAGTCTTGAAGCATAATTAACAGTAAAGCACTCTTCCTAGAAGAGTGCTTTTTTAAGGAGTAAAGGAGGCTGTCAAAATGAAAATAGCTATTGGTTTCAGCGGAGGTAAGGATTCCACGCTGGCATTATATAAAATACAAAATAATCCGGATTATGAGATTGATTCTTTAGTCGTGACACTAACTGAAGGGTTGGGGGGTGTTTCCATCCATGGAGTCCGCCATGAGCTGCTGAAACAGCAGGCGGAGTCTTTAGGAATTCAATTAAGGGAGGTCTGGATTCCTCAGGAATGCTCGGATGAAAAGTATCAAGAAATTATGAAAAAAGAATTCTCGCATATGAAGGACGCAGGAGTCACACATATTGTTTTTGGTGATATTCACTTGAAGGATATTAGAGAATATAGGGAAAAACTACTGGAAGGAACCGGGTTGACTCCTATATTTCCTCTGTGGAATCGCTCTGTTGGTGAAATCAGCAATGAGTTTATTCAGCTTAGCTTTAAGACTGTGCTGACCTGCATTGATATGGATGCATTGGACAGAAGCTTTGTCGGAAGAATCTATGACAGGGAATTAATCAATGATTATCCAAAAATCCATGATATTTGCGGAGAAAAGGGAGAATTCCACTCTTTTGTGTTTGATGGTCCAAACTTTGGGTTTCCTATAAGGTTTGAAAAAGGGGATGAAAAAGTCTCTCCAGATTATTTTACCGGAAGGGATCGGTTTCTTTTTATTGACCTTATTCCTCTTGAAAGTGATACAAAAACAGGACCGGTTTGACCCGGTCCAAAAAAATTAACTTAAAGCTTCAAATGTCTTGCAGTCGGTTTCCTTGCTATTGTCGGCTGTCTCGCCGGAATGGCTGACTACATAGATTTTGTCGGCATTGCAAAGGTTGCCATGCTCCCAATATTGACAGTTGTTGACTTCGCACAATACGTCTTTAGCCATTGGTGTACCACTCCTTTTTTTGATTGATACACCTTTAGCTTGCGGCTTGAGGGTATAACTCATTCAAGCTAATATTAGGCAAAAGAAATCAAGTTTGTTCCCTGGTCTTTTTTTGTCGCAGATATCTTTTATCCTGCATGAATAGGCTCCAAAAATAGATGAATCCCGGAAACAGAATCAGGAAACCGACAATATAGGTGGTGAATACAGCCCGGAATGAATTCGGGTCGGTGAATGCCGACTGGATTGTTACTTCGGGATAGACGATATAAGGCAGATGGGCTTTTCCGTATACATAGCTTGCTGCCAGGTATTGCAGCGTAATCATGATGACAGCGAGCCTTGGCATTCCTCGAAGCGATTTTTTTCCAAGAGAAGGAAGGATAAGCGCCAGGCCGCCGATCAAAAAAAGGACAACCGACAGGATCAGAATCGGCAGATCGTCCATCATTTTATCATAAATCCATGCTGCCTCATTTCTCAATGTCAGCATGATTGCAAAAGCCATGACCAGCGAAATCGGCCCAAGAATCAAGGCATCACGTCTATAGACATTGTAAGCCTGAAACTCTTCTGATGCTTTTGAGTAATCGGCAAGCAGCAGGGATGACAGAAATAGCGTACTGCTGACGGCAAAGCCTATAAAGGCATATTCATTTGGACTGGTGAACAATTTTACAAGGTTCAGGTTTTGGGAGCCATCCGAGAACTCAACAAAACCGCCATGAGTGATTGGGAGGACGCTGATCAGCAGGCCGGGAATCAGGATACCACAGATTCCTGAAATATAAGTAAGCACCTTGCGATAATCTTCGGCTATATTCGAAAAAACGAGGAAAGCACTTCGTACCGATAACAAAAGCAAAATCATGCTGCCGGGAATCAGCAGGACGGTGCCCAATGTGTAAGCAGCTTTCGGAAACATGCTGTATACGGCGACGACCAGGGCGACGATGAAGGTGTTCGTCACCTCCCAGGTTGGCGAGAGGTAGCGGTTGGCGATATTCGTTGCCTTTGTTTTCGTTCTATTTATGTACACCATCGACCAGAAGCCAGCGCCAAAATCCATCGTGGCCATGACAGCATAGATAAAAACGAAGCCCCACAGGACGGTTATTGCAGTTAGCGCATCAGTCACAGCGGATCACCCTTTTCACGTATTTGAATCGAACAATGGAACCTCTTTTTGCTGTGCCCGGTTTAGGTCGTCTAAAACGGTGTTTTTCCTGAAATAATATCGGAGAACGATGATTTCCATGACACCAAGCAAAACGTACACTGCAGCAAAAAGGATAAATAATATTCCAAGATTTGTTGCGGTGGTCGCGGCATCGGCAGTAGTTAGCACACGGTAAATTACCCATGGCTGCCTTCCCGTACAGGCGAAAATCCAGCCGAACTCAATGCCGAGCATAGCAAGTGGGCCGGAAGCCACGAACAGCCACATCAGGAATTTCGGGAATTTATCTTTCTTCAATAGTTTGTTCCATACAAAGGCAATCAATGAAAGCATGATAAGCAGCATGCCGACTCCAACCATTGCATTGAACAGCGTATGGATAAACAGCGGCGGCCAATGCTCCTCCGGAAAATCATTGAGTCCTTTTACTTCAGTTTCAAATGAATTGCCTGCCAGGAAACTGAGTGCCCATGGGATTTCGATTCCCCATTTGACGGATTCAGTTTCCCTGTCCGTAAATCCGCCAATTGCTAGAGGCGCGTATTTTTGAGTTTCAAACAAGCCTTCGGCACCTGCCAGTTTCTCCGGCTGGTATTCATGCAGGTATTGAGCTGCTGAATGCCCGTTGGCCGCAGTCAGGATCGAGAAAATACCGCCAATGATCAGGCTGGCCATCAATGCTTTTTGGTGGAATTTATAGAGACGCGAACCCAAATCACTTTTTAGCATTTTGTAAGCTGCCACTGTGGCGATGATAAAAGCTCCAGTCATATAGGCGGTGAATACAACATGCACCGCTGTCACCCCGAAGCTTGGATTAAAGAAGGCTGCCCATGGGTCGATGTCAACGAGCTCGCCATTTTCGACCCTGAAACCTGCAGGGGTCCCCTGGAATGCATGGACATTTGTGATCAGGACAGCGGAAGCAAGTGCGCCTAGAGCCACTAGTGTCAGGCTGGCAATCCTCATCCATGGTGCAATCCTGTCAGCGGCGTACACATAAATCGACATGAACAAAGCTTCGACGAAGAATGCATAAATTTCAATCTGGAACGGCAGGGCCATGACTCGGCCGATGACTTCCATGAACCCGGGCCATAGGAGGGATAGCTGGACCCCTGCAATCGTGCCGGTCGGGATGCCGACCCCAAGAGTGACCGCGAAGGCTTTCGTCCATCTTTTCGCCATGACCGCATAATCCTTGTCATTTGTTTTTTGATAGAGCAATTCCGCAGCGAGTATCATCAGCGGCAGTCCAACGCCGATTGTCGCATTGATAATATGGAACCCCATGGTTGTCCCGAACAGGGAACGGGCAATCAGTATATTATCCATCATTTAACTTCCTTTCCGTTATATGCCTCCTTCTATTGTTTTCACTTTATGGGAAAATATGTAGGGTGAATCCAATAAAAAAACCTCCCGAATTGGGAGGCATTTACAATCATTCATTAAGTGCTTTTTCTAGAGTCGAAAGGTTCTTCTCCATCAGCGTGAAGTATGTTTCTTTGTTTTTTATGTCTTCATCTGTCAACACAGAGAGGTTGTGGAGTGTAAGTGGTTTAGCACCGATTTCTTCCTGGACCATCTTTGCAAGCTTTGAGTGAAAGTTTTGTTCGTTCAAGACATATTTTATTTTTTCATCCCTAGCATGGGAGATGAGTTTTTGAAGTTCCTTCTGGGATGGCTCATTTGTCGTCGACAGGCCAGAAATGCTGGTTTGCTCAAGGCCGTATCGTTTTTCCCAATAGCTGTAGGCTGAGTGGGCTACGATGATTTCCTTGCGATTGGCAGCCCTGATTACCTCTGTAAATTCCTTGTCTAAATCCTTTAATTGGGCAGCAAGCTCAGAATAATTTTTCTCAAAAGTATCTTTGTGCTCGGGCATTTCCTCAACTAATTGTTCCTTGATTGTAAGAGCAAGTTCGTTTGCATAGATTGGATCTAGCCATACGTGCGGGTCGATATCACCGTGTGCGTGGTCTTCGTCACTTGCTTGCTCATCTTCGCCATGGTCTTCCTGCTCTCCAGTTCCTCCTTCGCCAATATGCAGCGAATCTCCGACTGGGACCATTTTTACATCCTCATTCTTCAATGTTTTGCCGGCTTTATCGACGAATCCTTCAAGGCCAAGGCCGATATAGAAAAACAAGTCTGCGTCAGCGAGCGCCATCATATCTTTTTGTGAAGGTTCAAATGTATGCTCATCTGCTCCAGGCGGATAGATCGTTTTTACATCGACAAATTCACCGCCGATTTGCTGGGTGAAAAACTGAAGCGGATAAACAGTTGTGTAGACTTGCAAAAGGTTTTTATCCTTTTCCTTATTAGATGTCTCCTCTTGCCCGCAGCCGCTGAGGAAAGATGAGATGATTAGTAATAAAGATAATATAAAAGCGGATTTTTTCATATAGGCCTCCCGAATTCAAAACGTACTCATTACGATTTATAAAGTGTACTGGTAAAATTCATTTTAGTTTTCTAGTCAGCTGTAAAAAATATTAATTCGTAATCGTTACGATTTACCTTCTGTATCATACAAAAGGATTGAGTCAAAATCAAGTAAAACATTTTGGCTCAGCAGTGATTTGCGGTATTCTATTAAAGAGAACATGTTATAAAGGAGAAGAGAAGATGAGAATGCTTGAGGAAATCCTTCATTTTAACGAACAATTTGTAGCTGAAAAGAAATATGAAGAGTTCACGACTACCAAATTTCCAAACAAAAAAATGGTCATTTTAACATGCATGGATACAAGGCTTGTCGAGCTTTTACCAAGAGCGCTGAACATTCGGAATGGTGATGTAAAAATCGTCAAGAATGCCGGAGCACTCATCATGCATCCGTTTGGAAGTATCATGAGAAGCCTGCTTGTCGCTGTTTATCAGCTCCAGGCAGAGGAAGTGGCAATCATTGGCCATTATGACTGCGGCATGAGCGGGATGAAGCCTGATATCGTGATAGAAGAGATGAAAAAGCGCGGTGTCAGCGATGATATGCTGAATACCTTGAACTACTCTGGTATCGATGTGCAGGAATGGCTTCACGGTTTTGACAATGTCAAGGACAGCGTCGCCCACAGTGTCGAAATCGTAAAAAACCATCCCTTGATGCCTAAGGATGTTCCTGTTCATGGTCTCGTCATCGATCCGGCAACAGGAAGGCTGGATTCCGTGATCGATGGATATGAAAAGTAATGAGTTAGGTGCACTGATCCGGCTTAATGATCATGTGCTTTCGTCTTTTTCTTGGCTGGCCATTCTTCAGGGACTGGGTCAAACCCGCCTGGATGCAGTGGCTGGCATTTCAGGATGCGCACGATCGTCAGCCATCCGCCTTTGAAGGGACCGAATTTTTGGATCGCTTCAAGCCCGTAATGGGAGCAAGTCGGATAAAAACGGCAAGATGGCGGCTTTAATGGCGAAATGGCGATCTGATAAAATCGGATGATGCCGATGAATGCTTTTTTTAGCATAAAAAATCCCTTCTTAATAAATAGATTCAGGAAAAGGAGCTGGCTTTCGGCTCCTTTTTATTTATTTTCACCAGGTTCTTCGTCTTTAGAAGCACTTTCCCTGGTGTCTTCGCTGCTGTTTTCAATCGGGTCAATCGTGTGTTTGTATTGATATGCTTTAGAAGTTGTCAACACGCTTAAAACCAGGACAACGATGACGATAATGACTGAGATAATCAAAATGGTATACATAATACGTCCTCCTTTGTTCAAAATTATTGTAGCATGTTCCTTTCCGGGATAGGAAAAAAGTTGCTGGCAGCATGTTTTTTCTCGCGCAGGAAGGGGAATATATATGATGACTAAGAGGAGGATGAATTTACATGGCACAAACTGAATTAATTCAAGCAGTAAACAAACAAGTTGCGAACTGGACGGTTCTTTATACTAAGCTTCACAACTATCATTGGTATGTAAAAGGCCGCCACTTCTTTACTCTTCATGTGAAATTTGAAGAACTTTACAATGAAGCAGCGACAATCATTGACGAATTTGCAGAAAGAATTCTCGCGTTGGACGGAAAGCCTGTCGCAACGCTTAAAGAATATTTGGAGCTGTCTTCTGTAAAAGAGGCATCAGGTTCTGAAAAAGAAGAAGAAATGGTCAAGCAATTGCATGATGATTTTTCAACAATCGTGGACGAGCTCCAGGAAGCAATCGAACTTGCAGAGAAGGCTGACGATACCGCTACCGCCGACATGATGACGGAAGTGAAAATGAGCCTTCGCAAACATATGTGGATGTTCAAGGCTTATCTTGGATAACAGAAAAGCGGAAGCGCCTCGGTCAGCCCCGACAAGCGTTGGAGGGCCGACCGGTGAAGTCGTTCTTTGACTTCATTGGGCGGACCGAAACGACTCGAGCTGCTCAAAGCTAACGCTTTTCGCAAGATACTCCAGAAGCCTACTCAGGGATGAAAACTGGCTAGGCGCTGGAGCTGGACAATTATATAAGTGGATTTTACACTTTCTTATACAGAAAAAAAACTGGCTGATTGGCCAGTTTTTTTCTGTGTAAATAAAGAAAAACCGGCCTCAGCCGGTTCGTATGTATGGGTATTACGTTAATGGATGTTGCGGGAAGGATATGTGACAGAACGCGCTCCAAAATCATCCTGGGCAAATTTCCCCTTAAGGCTTTCGATCAAATAGAGACCCATCAGATCATAAAGCTCCTGCTTATCAAGGTCTTGGATGATCTTCAACAAGTCTTCACGGCTCATTTCTTCAAGGAAGGCAAAAGCGAGCATATCGATATCCTCTTCGTCACCGGTCAATTTATTGCGGTAAAGTTCGTATAGCTCATCAATCAATTTCATGGCATTTCACCTCTCCTTCTTGTTTCTTCGTATTCCTATACTTATTTAATACCCTCCAGAGGAAAAAATATGCCTTGAACTTGAAGTATTTCCCTGTTGGGCGACTGATTTACTTTATCTTTATTCGTGCTCTAATTTTATCATACTCCTTCCTTTAAAAGTAATTTGGAGTGCATAAAAATTATTTATTTTAATGATATTCAGTATAAAGGATTATAGACGCAGGGAACGATATCCATGAGGTGAGACAGATGACAGAAAGCAAAAAAACTTATTATATCAACATCAGTGATGGCGAGATTCAAAGCGTATCGACTGCCTCTCCATGGAATTTCAAAATCGAGGCAAATGATGAGGAAATCACTGCATTAAGGGAAATATTCGACCAGGGCCATTCTACCGGCTGGCAGAATTTCATGAGGGCGCATGTTCCATATGTCCAATACCATTATGACCGTGAAAACGATGCGCTTGACAGACAATTGCTCCAGACATATGAAATGATCTACAAACTCGGTGATGAAGAAGCGAGGAACCATATTGAGAGCATGGGAATCCTTCCTGAAAAATAAGGCAGCCGCAGACAAATCGTCTGCGGTTTATTCATTGTTTGTTTTTCTATATAATTAGATCATGATATAGATCGGGGAGAGGAATCGATCATGGAAAAGTTTAAAGCAATGAATGGTGAGGAAGTCATCATGTCCTTTCAGGAAAATGCCTTTGATAAAATGGCATGCCATGTGCTGGTCATCTGTAAATATCGAGGCGAGTGGCTATTGACTAACCATCGAGTCAGAGGGCTTGAGTTTCCAGGAGGCAAAATGGAAAAAGGTGAAACTTTGCATGAGGCTGCCCGCCGGGAAACCATGGAAGAAACCGGGGCAGTATTAAGCAGGCTTGAGTTTATCGGTGAGTATCAAGTTATGTCGAAGAAAGATTCCTTTGTTAAAAGAATCTTTTACGGTGAAGTGGAGAAAATCATTCCCCAGGATAACTATCTGGAAACATGGGGACCCGTGCTTGTAAGCGGAGATCTGCTGTCGGAACGAATGAGGGATGAGTACAGTTTTATCATGAAGGACGATGTAATCAAACACACGCTTGAATTTTTGAATAAGAAATGATGTAAGGATGGAGGCAGCTTGTGTGATCGCCGGCTTTTTTTAGTTGAATCAATAAAAGGAGGCAAAATTCACATCATAGTTGGCCATAACTAGTGCAGTCAGCTAACTTATTGGCGAAAAATTAATTTTATTGGCGGAGTTCACAATTTTATTGGCGAAAATCTGATTTTATTGGCGAAATTCACATCTTTATTGGCGAAAATCTGATTTTATTGGCGATGGCACAACTAATTTTAAAATGAGAATCATTATATCAAAAAAGCAGAAAAAGCCGGACATCCGGCTTTTTTTACTGGTTACTTTTAATCAGTTTCTTTTCAAGCAGCTCGACCAGCTGATACATCACGGTGGCGAACACGGCGATGACCAGCAGCGACAGGAACACGAGCGTGAAGTTGAAAACCTGGAATCCGTAGATGATCATATATCCGAGGCCTCGTGAGGATACGAGGAATTCTCCGACCATGACTCCCACCCAGCTCAGGCCGACGTTCACCTTCAAGGTTGAAATGATCGTCGGAAACGAGGCGGGGAGGATGGCTTCTCGGAAGCACTGGGTTCTTGTCGCACCAAAGGTTTCCAGCACTTTCAAATAGTTAGGGTCCACTTCTTTAAAAGCGGTGTAGACCACGATGGTCGTGATGATTACGGAGATGATGGCGCCCATGGCAATGATTGAGGTCATATTGGTCCCAAGGGCGACAATCAGGATCGGGCCGAGCGCGACCTTTGGCATTGAATTCAAAATGACAAGGTACGGATCCAATATTCTGGATAACAGCGGCGACCACCATAATATTGCCGCAAGGATGGTCCCGGCAAGAGTTCCGATGATGAATCCAAGGACCGTTTCTGTCAGTGTTATGCCAAGATTGACAGCGAGCGAACCGTCAAGCGTCTTCTCAATCAGCAGCTTCCAGACTTTTGAGGGTGAGCTGAAGAGAAGGGGGTCAATCCATTTTTTCTGGCTAGATATTTCCCAGCTCGCAAAAAAGGCGATGAAAATCAGCAACTGGTAGAGGCGGACTTTGAGCCGCTCTCTGCTTAGCTGTTTCAGGTATTGTTGATGGAGGAGTTCAGTTTTCTTCTGGTTCAATGGATTCCAACTCCTTCCATATCGTCTGGAACAACTCATTGTATAAAGGGTGGTTCCTCGCCTCAAAAGGACTCAGGTTCCTAAGCTCTTCTGGCATAGAGAAGGTTTTATGCAAGCGTCCTGGCCTTGGCGAGAACAGGAATATACGATCGCTCATCGCAATGGCTTCCCCGATATCATGCGTGACCAGAATCGCAGTTTTTCCAAATGTCTTGAATGTATTTGAAACGAGGTCCTCGAGCTTTAATTTCGTTTGGTAATCCAGGGCGGAAAAAGGTTCATCGAGCATGAGCAGCTTTGGCTCGGTTGCCAGTGTTCTCACCAGGGCAACACGCTGGCGCATCCCGCCGGACAGCTGTTTCGGATAAAGTTTTTCTACATTTTCCAGCCCCATCTGCCCCAGAAGCGCTAAAACTTCGTCTTTTTTTGTTTTTTCCAATGTTCCGCTGATCTTTAATCCCAGCAAGATATTCTCCTCGATCGTTTTCCAAGGGAACAAGTAGTCCTGCTGCAGCATGTATCCGGTCTGATTCGCAGCTTCCTTGACGGATTTATCTTCGAGTTTTACCTGGCCGTCAGAAGGATTGATCAACCCTGCGATAATCGAAAGCAGTGTCGTCTTGCCGCAGCCGCTCGGACCCAGGAAGGAGACGAATTCCCCTTCCTGGACATCGAGTGAAATGTTATTAAGCGCAGTGACAGCAGATGTTTTTGTAAAATAGGTGTGATGGATCCCTCTTAATGTCAAAAAGTCCATTAGGCTGCAACCTCCTGTTATTTCATGACTTTTCCTGCCACCTCAGTATTGACTAAAGTGTCATGGCTGACCTGTTTAGGAAGTTCCCCGGCTTCGTCCATGATGGTCTGGAGATTGTTCCACTCCTCCTCATCCAGGATTGGGTCTGTTGCGTATGAACCCTGGCTCTTATAGCGGTCAATAACTGTTTCGATTAGTGCAAGATCTGTATCTTTAAAATACTCCTGGATTGCTTCTGCGGTTTCCTTGGCGCTGTGGGAATCAACCCATTGCTGAGCTTTGTAGACCGCTCTTGTGAACTTTTCGATCGTTTCCGGGTTTTTCTTCATGTAGCTTTGTTTTGCCATGAATGTGGTATAAGGTACATGACCGGACTCCGTACCGAATGAAGCGACGATGTGACCTTTTCCTTCTTTTTCAAACATGCTTGCCTGCGGCTCGAATAGCTGCACAAAGTCGCCGGTTCCGGAAGCAAAGGCATTTGGAATATTCGCGTAATCAATATTTTGGATCATCTTTAAATCCTGTTTTGGATCGATGTCGTGTTTCTTGAGCACGAATTCACCGACCATCTGCGGCATTCCGCCTGTACGCTGTCCGAGATAGGTAGACCCCTTCAACTGATCCCATGTAAAATTGTCGATTTTCTCTCTGGAAACAAGGAAGGTGCCATCTGTCTGGGTCAGCTGGGCGAAGTTGATGACTGGGTCGTTTGAATCCTGCGCATAGACGTAAATGGAAGTTTCCGAGCCAACAAGGGCAATATCTGCCGCATTCGACAGCACGGCGGTCATCGTTTTGTCACCGCCCCAGGCTGTCGTGAGCTCGATTTTCAAACCTTCTTCCTCAAAAAATCCTTTGGCAAGGGCAACATATTGAGGAGCATAGAAAATCGAACGTGTAACCTCTGCCACTTTTACAGTCTGTACCTTGTCTTGACTGCAGGCTGCTAGAGGTATAATAAGTACGGCAACCAAAAATAAAGCAAAACCAGCTTTCAACCATTTTTTCATATACATGCCTCCTAAAATCTGTCTTAATTTGGGCTTACGATAATGTATGAGGGGCGGAAAAATGTGTGAATGCCCAGTAGCAAAATAGAAAAAAATTCATATAAGAGGAGTGATCACGGTGGAAAATGACGGTCAAATGATATCAGCTTATAAATTTCCTTCCCCCAACCCCTCGGTCGAGCTTGAAATGGTGACCTATATAGCAGGCGGACTGCGCGTCAAGGGTCTGCTGGCAAAACCGGCTGATGGAAGCGGGACAGAAGGATTCCTTTATCTCCGCGGCGGAATCAAAAATGTTGGAAAGGTAAGGCCGGCCCGGATTGCCCAGTTTGCTTCCGAAGGATTTACGGTTTTCGCCCCTTTTTACCGAGGCAACCAGGGTGGTGAAGGGGACGAGGATTTTGGGGGAGATGACCGTGCAGATGCTTATGCCGGCTTCAGGCTGCTCCAATCCTTGCCAGGGGTGGAAAGAGTCCATGTCTTTGGGTTCTCCCGCGGGGGATTAATGGCCCTGCTGACCGCCATTAAATTTCCGGAGACAGCCTCAGTTGTCACCTGGGGCGGCGTGACCGATATGTTTTTAACCTATGTGGAAAGAAAAGACTTGAGAAGGATGATGAAAAGGGTAATTGGCGGATCTCCGAAAAAGGTGCCGAACCGGTATAAATTCAGGACGCCCTTATACGAAATCGAAAACCTTGAATCACCTGTCCTGCTGATCCACGGGCGCAACGATCGCAATGTGTCTGCTGAACACTCCTATCGGATCGAGAAACGGTTAAAAGAGTTGGACAAGCCAGTGGAAAGCTGGTATTTTGATGAATATACGCACTATTTTCCACCGTTCATGAACAGGAAAGTGGTCACTGATTTAACGAATTGGATGAAATCCCAGCCACAACAATGATAGAATGGATTTGAAGTTATTTGTGAAGAGGAGCGAAAACGATGGGGATGCCATTAGAGTTGAATACAATGATCGTGACAAAGGGCCGCGAAAAAAGGCTCAAAGACAATTTCTTCTCTTTGAAAAAGGAAGGCTACAGGCTTTATCCAATTGACATTCCACTAGAAGTCAAAAAGACGATCGAAGGCGACCTGACTGGAACAGGGGTCATCTCAAAAGTCGAGTGGACAGAAAAAGAAACAACCATAACGTATCAATTAGTTTCCTTGAATTCTACGAACTGAGCAGGGCACAATTTTTGTGCTCTGTTTTTTTGTGGAACTGCAGGTGTGAACGGAAGAGAGGAAACGGGAAAAAGAAGGATTGTACTCAAAAAACAAAGGCCATCTCTTCTCCGGAGATGGCCTCGCTCAAATTCTTATTTAACGGTTGGTCCGCCTTTTTCTTCGATTTCAGAAGGTACGTTCGTGAACTTTTTGAAGTTATCGCGGAACTGGTCTGCGAGTTCGTTTGCTTTTGCGTAGTAGGCGTCTTTGTCGCTCCATGTTTTGACCGGCTGGAGGACATCGTCAGGTACACCTGGTACGTGCAGCGGGATATCGAGGCCGAAGATTGAGTCTTTGGCGGTTTCGACATTGTTCAGTTCGCCTTCAAGGGCTGCCTGGACCATTGCGCGTGTGTAAGCAAGCTTCATACGGCTGCCCGTTCCGTATTCTCCGCCTGTCCAGCCAGTATTCACCAGGAATACCTTCGCGTTATGCTCATCGATTTTTTCGCCGAGCATTTCCGCGTACCTTGTAGCTGCTAGTGGCAGGAATGGAGAACCAAAGCATGTTGAGAACGTAGCCTGCGGTGATGTGATGCCGCGTTCTGTTCCAGCAAGCTTCGAAGTGTATCCGCTTAAGAAATGATACATTGCCTGTTCCTTTGTCAGCATGGCGATTGGAGGCAGGACTCCGAATGCATCAGCAGTAAGGAAAACAATCGCGTTTGGATGTCCAGCGATGCTTGGATCCACGATGTTTTCGATAGCCTGGATTGGATAGGCTGCACGAGTGTTTTCAGTCAGACTGCCGTCATCATAATCGGCTACACGTGTGTCGTCATCGACTACGACATTCTCAAGGACGGATCCAAAGCGGATCGCATCAAAGATTTGCGGTTCTTTTTCCTTGGACAAATTTATGCATTTCGCATAGCAGCCGCCTTCGATGTTGAACACACCGTTAGCTGACCAGCCATGCTCATCATCACCAATCAACCGGCGATTATTATCAGCAGATAAAGTTGTTTTGCCTGTGCCAGATAGTCCGAAGAACAAGGCTACATCGCCTTCGCGTCCGACATTCGCAGAGCAGTGCATTGAAAGGATACCGTTTTCCGGAAGCAAATAGTTCATTACAGAGAAAATCGATTTCTTCATTTCACCCGCATATTCCGTTCCGCCGATCAAGACAACGCGCTGTTCGAAGGAAACGATGATGAACGTTTCTGAGTTCGTTCCATCGACCTCAGGATCCGCTTTGAAAGTAGGTGCTGAAATAACCGTGAACTCGGATTCGTGCTCAGCAAGCTCTTCCTCTGATGGACGGATGAACAATTGATGGACGAACAGGTTGTGCCATGCGTATTCATTGATGACCTGGATTGGCAGGCGGTATTTCTTATCCGCGCCGGCGAATCCCTTGAATACGAATACTTCCTCTTTATCTTTAAGGAATTTCAATACCTTATTATATAGCTTCGTGAACGATTCCTCGGAAATTGGCTGGTTGACAGAGCCCCAGTCAATTTTGTCTTTTACGGATTCTTCTTCGACAATGAATTTATCTTTTGGTGAACGGCCAGTATATTTACCAGTAGTCGCTCTTACTGCACCAGTCGATGTCAAAAGACCTTCATTGCGGTTCAGGACCTTTTCGACAAGCTGGGGAACAGATAGCTGTACCTGTACATTGTTTCCGTTTAATAGTGCTGAAAGTTCATTTGATATTCCTACAACGTTCATCGGAGGATACCTTCCTTTTTCAAAGATTAATATTTTGTAAGTGTTTACATCACGGTATTAGTATAACACATTGGAGCAATTAATCTATACTAATGATGAAAAAATTACCTTGTACCTACCTTGCGTTATATAATTCTTTCTTTATATAGTCAAGTAAAAGGGGTTGGTTTGTCCTCATTTTATTTAAAAGAATATCTTTCAACAACAATCGACAATTTTACCGAGAAAATGATTGACATGGCCTTACAGGTTCGTTATGATTTTGATTTGAACGGATACTCTCTTATCCCGAGCTGGTGGAGGGACAGGCCCAATGAAACCCAGCAACCTGCAAACGAGAAAAACAGCCTATGAATAAGCTGATCTTTTCCGGGCAAAGGTGCTAACCTGACGCAAGGGAATTGCCCTTGAACGATAAGAGCGAAAGGCGCGGTTAAAGCTAAAACCTTTCCTCACAATTGGAGAGGTTTTTTATATTGCTTTTTTCTGTCCGATGCATGGAAATGCAATCGGAATGCCTTCTTTGGTGTCATTGCTCCCGTGGGTGAAAATTAGGAAAAAAGAAATTCATCATGAATACTAAACAAATTTTTCTAATAAAAACTCAGCGTTTATTTCATACTACATAGGGAATGAGTACCGTATCAAACGAGGTCTGTATTGGGACAGCCTCGATCAATTTTTATACATGAGGGAGGAACTCAGATGTCAAACAAACGCCGTTTGTTCACTTCTGAATCAGTAACAGAAGGCCATCCGGATAAAATTTGCGATCAGATTTCTGACGCGATTTTGGATGCGATCCTTGCTAAAGATGCTAACGCACGTGTTGCTGCTGAAACATCAGTTACGACAGGCCTTGTACTAGTTGCGGGCGAAATCACTACATCTACATACGTAGATATTCCGAAAATCGTACGTGAAACAGTCAAGGAAATTGGCTACACTCGCGCGAAGTACGGTTTCGACGCTGAAACTTGCGCAGTTTTGACTTCAATCGACGAGCAGTCTGCTGACATCGCGATGGGTGTTGACCAGGCGCTTGAGGCACGTGAAGGCCAGATGTCCGATGCTGAAATCGAAGCAATCGGTGCTGGTGATCAGGGCTTGATGTTCGGTTTTGCATGTAATGAAACGAAAGAGCTTATGCCTCTTCCAATTTCATTGGCTCACAAGATTTCACGCCGCCTTACTTTAGTGCGTAAGGAAGAAATCCTTCCATATCTTCGTCCGGATGGAAAAACTCAAGTAACAGTTGAATACGATGAGAACGACAAGCCAGTCCGCATCGATACGATCGTTATCTCAACTCAGCACCACCCAGAAGTTTCGCTTGAGCAGATCCAGCGTAACCTTAAGGAACATGTCATCAACCCTGTCGTACCGGCAGAATTGATCGACGAAAACACAAAATACTTCATCAACCCAACTGGCCGTTTCGTAATCGGCGGACCACAAGGTGATGCAGGTCTTACTGGCCGCAAAATCATCGTTGATACTTACGGCGGATACGCTCGCCACGGCGGAGGCGCTTTCTCTGGTAAGGATCCGACAAAAGTTGACCGTTCAGCTGCATACGCTGCACGTTACGTTGCGAAGAACATCGTTGCTGCCGGCCTTGCTGAAAAAGTTGAAGTTCAGCTTGCATATGCAATCGGCGTTGCCCGTCCGGTATCCATCTCGATCGATACGTTCGGAACAGGCAAGGTAAGCGAAGATGTATTGATCGATGTTGTTGAAAGCAACTTCGACCTTCGTCCAGCTGGAATCATTAACATGCTTGACCTGCGCAAGCCGATCTACAAGCAGACAGCTGCTTACGGACACTTCGGCCGTTCTGACGTTGACCTTCCATGGGAGCGTACAGACAAGGCTGAAACACTTCGCACTCAAGCTCAAGGTAAATAAAAAGTACAAAGGGAGTTGCATAGAAATATGTAACTCCCTTTATTATTTGGCGTCTAACTAATGGAAGAGAGGATAGTCCTCAGGTTTGCATCTGGTCCAAAAGGTGTAAAATAGAGTATTACCTTAAATTTCCCTCAGATTTTACTGCAAAAATTTTGCGTTTAATGGTAGTATTAGATGGTATGTTTTTAGCAAGTAAAATTACTGGAAAATCACAATAAATTTTTTCTGAAATGGAGAAGGTGAAGTACATAATGTGTGGCTTTATCGGTTGTGTACATGAAAATGCACAGGAATTCAGCAGCGATGACAAGCAGCTGTTTAAAAATATGAATGATATCATCACCCACCGCGGACCTGATGATGACGGGTATTTCTATGATGAGCATATCCAGTTCGGCTTCCGCCGTCTGAGCATCATCGACCTTGAGGCTGGCCATCAGCCATTGACTTATGAAAATGAACGCTATTGGATCATTTTCAACGGTGAAATCTACAACTATCTTGAACTTCGTGAAGAGTTGATTGAAGAAGGGATGACTTTCGAAACACACTCTGACACTGAAGTCATAATTGCCCTTTACAGCCATCTTAAAGAGCAGGCTGTCGACAAGCTGCGCGGAATGTTCGCATTTGTCATCTGGGATAAAGAGGAGCAGGTTCTTTACGGTGCGCGTGACCATTTCGGCATCAAGCCTTTCTTCTACTTTGAAGATGAAAAACGCACATTCTTCGGATCTGAAAAGAAGAGCATTTTGCTGGCGCTTCAAAATGATGTCATTGATTACAAAGCACTGCAGCACTATTTGACTTATCAATTCGTTCCAGAACCTAACACGATGTCTGAAGGCATTTACAAGCTTGAGCCAGGGCATTATTTTACAAAGAAAATCGGTTCGCCGATGGAAATCAAGCGTTACTGGAAAGCGAGCTTTTCGCCAATCCACAAAACAGAGGATGAATTCACGAAGGAAATCAGGGACGTCCTGTTCGAATCAGTGAAAATCCATATGCGCAGTGATGTGCCGGTTGGTTCTTTCCTTTCAGGCGGAATTGATTCTTCGATCATCGCGTCGATTGCGAAGCAATACCATCCTGGAATCAAGACTTTCTCTGTCGGATTCGAACAGAATGGTTTCAGCGAGATTGATGTCGCCAAGGAAACGGCTGACCGACTGGGAGTTGAAAATATCAGCTACGTGATCAGCCCGCAGGAATACATGGATGAACTTCCTAAAATCATGTGGCATATGGATGACCCGCTCGCTGACCCGGCCGCTATACCTTTGTATTTCGTTGCCCGTGAAGCAAGAAAGCATGTAACGGTTGTCCTTTCAGGCGAGGGTGCCGATGAATTGTTCGGCGGTTATAATATCTACCGCGAACCACAGGACCTAGAGGTTTTCAATAAGATTCCCGGAGTAGGGAAGGCGATGCTCAAGGGCATCTCGAAAATGATGCCAGAGGGCATGAGAGGCAAGAGCTTCATTGAGCGCGGCGTGACTCCAATGCAAGAGCGCTATATCGGAAACGCGAAAATGTTCACTGAAAAAGAGAAGAGCGAGCTGCTTCACGTTTATAATGGCCAGTACGATTACAGGGATGTCACGAAGCCTTTATACCGCGAAAGCAGAGGCTACGACCCGGTTGATACCATGCAGTACATTGATATCCACACTTGGATGCGCGGCGATATTTTATTAAAGGCTGATAAGATGACGATGGCCCATTCTTTGGAGCTTCGCGTACCGTTCCTGGATAAGGTTGTTTTTGAGACAGCATCAAAGATTCCTACAAGCCTGAAGACAGCGAATAATACAACGAAGTATATTTTGCGTAAAGCGGCTGAAGGAGTGGTTCCTGACCACGTGCTTACCCGCAAGAAACTAGGCTTCCCGGTGCCGATCAGACACTGGCTGAAGAATGAAATGAACGAGTGGGCAAAGAACATCATCAAGGAAAGCAACACAGAACATCTCATCAATAAGTCTTATGTGTTAAGGCTATTGGATGAACACTGCCAGAACAAGGCGGATAACAGTCGGAAAATCTGGACAGTGCTGATGTTCATGATGTGGCATGATGTATATGTCGAAAAAAAATACTCCTTCCAGAAGGAGTATGAGGCTCAAAAAGTATTGCAGTCTTAATAATCAGGGAAGGTAGGTGATGGCCTGCCTTCCCATCTGCACCCAGGCTTCCACGAAGTCCTTGATGGGTGCTTTTTTATTTTTCTCGCCTGTTAGTGGGTCATTGAAGTAAGCGAAGTTTTCATCATAACCGGTAATCAGGACAGAATGCTCCTTCGTGGTAACCTTCATAGGACCGCCGGGCGTGTACCATGTCTGAAAAAAGCTATCGTCCAGCTTTTGGTATTCGGTATTAATGATCACCCAAATTGGTCTGTTATCTGAAAGGTGGATTTTCAGCTCCTGGAAGTCTGAGCCTGTCAGGTCCTTTATTTTACCGGGAAGATATTTTTCAGCCAGTTCAGCAATAGGCTTATGATAGACTCCGAGCCCGGGTTCGGTGTATGTGTACATATTGCCGACAAAGCCTTCATTCGGATCGCCAAAATAAATTTTCCCATTATTAAGTCGATACTCAGCCTGATTTTTTTTGACTTCCCTGGCGAGTGTCAGCTTGTCCGTCTTTATTCCCTGATGCTGCAGGAGCATGGCGAGGCTCGTTACCTCACATCCTCTCGGCAGCTCTGGCATTTGCCAGAGGGCTGGCGCCTCCAGGGTTACATGTTTTTTGATTGGGATGATCTCTGGTGCTTCTTCCTCCATGACAGCAGGTGCCTTTTCTGCTCTTGGTTCAGGCTCATCCAGCCAGTCTTTCACTGACTGGACGGCCTGGGCTACATGCGTAGCCTGCAGGTTCTCGAGTAGGAACGCACCGACAATTGAGGTAAAAACAAACAGGAACATCAGGATGGATTTCATCATGCTATTTTGTTTTCGGATTAGCAGATAAAACATGAGCAGCAAAGGGATAAGTGCTGCAATCGGTAAATACATTTTGTCCACGTCTATCACCCCGTCCGCATATTTAAATAAAAAAAGGGTATATTATATTATTTAGTATCGGACGGGTGAGGAGTTTCTTTTAGCGAATCATTCACCTTTGTTCTGCAAACTTTTATAGTATTGTCCTTTTTCAGCGTATTCTCTGGAAATGCGCTCCATATCGCGGATATCATCTTCGTTCAGTTCACGGATGACTTTTGCCGGACGTCCGAAAGCCAGTGTATTAGGTGGGATTTTCTTTCCCTGAGGAACAAGGCTGCCGGCACCGATGAAGGCACCTTCGCCGATTTCAGCCTGGTCAAGGATGATCGAGCCCATCCCGATCAGGGCTTTTTTCCGGATGATGCAGCTGTGGAGGATGACCTGATGCCCGACCGTCACCTGGTCTTCGAGGATCAATGGGTTGTTTGGGCTTTGATGCAGGACAGAGTTATCCTGGATGTTCACTTTATTGCCAATGATCGTTGGAGCGACATCGCCGCGGATCGAAGTATTGAACCAGACACTTGATTCCTCACCGATTTCGACATCTCCGGAGATTGTTACATAATCCGCGATAAAAGCGGAATCTGCTATTTTTGGTGTTTTGCCATTGTAAGGATAAATCATTGTGCACACTCCTGTGATTTTATAGTGCTTACGTTTTTATTTTTCACTAATTATATATTATAGTTCTTTTAAAGAAAGAAAAAGTATTTGAGTGGGGGAATGGTCATGTGGAAATGGGAAGCTGAAGGGGATGCTAAGGCTGTGGTCGTGATGATTCATGGTGCGCTGGAGCATCATCGCCGGTATGGCTGGCTGATTGAAGCCTGGCGTTCATCCGGATTTCATGTCATAATGGGTGATTTGCCTGGGCAGGGTATGACAAGCAGGGCGAACCGTGGCCATATTGATTCCTTTGATGAATATTTACTGGAAGCGAAAGAGTGGGTCGAAGCAGCGTATGACTTTGATCTCCCAGTATTTTTGCTGGGCCACAGCATGGGGGGTCTCGTAGCCATCCGCTTGCTGCAGGAGGAGCGGGTCGAAATTGCCGGCCTGATTTTGTCATCTCCTTGCCTCGGGTTGGTAAAGTATCCATCGAAAATGCTGAATATGCTCTCACATGGTCTGAATGTCATTGTTCCGACTTTCAGGATCTCCCCTGGTCTGTCTGTCGAAATGGCAACAAGGAATGAGGATGTCCGGGCAGTCGATGCGAATGATTCGCTATACATTACGAAGGTATCGGTGCGCTGGTACCGCGAGCTGTCAGCAGCGATGGAGCTGGCGTTTGACAATATGGATAAGGTTCAGGATGTTCCGACACTGCTATTGCAGGGCGGAGATGATAAGATTGTCGATAAGCGTGCAGTTAAGGAATGGTTTAACAACGCCCCGCTTTCAGAAAAACGATATAAAGAGTGGCCGAAATGCTACCACGAAGTCTTCAATGAACCTGAACGCGAAGAGGTTTTTGACTATGCGCATGATTTTGTCATGAGCCAGCTGAAGGCGATTGGATATGTTTATTAGAAATAGAAGGGGTGAAGCAGCATGATGATCCCATCCATGCCCGTCAGTTTGATGTACCGTGTGTACAGAAAAGTCCTGCCACAGGTACACCGGGAGCTGGCATACTGGAAAAGCAGGGCAGAGGAGATTCCGAATCCTGAATTAAGGAGGCAGGCACTGGCAAGCATCGAGCACAAGACTTTCCATTGTGAGGGCGGCGCGATTTTGAGCCTGACTGCGAAAAAACAATATAAAGAGGCCATCCGGTTCATTGTGGCGTACCAGACGATCAGTGATTATCTCGATAATCTATGTGACCGGAGCACATCATTGGATCCAGCCGATTTTGCGGCGCTCCATGAGTCGATGGCGGATGCCCTCAGCCTGGACAGCCAGCTGAAAAATTATTACCGCGAGCGTGAGGATCAGAACGATGGCGGGTATCTGATTGAGCTGGTGACCGTTTGCCGGGAAGTGCTTGCCGGGCTTAATCATTATCAGGATATCAAGAAGCATCTGGGTGAACTGTGCGATTATTATTGCGATTTGCAGATCCATAAGCATGTCGAGGTGAAAGAGCGTGTGCCAAGGCTGCAAACATGGTTCGATGGCCATCGTGAAAATATTCCCGACATGGAATGGTATGAGTTCTCAGCGTGCACCGGATCGACGCTCGGGATTTTTTGTCTCGTATCCTACGCGCTTCGCGATGACTTTAAGCCAGAATACGCCGACAGCATCCGCAACGGATATTTTCCATACATACAAGGGCTCCACATCCTTCTCGATTATTTCATCGACCAGGAAGAAGACCGCGAAGGCGGCGATCTGAACTTTTGTTTCTATTATGAAAATGAAGAAGCACTGTTTGAACGATTACGGCATTTTGTCGAAAATGCCGACCAGCACACAGCACGATTGCCGCACCGGAAATTCCACAAACTGATCAACCGAGGGCTGCTCGGCGTCTATCTGTCCGATGAAAAAGTAAGACGCCAGGAGCGGATAAGGAAGCTGGCCAGGGAAATGATCAAAACAGCCGGCCCCGTCAGCTACTTCTTTTATATCAATGGACGAGCTTATCGGTCCTTGCAGAGGTGGGTGCCTTCGGGGGTCGTGAAGGCGTTTATAAAGTAAGGTGGTTACAGCCAGGAGATTGATTTCCTGGCTGTTTTTGAATCAGGGAATCTGTCATCCGAATCAAAGAAAAAAGGTATAATTTGATTTCGGTCGCAGAGTGAGAAATGCTGCACCCGAAAAGAGGAAATCACTCGGATTACGGTCGCAGAAAAGGAGAAGCTGCGACCGAAAAGGAGTAAATGCCCAGATTACGGTCGCAGAAAAGGAGAAGCTGCNCCCGAAANGAGGAAATCACTCGGATTACGGTCGCAGAAAAGGAGAAGCTGCNCCCGAAAAGAGGAAATCACTCGGATTACGGTCGCAGAAAAGGAGAAGCTGCGCCCGAAAAGGAGTAAATGCCCAGATTACGGTCGCAGAACTCGGGAAAGGTGCCATGTAAACTTGGCGCCTAAAGTCAAAAAATCCCGTCATATATAAGCAAAACTTCACTCCCTTAAAAATGGTACAGCCTTCAAAGAAAAAAGCCCTCCCGATCTTGGGAAGGCTCTTCATCTCTTCTCAATCGCAATAATAAACGGCGGATTGTTCTTTTGGTTCAGGAACTTATATTCTAAAACGTGTGCGATATTTTGATCGAGGGATTTCACATAACGCAATAAATATTCCCGTTCTACTTTGCCTTCTGGATGACCGTGGTAAATCACGATCACGATGATGCCTTCCGGTGCCATGATTCCCAGCAGCTGGTCGATGGCATGGATGGTTGTTTTGGGTACGGTGACGATGTTTTTGTCTCCTCCTGGCAGATATCCAAGGTTAAAAACGGCACCGGTTATTTTACCGAAATGCAGCGGCGGGATGCATTCTGTGATGTTTTCATGTCCGTTATGGAACAGGGTGACCTGGTCCTGCAATTCGTGATCGCGGAGTTTTGTTTTGCATGCCATTAATGCTTCATCCTGAATGTCGAAGCCGTAAATCCGACCTGAAGGCCCTACAAGATTAGCCAAAAATAATGTATCATGTCCATTTCCCACCGTAGCATCTACCGCAATATCCCCCGGCTTAACCGACTGCTCAAGGAGATTCCGCGCAAATGGAAGGATTCTCTCAAGCTTCATTCTTAATCACCACTTTGTTTCCAGTATAGAATTTACCCTGCCAGCTGTCGCGGCGTTTCAGTTCTTTGTCAATCCCATTCAGCACTTCCCATTTGTTGACGCTCCACATCGGGCCGACCATCAGTTCAATCGGGCCGTCTCCTGTAATCCTGTGGATGATCATTTCCGGCGGCAGGATTTCGAGCTGGTCACAGACCAATTTCACATAATCCTCAAAGCTGAGGAATTCAAGCATGCCCTTTTCATACTGCTTGACCATCGGCGTGCCTTTCAGCAAATGGAGAAGATGGATCTTGATACCCTGGACATCAAGCTTGGCGACTTCTTGCGCCGTTTCCATCATCATTTCCGGAGTCTCCAATGGCAATCCGTTAATGATGTGCGAACAAACTCTGATGCCGTGTTTGCGTAGCTTGTCCACGCCTTCTTTGTATGTCTGGTAATCATGGGCGCGATTGATTAAATTGGCCGTTTTTTCATGGACAGTCTGAAGACCAAGCTCAACCCATAAGTACGTGCGTTCATTCAGTTCAGCAAGATATTCGACGACATCATCAGGAAGGCAATCAGGCCTAGTTGCGATGGAAATTCCTACGACACCTTCCTCGTTTAAAACTGTTTCGTATTTTTCCCGAAGGACCTCAACCGGTGCATGTGTATTCGTGAAAGCCTGGAAATAGGCCATATACTTGCCGTCTTTCCATTTCGTATGCATCTTTTCCTTTATCTTCTTGAATTGTGTGCCGAGATCTTCTACCCGGTCACCGGCGAAATCTCCTGAACCAGCTGCACTGCAGAAGGTGCACCCTCCGTGAGCCACCGTGCCATCACGGTTCGGACAATCAAAACCGCCATCAAGCGCCACCTTGAAGACCTTGTGGCCAAAATGGTTCCGCAAATGGTAATTCCATGTGTGGTACCGTTTATCATCTGTTGCGTATGGAAAAGGGTTGGCCTGTTTCATGCCAGTAACCTCCTTATAACCTGTCAGTCAGTAATAATAAAAATTGTACCACTTACAATAGGTGAATCCAATTGCAAAAACATTACAAAGGGTTGATTACGGCTTTTCGAATTGAAATGTCTATAAAAAGGCGTTTCTTGGACATTTCAGAAAAAGTTGCGCTCCAATATGTCTATAAAAAGAGGTTTCTTGGACATTTCAGAAAAAGTTGCGCTCNNANATGTCTATAAAAAGGCGTTTCTTGGACATTTCGGACAAAGTTGCGCTCCAAAATGTCTATAAAAAGAGGTTTCTTGAACATTTCGGACAAAGTTGCGCTCCAAAATGTCTAATTTTTAACAAAATCAATTGCCAACATTAAACATTAACGAAAACGTGATAGGAAAATCTATTGTGAACAAAATAAAGAAGAAGCGGACTTGCTTCAGCATCAAGAAAAGGAGGGGCTAAAATTGGCAACACGTCAATCGGTTGACCAGCTACTTCAGCAATGTGAGGATGCCATCAATCTTGCCCAGGAACAATATAAAAGCGCGGCAACTCAGCAGCATTATGATAACGGTGGTTTCACGAGCGCCCTGCAGGCGATTGAAGATGCTTACAATGATCTCGCCAAGCTTTCCTTCAGTGCGAATGCACAGCAGCGTGACCAGCTGCACAGAATGAGGCTGCAGCTTCAGCAGGTTCAAAACAATATGATTTTGCTTGATCATTAAACAGGAGGGATTACCTTTGAAAAAGCGCTCAAAGCAGAACAATCCTGAACAAAAGACGCGGAATGGAATAAACAACCAGGATCTGGAGCTTGGAATGGAGCATGACCCAATCAAAGAATCCAAGAAAAAGTATGAACAAAGCGGCGGGCAGCCTGTAAAGTCAAAATTCCATCCCGAATAAGGGCAATCTTCATAAATTTGTAACACCCTCACTTTCTTATAGGAAGTGGGGTTTTTTTATGGAGTCAATCGTCGCTGACTCACATACTTGTTTATTCAACAAATACCCCCCGTTCACAATTCGGATAAAACTGTCGGGAATTCCGTGATTTAAATCACAGATTGAAGTCTCTGAGAAATGGTTTAAATAAGGTAGCAAAGCACGAGCAGGAAATTTAAAAAAACGGCTGATTAAAAGTAATTCGATCTTAAGTGAAAGTTATCTTGTGAAAATATTCACGAATTCGTCACATATAGAAAGGAGTCAAGAAGATGAAAGTTTTTCAGCTAGCAATGTCCTTCATGTTATTGTTCATTTTTCAGCTGCCAGGCCTGGCAGGCGCAGAGGACAAATCAAATGTCCTGAATATGGAGGAGCTCACCATCCAGGTGATGCCCGAGTATTCTTACCATCCGAAAGATAAAAAGAAGAACCCTCCACTGCTGGTGGGTTACCATGGTGCCCTGAAAAATAATGCAGAACAACCGCAAAAAGGCCAGGTAGTCATTCCGCTCCCAATGGATGAGGAAAATTTCCGGATTGGATTCGCTGGTGATTATTCACGGGACCTTACTGAAATGAATGAAATCGAATATGAGCTGGATCAGGATAAAGGAACAATTTCCTGGGAAACGAGTGAGGAAATCCAGCCAGGGGAGATTTACAAATTTGTGATTGAGTACTACACCGACAGCATCAGCGAGAAAGACGGCACAAAAAAGCTCGCTTACGATTTTACAAGCTTTACGGAAATCGGTTTGCTGAACCTGATTTTCGTTGAACCGCTCAATTCGGAAACCTTCAAGCTCGAACCTGCTTCAGAGCAGCAGCAGAAAAATTCCTACAACATGAACATGTTCCTTTATCAGAGCCAGGGAATGAAAGCCGGTGAAGCAAAGAACATCAAGCTCGAATACAAACGAACTGATGGCAGGACGACAGCCGAGATCATGGAGGACATGGCCGGCGATGCGAAAAAGGCTGGCACCGTAAAACAGAATGACGAAAAAATGCCTTTGTGGCTTGTCATAACGGTAGTCGGAAGTGTCACACTCATCGCTGCTGTGCTCCTGATTTTCTTCATGAAGAGAAAAACAAAGCCAGCACAAGAAAATGCAGCCTCTGATATTGATCCGAAAAAGGCAAAACTCCGTGGAATGCTCGTGGAAGGAAGCATTACGGAAACAGAATATAATGAACTGCTTAAAAAGTTGGGAGGTAGAAAGTGATGTCCAAAAACAAAAAAATCATAATCGGCCTGGGACTTGCAGCTATTGCCTTCGTCATCATGATGTTTTCGACAATGCCAAGTGCCGGGAGCAAGGAAATTACGATCGCGGACCTGAACAAAAGCAGAGCAAGCTATGAGGGCGATTATATCATGACCCAGGGATTGCTCAATAAGGAATCGGTGAAATGGGATGCCGATAAGCTGGAGCTTCGTTTTGAGCTTTACGAGGAAGGCCAGGGCACACTGCAGGTATTCCATAAAGGAATCAAGCCAGATAACTTCTCAGAAGATGTCATTGTTTTAGTGGAAGGTTTCATCCAAAAAGACGGGGTGTTCGAAGCGGAGAAAGTCCAGACGAAATGCCCTACAAAATATGAAGGCGAAGACATGGAGAACTATGATAGCGAAATGCATAAGGAAATGTACAAAAATGACCAGCAGGAATAAAACAGATGGGTGGTTATCTGTATGTATTTGATCGGGAATATCTCAATCTACCTTGGAATCGTGATTTCACTGTATGGAATCATCGCCAACCTTACAGGAATAAAGAAGAAAAGCAGCAAGTGGTTTGAAAGTGCCAGAGGAGCCGTTCTCTCGCTGGCTTTCGTCGCGAGCATCGCATCGTTCCTGCTGCTCTACCTTCTCGGAACAAGCCAGTTCCAATATAAATATGTGGCTTCCTATACAAATGAAAGCCTGCCAATGGCTTACAAGCTGACAGCCTTCTGGGCTGGAAATGCCGGCTCCCTGCTGCTTTGGGCTTTCCTTTTATCAATCTATGCGGCAATGGTCGTTTTTTCAAAAGAAAAGAAGAACCCTATGATGCCCTATGTCTCAACCATCCTGCTGGTGAATATCCTGTTCTTTTTCACGGTGATGGCCCTGAATGTCAATCCTTTTGAAATGACTGATAAAATCCCGGCAGACGGAAAAGGATTGAACCCGATGCTGCAGAATCCAGGGATGATCCTCCATCCTGTGACGCTCTATATGGGCTATGTCGGATTGGCGGTTCCATTCGCGTTCGGGATTGCGGCACTGATCCTGAAGAGGATGGATTCGGAATGGATCAAGCTGACGCGAAGATGGACCTTGCTTGCATGGCTGTTCCTGACACTTGGGAACGTGATCGGCGGCTGGTGGGCTTATCTTGAGCTTGGCTGGGGAGGCTACTGGGCCTGGGATCCGGTTGAGAATGCTTCCTTCCTTCCGTGGCTGACCGTATCGGCATTCCTGCATTCGGTCATGATCCAGGAACGGAAAAACATGCTGAAAACCTGGAATGTAAGCTTGATCATTCTCTCTTACATCCTGACATTGTTTGGAACCTTCCTCGTCCGAAGCGGAGTCCTGACAAGTGTCCACGCATTCGGCGACAGTAACCTTGGGACTTACTTCCTTATTTTCATGGCGTTCATGATGCTCTTCTCGCTATATATCGTCATGACAAGATATGGACTGATCAAGAAAGACAGCAGTTCGATCGAAGCTTATTTTTCAAAGGAAAGCAGCTTCCTGCTGAACAACCTGATTTTCGTGGCGGCAGCATTTGCCGTCTTCTGGGGCACGATGTATCCACTGATTTCGGAAACGTTCACGGGAACAAAGGTCAATGTCGGAGCACCATACTTCAATAAAGTCATGGCCCCGATCCTGCTGGTGCTGATCGTACTGATGGGTATCTGTCCGCTGATCGCCTGGCAAAAAGCCGTATTTGATAAGTTCATGAAAAACATGCTCTGGCCGCTTGCAATGGGTGTGGTGACTGCCATCCTTCTGTTCGCATTCGGTGTTAGAGGAATATACGCCATGATCGGGTTATCGGCAACAAGCTTCATGTTTGGAACACATTTGCTTGAATTCGCAAGGGGCATTAGCGCAAGACGGAAAGCGACGAAGGAGAACATCCTGAAAGCCGCTTTCAAGCTTACGGTGAAAAATCAGCGCCGCTATGGCGGATATATCGTTCATATCGGGATTGCCCTGATTGCGGTGGGGGTCATATCTTCCCACTCTTACTCAACAGAAGTATTGAAAACCGTCGACGCTGGGAACAGCATCAAGATTGGCGAATACAACCTGAAATTCAACGAACTGACCGAACATATGAAAAATGGCAATGGAGTGGTCGCGGCGGATGTGGATGTGACTTATAAAGGCAAGGCCATCGGCAAAATCAAGCCGGAAAAAATCTTCTATGAAACATGGCCTGAGCCATCAACAGAGGTAGCGATCAAGACGAACTGGAGCCAGGACTTATACGTGGTGCTCAGTTCCTGGGAGAACAAAGACAAAGTCACGTTCATGGTAAAAGTGAATCCATTTGTCAGCTGGATCTGGCTTGGCGGTATCATCATGGTGATTGGCACTGCAATAGCTTTAGTTGGCGGCAGACCTGCTTCGATTCGCTATCAGACCAATAAAATCGCGGGAAGGTGATGGAGATGAACAAGAAAATTATCGTTGCGACATTTCTTTGCTTCATCCTGATTCCTGGCCTGACATCAGCTTTCACATATAACTCGAAGGAATTCAAGCACATCATCGCCCAGCTTGATATGCAGGGGCATGCAGACCATGATCTATCCACCTGTTCAATCAAGAAAATTTATTATGACGAAGTTGTCGAGATGCTGAATGGCGGCCAATCAGAGCCGGAAATCATCCAGTCCTATGTTGATGAATACGGGCAGGCAGCCTTAAGGACACCGGGCGGCGGCACAAGCGGCTGGATTGCCTGGGGAATGCCGGCTGCAGGGTTCGGCATCGGAACTGTGATCGTCGGAGTCTGGATCAGGAAATTAACAATCAAAAAGGCGGAAGCCAACGTTGAAGCCAATGCAGGATGGGATTCCGAAATCGAGAAGGAAATCGCATCAAAAACTTTTGACGAAGAGCGCCGAAAGCTTTTCTAGGAGTTGATGAAAATGGATTATGTATTTTTAATAATTGGATCACTCGTGATCATTACTTGCTTTTACTTCATTATCTCTCCCTTCTTTTCTTCTGGCGAGAGCCAGGCCGCGGGAACGGAAGCAGAGGGTGAAAGGTTGACACTTGAGCAAGTATACAGCGCAGTGAATGAACTGGAAATGGACTTTCTGATGAAAAAAATCAACCGTGAGGATTTTGAGAAAATGAAGGAAAATTATCAATTGCTCGCAGCTGACCTATTAAGGGAAGAAACAGAAACGCTTAAGCAAGGCAAAAGGATGCTGCCAAAAGGCAAGGGCAACTTGCAGGCTGACGAAGCGGAAGAAGAAATCCTCAGGGAACTGAGAAAAATCCGCCAGCATAAGGGGTGAGTTGAATGGCTCCTGCCTATCATCCTGAATGGCTCGTGAACTTCTGGCTGTCGACGCCTGGTTTGAACTTGTTGAATCCACATTATGTGCTGATGTTTCTGGGAGTTGTGCTCTTTCTATTGTGGCTTTTTCAACGGAAACGGGTTGCTGCACATGAGGTGATTGGCGAGGATGAAAAACTGTTCAGGCATCTTTTACTAAGGAAAAAAGTGATTGAGGAGGAGCTTGCCGGATTGGAAGGCAGGCTCGGCTCAGCAGAAATCACGGAAAAAATTTTTAACAAAAGAAAGCTTGATTACCAGGGCCAACTGGACCAGGTGAACAAGGAATTGGAACAATACACTGGATGAAAGAGTTGGGGACCATGCTGGAACTGCGAAAAATGACCAAAATGCTGGGAGATAAACTGATCCTGCGGAACATCACCCTTACACTTGAAAAAGGGGAAATCCTCGCAGTGATAGGGCCAAACGGCGCCGGCAAGAGTACGTTCTTCAAATGTACGGTCGGATTACTGCAGCCTACAAGCGGAGAGATTCTCCTTGATGGAAAGCTCATCAAGAAAAACTCGGCTCAGATCAAGCAGCGGATTGGGTTCTTAGGTCATGAATCATTCCTGTACAATAATCTGTCCCCGCTCGAGAATCTTAGATTTTACGGAAGGCTCTACAAGGTGAAGGACCTTGACAGGAAAGCGAATGAGCTTTTAAAGGAGGTTGGGTTATACCTTTTCCGCGATATGCCAATCTGCTCATTCTCAAGAGGAATGCTTCAGAGGCTGGCGATTGCACGGGTGCTCCTGCCTGATCCTGAAATCCTGATGCTCGATGAGCCGCACACCGGACTTGACCAGGAAGCCGTCGCGCTCCTGAATCAAATCATTAAAAACAAGCGGGACAGCGGGACATCAATCCTGATCATCTCGCATGATTTCGAGCAGGTGCATGCACTTGCTGACAGGGCTGCATTGCTGAAAAAGGGGAAAATCATCGCGACCAGGCCACTAGGTGAAGATGTCAGCCTGGCAGAGATGAAGCGATGGTATGAAGCAGAGGTGAAAAGCTCATGATGTCAATTTTCCGCGATGCCTGGACGATTGCCAGCAAGGACCTTCGCAATGAGGTGAAGTCGAAGCAGACGATTGGGATGATGATTATTTTCTCCAGTCTCGTCGTCCTCATCTTCAGCTTTGCCTTCGATCCAACCAACAATATGGTGAAGGCTGTCATTCCAGGTTTGGTCTGGCTGATCACCGTGTTTTCAGGGATCCTTGGCCTGAACCGCTCGTTTCTTTCGGAGCATGAAAATGATGCCCTGACTGGACTGCGCGCGGCGCCCATTGATCCTTCGAGTATTTATCTTGGGAAGGTGCTGGCGAATTTCATCCTTGTCACGGCTGTTCAGTTGGTAAGCATCCCGGTGCTGTTCCTGCTGTTCGACTACCGCTTTTTTGGAAAATTAAGCTGGTTCATTTTTATTGTTGTCATTGGAACACTGGGCTTTATCATCGTCGGCACATTCCTGGCTGCCCTGTCAGCGAATGCCAAAAACAGCGAAATGCTATTGCCGGTCTTGCTGCTGCCACTTTTAAGCCCATTGCTGATTGCCGGAGTCCAGGCGACAAGAATCGTTCTGGGAAATGAAATGATTGCGGACGCAGCGTCATGGATTAGCTTGATGGCTGCTTACGATTTGTTGTTCCTGGCAGCGTGCTTTTTATTATTTGAATTTATTATGGAGGGGTCTTGATGAAAAAGAATGCTGGTTTAGTAGACCGGATTTTGCTCTTTACGTTGATACCATCATTTTTTATCGCGCTTTACCTGATTTTTATCTGGTCGCCTGTCGAAAAGATGATGGGTGCCACGCAAAAAATATTTTACTTCCATGTTGGCAGTGCCTGGGTCGCATTCCTCGCATTTGGTGTCGTTGGCTATCACAGTGTCAGGGTACTGATCAAGCCGAGGCTTCAGCATCATATCAATGCCGGAATATCCGCTGAAATTGGTGTCCTTTTCACCACGATCACCTTGATCACTGGGATGATCTGGGGAAAATCAAGCTGGAATACGTGGTGGACATGGGAACCACGCCTTGCGACAACGCTGATCCTCTGGTTCATCTATGTCGCCTATCTTTTCGTCCGCAAGATGGATGGTTCAAGGGAAAAAATAGCCAGGCTGTCAGCGGTTTTTGGCATTATTGGTGTCATCAATGTGCCGATTGTCTTCATGGCGATTCGCTGGTGGAACACTAAGCTTCATCCAATTGTATTCGGTGAAGGCAAAAGTCAGTCAGGAGGCGGAATCGAGCCGGATATGCTTGTCACCTTGCTGTTCTCGATTTTTACCATCACCTTGCTTTATACATTCCTGATGCGAAAGGGCATCGAAATTGAAAAGATGAGGCATATCGTCAAAAAGGCGAAATCAAAAGCAATCGAAAAGCTTGCGGGCTAATAATTAAGGAGGAATGAAAAATGACTTACTTATTCATGGGGTATACAGTGATCTGGACATTGATTGCGGGGTATGTCGTTGTGCTTGGCCGCCGCCAGAAGCAGCTGAAAAAAGAGCTTGAACTACTCGAAGAATGGAACTCAGATTTTTAAAAAGCGGGTGATGAAAATGGGCAAAAAAATCGTTCCACTCATCGTGATTGCTGCTGTCATTGGGGTCCTTGGCTTTTTGGTCAGCGGATTGGGCGGGAAGGTATCCGCCAAGCCTGGTGACCAGTCGATCGACTTTGAACTGAAGGATATTGACGGCAAAACTTATAAACTGTCTGATTTTAAAGGCCAGACGGTCGTCCTCAATTTTTTCGCGACATGGTGCGCACCATGCATTGATGAGGCACCTGAACTGGAGGCATTCGGCAAAGAATATAAGGACGCAAAGCTGTTGATTCTCGCTAAAGGCGAATCGAAAAAACGGATGGAGAAATACATCGGAGAAAGCAAATCCAGCCTTACGTATCTTTTGGATACGAAAGAAGAGATTTCGAAGAATTACAATGTGATCGGACAGCCTGAGACCATCATCATCGATGGGGACGGTATCATTGTCGAGCGTTTTTCCGGCCCGACCACGGAGGAAGATTTAATCACTCTGATCCAGGAGAAAGTTTCACCATGACCTTGGTTAAAGCACATTCGTGTTTTAATAAGGCTGTTTTCGTAACAACAATGTGAGTACGAATGCGAAGACAGTTTTTAGTAGTTTGCTTTAAGGGAGGTGAAAGAGATGCTGAAAAAGCTGCTGGGAATAGACAAGAAGATGCTGTTATTCATTGGTGTGTTCGCTGGAATCATTGTTTCTGTCGTCACGGTCAAGACACTCGCTTATACGGATTCACCTGAATTCTGTTCAAGCTGCCATATCATGACAGAGGTCCATGACTCGTTTTCCGATTCCAACCACGCCGGGCTGGCCTGCGGGGACTGCCATTTGCCTCATGAGAACATGGTGAAAAAATACACCTATAAGGCAAAGGCGGGCATGACCCATGTGTACTACAATACGCTGGGGGAAGCGAAAATCCCGAAGGTGCTCCACGCAACGGAAAGCTCTGACGAAGTCATCAATGAGAACTGCATCAGCTGCCATGAAAACACGCTGGAAAATGTTTCGCACGATGCAAAGGACAGCTGTTCAAGCTGCCACCAGGCAGTTCCGCACGGCAAAGGCTTCAAGACAGAAGATTATTTTAAACCGCCGAAACCAGGCGAGCTTTTAGAGAAAAAAGGAGGTACGATGAACAATGGCTAAAAATTTCCGCTGGGCATATTTGCTCCTTGCGGCTGTCATGCTCATCATAACAGGCTGCTCCGGCTCAGAGGAAGAAGCGACTTCCGCAAGTGAGCTGAAAACGGGGCTAAGCAAGGATGAAATCAGCAATGAGGCCTTCAAGGACCTTTTTCCGCTACAATATGACAGTTATTTGCAAAATGAAAAAATGGAAGATACGAAATACAGCGGTTCTGTTAAACGAAGCAAATTCGACCATGATAAGGAGCCGTATTTGCCTGTTCTTTTTAACGGGTATGGGTTTGCGACCGAGTACAATGAGGACCGTGGTCATATTTATGCAAATGAAGATATCCGTGCGATCGCGCGGATCACTGACAAGTCAGTCGGTTCATGCTTAACCTGTAAGTCGACTGCCGTACCGCACATGATCGAGGAAATGGGTGATGACTACTGGAGCGGCAATTTCAACCAGGATATCTGGCCGAAAGCAGAAGCGATGGGCCATTCGCCAATCGGCTGTTCAGACTGCCATGACCCGCAGACGATGGACTTGCGTGTCACCCGCCCAAGCTTCATCAAGGCAATGGAATCACAGGGCATCGACATGTCCAACCCAACCAAGAATGACATGAGGAACTATGTCTGCGGCCAATGCCACGTAGAGTACTACTTTGCTGCTGACAATAGTGAAGTTACTTATCCTTGGGCAAACGGATTCAAGCCTGAAGACATGTATGAGTACTATGAGACTACCGCCAAAGAACAAGGTTTCGAAAAGGACTGGGTCCACAATATTTCTGGGACACCAATGCTGAAGTCCCAGCACCCTGACTTTGAGACACATATCGAAGGTCCGCATGGCGAGGCTGGAGTAACATGTGCAGACTGTCACATGCCATATGACAGGGTCGACGGCAAAAAGAAAATCAGTTCACACTGGTGGACGTCTCCTCTGAAGACAATGGATCAGTCATGCGCAACCTGCCATAGCAACAGGGATATTGATGAGCTGAAAGATCGCGTAATGGGAATCCAGGAAACACATATGGAAGCTCTTCATAAGGCCGAGGATATTTCGATTACTTCACACTATTACGTGAATAAGATGATTACCTCAGGAGTAAGTGAAGAAAAGATCAAGCAGGCGCAGGAGCACATCAGGAAAGGACAATGGTTCTGGGATATTGTAGCGGCTGAAAGTTCGGCTGGATTCCATAATCCGCAGGGAGCCATGGATTCATTGAGGGTTTCAATTGAAGAATCAAACGCGGCAATCAATATTGCCATCGAAGAATTGACCAGGAAAGGCGTCAATTTAGAAGAGCTCAAGACAGAGATTGAAAAGGTGAAGAAGGCTGTTTACGACGAAAAAGATAACTTCAAGAAGAAAGACAAAGCAATCAACAGTTACTTCCCGGCCCAACAGCCAGCTCCAAAAAAATAGAGAATAGTAAATTCAGAGAATAGATAAATAGGAAAACACTGTGCAAATGCTAGTTTGTACGGTGTTTTCTTTAGTTTTACAGAAAATGGGGTGGGTGTCAATAATCCAGGATTTGTTTTCACAAATTTCTGGAATACCACGTTTTTTTGGAGAAACTGACGTCGATTCTGCATAATTGAATGCATCCCCAAAAAAAATTATTCCGTGATTCCTTCTCATATTTCCGCGGACTAAAAAACAAAAGTAATTCCCTCATTCCAACTCAAAAAAAATAGAAAATTTCAACTTCGCATTTCTGCATAAATTCCTATTGCAACCAATTGTGAAAAGCTCTAGAATTACTTTGGTATTGTGTAGGAAATTAAAATTATATGCTGTTTGGGTTGCTGTATATGTTTTCTTAATCCAGCTCCAGCGCCTAGCCCCTCGAGTCACTTGTCTAGTGTCGCCTCCTAGAAACTCCGAAACTTCAACTCCGCCGGCAGAAGCAAAAAGCGCTTCTTTGTCGGAGTTTCCAGTTTCTGCGTTTCTGGACAGTCGGCTATACTTTTCGATTTCGGTCCGCCCAATGAAGTCAAAGAACGACTTCACTGGTCGGCCCTCCAGTGCTTGTCGGGGCTGAACAAGGCGCTTGCGCTTTTTGTTTTTTCGAAACTTATAGAATGAAAGAAGGCGTTTTTCATGCCTAGAGCCTTGTGGCTTTTGATTATTGGGATGGCAGTCAATGTTACTGGTTCCTCTTTTTTATGGCCTTTGAACACAATCTATATACATGATCACCTCGGCAAATCATTGTCTGTTGCCGGCATCGTCTTGATGCTGAATTCCGCTGCGAGCGTAATCGGCAATCTTTTTGGCGGCAGTCTTTTTGATAAAATCGGCGGTTACAAGTCTATTATTCTTGGAATCAGCATTACGATCGTGGCACTGCTCGGCTTGACTTTTTGGCCGGGATGGCCGCAGTATATTTTCTTTTTGACACTGGTTGGTTTTGGCTCTGGAATCGTATTTCCGGCGATGTACGCAATGGCTGGGTCGGTCTGGAAAGAAGGCGGCCGTAAAGCATTCAACGCCATTTATGTGGCTCAGAATCTCGGAGTTGCTGTTGGAGCAGCGCTTGGCGGACTCGTCGCATCCTATTCATTCCAGCTGATTTTCATAGCGAACGTAGCAATGTACCTGATTTTCATGATGATTGCTATTTTGGGCTATCGCGGTATTGACACCAGGGCTGCGAAGCAAACGAACGTCCTCCAGGAAAACGGCATGATCAAAAGCCATACCAAGTTGTATGCGCTTTTGATCCTGGCTGTCGGCTATTTGCTATGCTGGGTTGGATACGTCCAATGGCAAACAACGATTGCAGCGTACACTCAGGAATTGAACATTTCCCTGAACCAGTACAGTATCCTCTGGACCATTAACGGTGCATTGATCGTGCTTGGCCAGCCAGTCGTGAACAGGCTGATCAAGCCGTTCCAGAATAAGCTGAAACTGCAGATCATCATCGGAATGGTCATTTTCATGGTTTCCTACGCGGTGGCGGCAGGAGCTCATGCATTCTCAGGATTCGTTGCTGGCATGGTGATCCTGACGATCGGGGAAATGCTGATTTGGCCGGCTGTACCAACAATCGCTAATGACCTCGCTCCAAAAGGCAGGGAAGGCTTTTACCAGGGAATCGTCAACAGCACCGCTACTGGCGGCAGGATGATCGGGCCACTCATGGGCGGAATCCTTGTCGACCTGTACGGTATGCCCATGTTATTCGCAGTCCTGATTGCGATCATGTTCGCCGGGATCTTCACTACCGTAATTTATGACCGTAAATTAAAGGAATCTCACAATGTTGCTGCACAAGCATAACGGAAGGAGCTGGGCTAGATGTCCGGCTCCTCTTTTAATTGGTCACAATATATGCATTTTTTCTCGATGAAAAATGCATATTTTACATTTAAAATAAGATATAATCATATTTTGAAAGATAAGGGGGTGAATGGGTTGAAATTTAAAATCTTCGGAATTGTGTTTTTGGCTGCTGGTTTGTTAACTGCCTGCAATGGCAATGGCGGAGAAGAATCGGCTGAACCTGAACAACAACAACAGCAAAACATCAAGGAATTGGTGAGTGATTACAGCACAGGCAAGATTAAGGGCCACAATGCTTCCATCACCTCACATGAGCTGACGATTGCGGACAGTGAAGGGGACAAGCAAGTCTATGACATTTCGAAAGAAGACTTCTTCGTCTCAATCGCACCTTATGAAAATCAGACCCATCCTTGAACGAATCATAGCTTGACAGGTTGTCAAGGTGAATTGGTTGAAAAAGAGTTTGATGTATATATTGAGGATGAGGACGGAAACGTGATCGTTGACGAAAAGATGAAGTCCCAGCAGAATGGATTCATCGATTTATGGCTTCCACGTGATAACAAGTTCAAAACAAGGATTGAATCTGAAGGTAAAAGTGTTGAATCTCAAATATCCACTTTTGAGAATGACCAGACCTGCATCACGACCATGCAGTTAATGTAGGCGAAAGCACCTGTTTTGTTTCAGGTGCTTTTTTCATGTTGTATATTATTTTCAGAAAAATATGATAAAATCAAAAGAAAAACCAGGTGGCGGATTATGAATACGAAGCTTCTGCATATTCCAGCAGACATTATTGAGACGATTGTCGAGAATGCGTTTGAATGGCTTGTGGTCGTAGATCGGGAAGGAAGGATCATTTATATTAACCATAATTATTGTGAATTCCTTGAAGTCAACCGTGAAGAAACGATAGGCAGGCATGTGACTCAAGTCATCGAGAATACCAGGATGCATATTGTGGCCCAGACCGGCAAGGAAGAACTGGCAGACCTGCAGTACATCAAAGGCAATTACATGATTGCCAACAGGGTCCCGATCATAAAAAATGGAGAGGTTATAGCTGCATTTGGGACCGTGTTTTTCAGGGATACTCAGGAATGGATGAAAATGGACAGCCATGTGAAAAGCCTGCTCACAAGGATGCAGCCATACATCCAGAAAATTGATTCTGGCGTGAAATATACGCTTGATGACATTCTTGGCGAATCTCAGCAAATTGTCAGTTTAAAAGATAAAGTGAAAATGGTGTCAAACAGCGATATTTCGATTTTGATCAGGGGAGAGAGCGGAACAGGTAAAGAACTGTTCGCCCACAGTATCCACCAGTTAAGCAGCCGAAGCCAGAAGCCTTTCATCAAGGTGAACTGCGGCGCCATCCCCGAAAACCTTCTGGAATCCGAGTTGTTTGGCTATGAAGAAGGAGCGTTTACAGGCGCGAAAAAGGGAGGAAAGAAGGGGAAATTCCAGCTGGCCAATGGCGGCACCCTCTTCCTGGATGAGATTGGGGACATGCCGTTAAGCATGCAGGTTAAACTGTTGCGCGCCTTGCAGGATGGGGAAATTGAGCCGATTGGTTCAACGAAATCGATTTCGGTTGATGTACGGATAATTGCTGCCACCAACAGGCCGCTAGAGAACATGATTGAGGAAAAGCGGTTCAGGGAGGATCTGTTTTACCGGATCAATGTCGTACCGTTCAGTGTCCCTCCATTAAGGGAGCGAGCTGAAGACTTGAAGCTCCTGATCGCCTATTTTATCGACAAGGTCACGAACCGGTTAGGCAAGCGGATTGCAGGGATGGAAAGGAATGTGATGGAAATTCTGAAATCCTACAGCTGGCCGGGGAATATCCGCGAATTGCAAAATGTCATCGAAGCTGCGGTCCATTTGACAAAGGGAGAACAAATCACCATGGATTCCCTGCCGGATTACCTGCAAACACAGACTGCCATATATCGTTTCAACAATAAGAAGCTTAAGGATATTGTTGAAGAAACAGAAAAATGGGTACTGAAGCAAAGTCTTGAAAGGAATCATGACGACAAAGTCCTGGTGGGAAGGGAACTGGGAATCAGCAAGTCCACACTGTATGAAAAGCTTAATAAATACGGTCTCTTGTAGTCCGGAAATTCGGAATGCTGTCCGAGTTTCCGGACTTCCTTGTTTTCTAGCAAAATTAAGGTGGGTTTTCACTGTATGAATGTTATTAATCAACAGGAGAAGGACAGGTTAAAAAAGCAAATCTCTATTAAGGAAGATGAATAGAAGATTAATAGAGTCCGGAAATCCGGAAATAAATGACTGAAAATTATAAAAAATAACGGTCCCGTCCGCAATGAAAAGTTGGCACGATAGTTGCAATAAGATAAGACAGCAATTTTATTCAATCTTTTTGTAAGCGTTATCAATTCGAAGGACAGGGAGGGCAGTTTGCGGTTGTTTTCATTTAAAAAATACAAGGGGGAAAAAGTATGCTGAGTATGATTGGATTGATTGGCGGTTTGGCTTTATTGATTTATCTGACGATGAGGGGCATGAACCTTCTGATTGTCGGGCCGATTTCGGCGTTGTTCGTTGCTGTGTTGAGCGGGATGCCACTGTTTCCGCAGCTGGCTGAAGAAGGCGCGGCCAACTTTGTTGGGAACTATATGACTGGGTTTTCGGGATTCGTTACTGCATGGTACATGATGTTCCTGCTCGGGGCGATTTTTGGAAAAGTAATGGAGGACAGTGGCGCGGCTGACAGTGTGTCCGAATTCATTGTCGATAAGCTGGGCATGAAGTATGCTGTGCTAGCCATTGTCGCTGCCTGTGCCGTATTGACATATGGCGGAGTCAGCTTGTTTGTCGTAGCATTTTCTGTTTATCCAATGGCTTTAAGCTTGTTCAGGCAGGCAAATCTGCCAAGGCGTTTCATTCCAGCTGCATTGGCCTTCGGGTCGGTTACCTTCACGATGACGTCTGCCGGTTCTCCGGAGATCCAGAACTGGATCCCGATTGAATTCCTTAATACTTCTCCGCTTGCAGGCTGGGAGGTAAGCGCCATCGTTGCCGTCTTCATGATGATTTTTGGTTACTGGTGGCTGAAACGAATGATCACAAAGGCCGTCGCAAAGGGGGAGAAATTTGAAGCGCGAAAGACAGACCCGACGATGGAGAAACGCGAGCTGCCACATCCTTTAATGGGGCTGATTCCTTTGGTTGTGGTATTGGTGATTTCCTTCGTTTTCCATGATTCATTGAAACAATCAGCGCTGATCATCGCTTTGCTGGGTGGCGTTGTATCTGCCTACTTATTGAATCGTAAGTACTTCAAAAATTTCTGGGAAGCACTTTCAGAAGGAACGATGGGTGCCTTGATTGCAATCGGCAACACGGCTGCAGTCGTCGGATTCGGCGGTGTGGCGAAGGCAGTGCCGGCCTTCCAGACAGCGGTTGATGCGATGACGAATATCCCGGGAAGCCCGTTGATCGGGGCGGCGATTGCCGTCAGTGTTATTGCCGGGATGACTGGTTCAGCTTCAGGAGGCCAGGCAATTGCGCTTCCATTGCTCGCACCTCATTACATGGATATGGGCGTCAATCCGGAAGCCCTCCACAGGGTAGCAGCCATTTCCTCCGGTGCACTTGATTCCCTGCCGCATAATGGTTATGTGGTCACGACTGTCCGGGCCATCTGCGGCGAGTCCCATCAGGATGCATACAATCCAGTCGCAGCCGTGACTGTCATTGTGCCGCTGATTGGCGTGGCCATCGCGATTGTTCTGTTCTCTCTAGGATTAGGTATTTAAGGAAGGCTGTTTTCGTAAAGATTGTTGTTAAAATCCTAAAGCCGATTTTAACGTGATAATAGCCATTGTGTAGGTCGGTACTAAGTTTGCAAGCTCTTTTCTCATAATAGTCGTGAATTGTGTGAACAATCTTAACTAATTCAACCCTATTTTGTAGCATACAGCAACAAAGTTTTAGAAAAGAGCCTTAAGGAAAGGAGTTTCCCGATGGTAAAAGATAAAGTAATCCTGATTACCGGTGCCGCCCAGGGAATCGGATTTGAGATCGCACGTGGTTTTGCTCAGCAGGGCGCGAAGGTATTTTTAACGGATTTACAGGAAGAAGCTGTGGGAAAAGCAGCTGCCAGCCTGCGTGAAACTGGATATGAAGCAGCGGGTTTAAAATGTGATGTCACGAGCGAAAAAGACATTGAACAGGCAGTTGAGAATTGCGTTAGGCACTTTGGGCGTGTCGATGTTCTCATCAACAATGCCGGACTGCAATATGTTTCCCTGATCGAAGACTTTCCTACTGAAAAATTCGAACTGTTGATCAAGGTGATGCTGACAGCTCCGTTTGTAGCCCTGAAGCATGTGCTGCCAGTCATGAAAGAGCAAGGTTCTGGCCGGGTGATCAACATGGCGTCCATCAATGGGCTAGTTGGTTTTGCCGGTAAAGCAGCTTATAACAGTGCCAAGCACGGAGTCATTGGTTTGACGAAGGTAGCTGCACTCGAAGCGGCTGAGTATGGCATCACAGTGAACGCAGTCTGCCCCGGGTATGTCGACACACCGCTTGTGCGGAATCAGCTTTCAAGCCTTGCAGAAACAAGGAATGTCCCGCTTGAAAAAGTGCTTGAAGAAGTCATTTTCCCGCTCGTGCCGCAAAAGCGGCTGCTGGCTGTCGAAGAAATCGCCAGCTATGTGATGTTCCTCGCCAGTGATGCAGCAAAAGGAATCACTGGCCAGGCTGCTGTCATCGACGGAGGGTATACGATACAATAATCAAAATAAGCTGGCCACCTTTTCGGTTGCCAGCTTATTTTGAATTAATATGATCTATTCCCTAATTTTTTGCCTGGTCTATGTATTTATGGAGTATCATTTCGACGTTCTCGATATGGCTGAGCATCACACGCCTTGCTTCTTCTGCATCCTGGTCCTTAATCGCTTCGTAAATAGCATGATGTTCCTCATAGAGGCGATCTGTTGTAGTTTGTTTCGAGTAGAGCCAGAGCCTTCGTGTTTCCTTCATCGTTTCTCCCATCAGTCCTGAAACATGGTTCATCAGGCTGATCAACAATGGATTATGCGAGCTTTCAGCAATGGCCATATGAAATTGTAAGTCTGCCTTTTCACCAAGCTCCTCATCACCACTCGCACTCTTCATTTCCTCGAGCGCTTCCTTTATTGTCTGCAGCTGGTGTTCTGTCCGTTTCTTTGCAGCGGAAAAGACGGTACCGGCCTCAAGAATTTTCCTTACTTCCAACAGATGAGCTGTATCCTGTGCATTCATCAGGATGGCTGTCGATAAAGGGAAACTGATTTGCTCAGACTCGAACTGTTTCACATATGTTCCTTCGCCCTGCCTGATTTCGATGAGCCCTATCGCTCTCAAAGCTGTCAATGCTTCCCTGATGGCAGAACGGCCCACCTGGAAGTTCTCCGCCAGCTGCTGGACAGAATCCAATTTATCCCCTGGCTGCAATTCACCAGAACTGATCATCGTGTGGATTGCTTCTGCGACTTCTTCATATATCTTCTTAGGTTTTATTTTATTGTATTGCAAGGTATATCCTCCAAAGTTCGTTCTCTTGACTCTCATTATACAGTTTTATCCCATATCAATAATAATTTTTATTGGTAAGTAACGGGAAATTTCATTCATTATGCGGTACTTTACCTTAACAATATTTTACTAAATGTAAATATATATTGAAATTGCCCTAATGAACATTCTATAATTTGAGGTATGGTCATCTGATGACCATACCACTATTTTGTAAGCGATTCCTAATCGACTTTTTCAGGGGGATTGTTTTCGGTGAAAAAATAATATATCCGCAAAACAGCTCGCTTCACAAAAATGATTATTTCCGCTAATTTGCATTGATTGTTGTTTTCAAATTCTTATGTTCATGTCAGTCTTCGGCATTCTTCCATCGGCTCTGCTACGGTCGTAAAGAAACCAGAAGCTGAATCTTTCTTTTATCTGCGAGAACAGCAAAATTTTCAAGAACTGATGAATGGCTTTATTTAACTTTACGGAGGGGGAACACTCATGCTTACAAATACGGTCAAAGAAAAAATCGTTTCAATCGTAACTGCTGCCAATTTTGATGATTCCAAAACGGGGCGGCTTGTCTATTCATATGATGCTACACCTAATTTTCAATCAATGCCGGACGCGGTTGTAAGTCCACGCAACAAACAGGAAGTATCGCAGATTGTGAAAATATGCAACGAGAACCAAATCCCGATTGTCCCTCGCGGATCAGGAACGAATCTTTGTGCAGGCACTTGTCCGACAGAAGGCGGAATCGTGCTTCTTTTCAAACATATGAACAAAATCCTTGAGGTGGACGAAGAGAATCTTACCGTCACTGTGCAGCCAGGGGTTGTAACGCTTGATATGATCCGTGCCGTCGAACCCAAAGGCCTATTTTACCCACCAGATCCAAGCTCTATGAAAATATCAACCATCGGCGGCAATATCAATGAGAATTCTGGCGGCCTCCGCGGGTTGAAGTATGGGGTGACAAGGGATTACGTAATTGGGCTTGAGGCTGTGCTCCCAAACGGGGACATCATCACCACAGGAGGGAAATTGGCGAAGGATGTTGCCGGATATGATTTTACCAGGCTGTTGGTTGGTTCCGAGGGAACATTGGCCGTCATAACCGAAGCAACACTTAAACTGATTCCTATGCCTGAGACAAAACAAACCATGCTGGCTTTGTACCAAGATATAGAAGCTGCAGCTAAATCAGTTTCCAAGATTATCGCCAGCAAAATCATCCCGGCTACGCTGGAATTCCTGGATCAGCCGACTTTGAGAGTAGTAGAGGATTTTGCCAAGATCGGGCTGCCGACAGATGTCAAAGCAGTGTTATTGATTGAACAGGATGGTCCTAGAGAAGTGGTCGAGCGTGACATGGCGAGGATTGCCGAAGTTTGTAAAGAAGAAAAGGCTGTATCTGTGCAGCTTGCACAAACTGAAGCTGAGGCTGAAGCACTGAGGACTGCGCGCCGAAGTGCGTTGTCAGCACTTGCGAGATTAGCACCGACGACCATTTTGGAGGATGCGACTGTACCAAGGTCAGAGATTGCGAGAATGGTTAATGCCATCAATGAAATTGCTGAAAAGTATGACTTGAATATCTGCACTTTTGGCCATGCGGGAGATGGAAACCTTCACCCTACATGTGCTACAGATTCACGGAACCATGATGAAATGGAAAGAGTCGAGAAGGCATTTGCGGAAATCTTTGAAAAGGCGATTGAATTCGGCGGGACGATTACGGGTGAACACGGCGTTGGCGTCATGAAGGCACCTTACCTGGAGTTGAAATTAGGAGCAGCAGGAATTGCGGCTATGAAGGCAGTGAAAACGGCTCTCGACCCTAACAATATCATGAATCCTGGCAAGGTATTCGCGAAGGACAGCAGGAAACGGGTGGTGGTTTAACAATGACAACAATTCAAGAACAGCAGAGAATCCAGACAGAATTCCAGGAAAAGATGAACCACGACGAACTATTGAACTGCATGCGCTGCGGGTTCTGTCTGCCAACATGTCCGACCTATATCGAATCGGGCTATCAGGAATCACATTCACCACGCGGGCGGATCGCTTTAATGAAGGCCGTCGTCGATGGGGTCATCGAACCGGATGAGGATTTTGAACGGTCACTTGACCTTTGCCTTGGCTGCCGTGCGTGTGAACCGGTCTGCCCATCAGGGGTGAACTATGGCCATCTTCTCGAAGATGCCCGTGATATTGTCAATCAAAACAAGAAGTTTTCAATGCCGGTAAAAGTGGTCAGAAATGCTGTCTTCAAAGGTCTATTCCCGCATCAGGAGCGGATGAGGGGACTGACTGGACTGATTGGCTTCTATCAACGTTCCGGCCTGCAGAAAGTGGCGCGTGGAACAGGTGTGATGAAGCTGTTCCCTGAGTCGCTCGCAACGATGGAAAAGGTTCTTCCGCATGTGCCGACAATGAAGGAAATGAAAAATCGTCCTGAGCACCTTGAAGCAATTGGCACGAAGACGCATAAGGTCGCATTTTTCAGCGGCTGCCTGATGGATACGATGTTCCTGGAAACAAACAATGCAACGATGAAGCTCTTGCAGCTTGCAGGCTGTGAAATTGTCATTCCGAAGGACCAGGCCTGCTGCGGAGCGCTTCATGGACATAGTGGTGAAAAGGAAGGTGCGAAGGAGCTTGCCCGCCGCAATATTAAAGCCTTCGAGGACACAGGGGTCGATTTCATCATCACCAATGCAGGGGGCTGCGGTGCCTTCCTTGTTGACTATGACCACTTGCTTAAGGATGATCCGGAATGGAAGGAAAGAGCCCAGGCATTTGCCGATAAAATCATGGATATCTCCCAAATCCTGGTCGAAGTAAGCTTCCATGAAAAAGTGGACTTGAAGCTCCCGCATCAAATCATTACGTACCAGGATTCATGCCATCTTCGCAATGTCATGAAAACAGCTTCAGCACCGAGGACATTGCTGCAGTCCATCAAGGGAATTCAATACCAGGAAATGCAGAATGCTGACCGTTGCTGTGGTTCAGCAGGCATATACAATATCGTCGAGAGTGAAATGTCCATGCAGCTCCTCGATTCCAAAATGGTAGAGGCAAAGGCCACCCATGCAACAACGATTGTAACCGCAAATCCAGGCTGCCTTCTTCAAATGAAGCTCGGGGTTGAGCGTGAAGGACTCTCTGGCAAAATGAGAGGCGTCCATATTGTTGATTTGCTTTTAGAGGCCGCAGAAACGGAAAAGTAAACACCTAGAACCCATCTGAATCTGCAGATGGGTCTTTTAAGTCCACGCCCTTTATGTAAAAGGCTGCACCAAAAGGCATTACAAGCATATACTACTCACTATCATCAAAAATTCTATCCCCGCTTGCATATGCGAGGGAATTTTATTACAATAACTCTATATTGATAACGAAAGACTTCGACAAGGAGTAGTAGTGGTGCAAAACCTGTGCAAGAGAGCTGGCGGCCGGTGCAAGCCAGACAGGATCCATCACGAACTCGCCTTTGAGTCGCATACGTGAACACAAAAGTAGCGTTTGCCGTTTTCCGCGTTAAGGATGAATGAAGCGAGTGTTACACACTAATTTGGGTGGTACCGCGGGAGATCATACATAACCTCTCGTCCCTTTTACAGGGGCGGGAGTTTTTTATTTGCATAAATTCAACCGCTAAAATAAATCGAAACCAAACAGGAGGACATTGACGATGAGTTTCAACCATCAGGAAATCGAGAAAAAATGGCAAGCTTATTGGGAACAGAACAAAACATTCAAAACAACTGAAGATAAAGGGAAAGAGAAGTTTTACGCTCTTGATATGTTCCCTTATCCATCCGGAGCAGGTCTTCACGTTGGCCACCCGGAAGGATACACGGCGACAGATATCCTTTCCCGCTTGAAAAGGATGCAAGGCTTCAACGTCCTTCATCCAATGGGCTGGGATGCATTCGGTCTTCCGGCAGAGCAATACGCATTGGATACAGGAAATGACCCTGCAGAATTCACAGAGAAGAACATCAATACATTCCGCCGCCAGATCAAAGCATTAGGTTTTTCATACGACTGGGACCGGGAAGTCAACACGACGGATCCGGAATACTACAAGTGGACGCAATGGATTTTCCTTAAGCTATATGAAAAAGGCCTTGCCTACATTGACGAAGTAGCTGTTAACTGGTGTCCGGCACTTGGAACAGTTTTGGCGAACGAAGAAGTAATCGATGGAAAAAGTGAGCGCGGCGGACATCCGGTGGAACGCCGTCCGATGAGACAGTGGATGCTGAAGATCACTGCGTATGCAGACCGTCTTCTTGAGGACCTTGATTTGCTTGATTGGCCGGAAAGCCTGAAGGATATGCAGCGCAACTGGATCGGCCGTTCAGAGGGTGCTGAAGTCACATTCAACATCGAAGGACATGACGGAACGTTCACGGTTTTCACAACTCGTCCTGATACACTTTTCGGTGCAACTTATGCGGTGCTTGCACCAGAACATCAGCTTGTTGATTCAATCACGACAGCTGAACAGAAGGCTGCAGTCGAAAAATATATCGATGAAATCAAGAGCAAGAGTGACCTTGAGCGAACGGACCTTGCGAAGGACAAAACAGGCGTCTTCACCGGCGCTTACGCCATCAATCCGGCCAACGGCGAAAAAATGCCAATCTGGATTGCAGACTATGTCCTTGCTTCATATGGTACTGGTGCCATCATGGCAGTACCTGGCCATGACGAGCGTGACTATGAGTTTGCGAAAAAGTTTGATTTAGAGATCAAGGAAGTCGTAGCCGGCGGAAACATCGAAAAAGAAGCTTACACAGGCGACGGCGAACACGTTAACTCTGAATTCCTAAACGGCATGAACAAAGAAGAGGGCATCAGCAAGATGATCGCATGGCTTGAGGAAAAAGGCATTGGTACGAAGAAGGTCACTTACCGCCTTCGTGACTGGCTGTTCAGCCGCCAGCGCTACTGGGGTGAGCCAATTCCAATCATTCACTGGGAAGATGGCACAATGTCTGCTGTTCCTGAAGACCAGTTGCCTTTAGTTCTTCCTAAAACGACGGATATCAAGCCTTCTGGTACAGGCGAGTCTCCACTTGCCAATATTCATGACTGGGTGAATGTCGTGGATCCTGAAACAGGCAAAAAAGGCCGCAGGGAAACGAACACAATGCCACAATGGGGTGGCAGCTGCTGGTACTATCTGCGCTATATTGATCCGAAGAATGATCAGGCACTTGCAGATAAGGAAAAATTAAAGCAATGGCTGCCTGTTGATATTTATATCGGAGGCGCAGAGCACGCAGTACTTCACTTACTTTACGCTCGTTTCTGGCACAAGGTCCTTTATGATGTAGGCGTAGTCCACACGAAAGAGCCATTCCAGAAGCTTTTCAACCAGGGAATGATTCTTGGTGAAAATAATGAAAAAATGAGTAAGTCAAAAGGAAATGTCGTCAATCCGGATGAAATCGTTGCTAGCCACGGCGCGGATACACTTCGCCTTTACGAAATGTTCATGGGACCACTTGAAGCATCGATTGCATGGTCTACAAATGGCCTTGATGGTTCACGCCGCTTCCTTGACCGCATCTGGCGCCTGTTCGTCGAAGAAAATGGCAGCCTGAGCTCGAAGATCAAGGATGTTGAAAACCAGAACCTGGAAAAGGTCTACCACCAGACGGTTAAAAAGGTAACTGAAGACTATGAGGGACTTCGTTTCAATACAGCGATCTCACAAATGATGGTCTTCATTAACGAAGCGTATAAGGCTGAGGAACTCCCTAAGACATACGTCGAAGGTTTCGTGAAAATGCTTGCGCCAATAGCGCCGCATATCACAGAAGAACTTTGGCAAAAGCTTGGCCACAGCGATTCGATCACATATGCAGCATGGCCAGCATATGATGAAGCCAAACTTGTCGATGACGAAGTCGAAATCGTTGTCCAGGTGAACGGGAAGATCAAAGCGAAGATGATGGTTCCTGCAGATGCCAACAGAGAAACACTTGAGCAGATCGCAATGGGAGACGATGCCGTTAAAGAGCAAATCGACGGCAAAACAGTCCGTAAAGTAATCGCAGTACCAGGAAAGCTTGTCAATATTGTCGCTAACTAAATATTTTGCAAAGGATCGCCGTGGCGGTCCTTTGTTTGCAAACGCGAAATACCCCATAAGGTTTTTTCTTTGTATTATAAAAAGAGTTTTTATATAATAGATAGGGGAAAATACATTATGGTATCGAATCCTTTAAGAAGGATAAATCTTTATTGAAAATTGGAGGAAATGACTTATGAATAAAATCGAAACAATCTCAACTGAAGAACTTCAAAAGAAACTGGAATCAGGCGAAAAGCTTGAAATGGTTGATGTACGTGAACATGACGAAGTTGAATCCGGCATGATCCCGGGAGCCAAGCACATCCCAATGGGCGAAATTCCTGAAAGAATGAACGAATTCGATAAGGACAAGGAATACATCTTCATCTGCCGTTCAAGCGCACGCAGCGGCAACGTCTGCCACTATATGAACGAGCAAGGCTACAAAGTCCGCAACATGGTTGGCGGAATGATGAGCTGGGGCGGAGAAACAAAACGACCATAATTATAAAATTCTGAAAATCTGGCCAGAATGGATGGTAAAAAGGAAGGAAGATTACCTTGATCCAGGTCAGAGTGTTTGATCATGAGCATGAAAAAGATCTCGAACAGGATATGAACGTGTTTCTTGAAAAGCTAGATGAAAAAAAACTTCTCGACATTAAATACAATGTCGCGGTCATACCCGAAGAAGAGGATGAAGAGCAGATTTACTGTTTTTCAGCCATGATTGTGTACAGAGCCTGAGATTTGAAGCAGGCTCTGTTTTTATGTAAGACCATTTTTTAAGAAATTGCTGCTTTTTTACTGCATTTTTAAGATTTTTTCTAAATAAATAGCCGGAAGAATTCCGCTTATTTAGGAAACTAGTTGTAAACTTGCTGAAATAGCCGGAGAAATTCCGCTTATTTGATTTTAAACCGCGAAAATTGGGGACTTTTAACTGAATAGACGGAAAAACTCCGCTTATTTCCGCTTAAAATAACTTCATTTTAAAAATAACCGGAAAACTTCCGCTTATTTTTTGCTCATCGGTTACCCTATATGCCGTTTTTTCGCAGTTAAATCCATCACCCTTTATCCATGACAACATAGTTTACGAAAAAAGCAATTTGTGACATCCCATATACATAGAGAGTGTCTGTCATCAAGTCCCTGACGGACAAAAACCGATTGAAACTGAACAAAAGTGTCCATCATCGAGGTTATGACGGACAAAAAACAGCAAATAATCAAAAAAAGTGTCCATCACGTCAAGCTGTGATGAACACTAAATACATATTTCTAATTCTCCAGCGCATACCCGGCTGCATTGCTTCCGGCTAACCTTCCGGTGACCAGTGCTGAGGTAATGTTATATCCTCCTGTATATCCATGGATATCGAGGATTTCACCGCTGAAATACAGTCCTTCTGCTTTCTTGGATGCCATTGTTTGCGGCTCGACTTCTTTGACGGATACGCCGCCGCCGGTGACGAAGGCTTTATCAAGCGGCAGGGTGCCATTGACTTTGAACTCGAACTGCTTCACTGACCTCGCGAAGTTCCTGATTTTTTCATGGCCCAGCTGTCCGCCCTGCATGGCCGGATCGATTTCGTTCCGCTCCAGCAGGAACATCAAGTAGCGTTCAGGCAAAAGGCCTTTGAGCAAGTTTTTCACCGCTTTCTTTGGCTCCGCTTTTATCAACTTATTGATTTCCTGGAACACTTCTTCTTCCTTCATGTCAGGAAGGGCATCCAGGGACATGACGACTTCTTTCAAATCCCATTTCTGCATCGCTTTGACGACGAATTGGCTGCAACGCAGGACGGCTGGCCCGCTGATGCCAAAATGGGTGAAGATCATGTCCATCTTGTGTGTGATCAGAGCTTTTCCTTTAGGGTTCAGGACACTGAGCGCAATCCCTCTCAAGGAAAGTCCCTGCAGAATCTTTTCCTTTATAAAAGGTTCGGAAGAGGTCACGGGCACTTCGGTCGGAAAAAGGGTTGTGATGGTGTGGCCTGCTTTTTCTGCCCAGGCGTACCCATCACCAGTCGAACCGGTATGGGGCACGGATTTGCCGCCGACGGCAATGATCACGCTGTCTGCTAAAATCTTTTCACCATTTTTCAATTCGACAGCTTCAACTTTTCCATCCTTGTAATGAACATCGGCCACAGGAGTATTAGTCTTTATTTCTACTTTTAAATCTCTAAGCTTTGATAAAAGAGCATCCACAACGGATTGCGCCTTGTCTGAGACCGGGAACATCCGGCCGTGGTCCTCTTCTTTCAGCTGGATGCCGAGCCCTTCGAAAAAAGAAATGATATCTTCATTGCTAAAAATCGACAGCGCGCTGTATAGGAACCGTCCATTTCCGGGTATATGTTTAATGATTTCATCCACAGGGAGGCGATTAGTCACATTGCAGCGTCCGCCGCCGGAGATGGCCAGCTTGCGGCCTAGCTTGTCCCCTTTATCGATCAGCAGCACCTTAGCACCTTGCTCACCTGCAGCAATCGCAGCCATCAAGCCAGAAGGCCCGCCGCCGAGGACGATTACATCGTATTTCATTGCTTCACCAACTTTTCGTTTCACTTTTTTGAAATGCAGTCACGCACTTTTCTTATTATAATGCATCTCTTCTTTAAAAACATTGCCATGACTGAGAAATTCAAACCTCTTCAGCCTGAAAACTGGCAGTCAGCCTGAAGAAGGAGTAAACTAGGGAATGCAGGAAATTTCTGCATCCATTGATAAATATCACAGTGCCGGATAATGTTTATGGTAAAATACAAGTTTGTAAACTGATTTTATTTTATAGATTGAAAAGTAGGGATTATATGTCATCTAAGCTATTACGAGGGACGTTCATACTGACGATTGGCACGATTTTATCCAAAGTATTGGGATTGTTTTATGTCATTCCCTTTTTTGCGATCGTAGGAGATTATGGGACCGCCTTATATTCGTTCTCTTACATTCCATATACAATTTTCATAAGCATCGCCACAGCCGGTGTGCCGCTGGCTGTATCGAAATTTATAGCAAAATATAATGCTCTTGAAGAGTATGGGGTCGGCAGGAAGCTGTTTAAGTCAGGAGTCGCAGTCATGCTTGCGACAGGCATTTTGTCATTCCTGATCATGTATATAACGGCACCTGGTCTGGCAGATATTGTCATGAACACTAGTGGAGAAGATCATGCGAAAATAACGGCAGATGATGTGACAACGGTTATCCGGGCAGTCAGTTTCGCGCTGATCGTTGTTCCGTTCATGAGCTTGATCCGGGGCTTCTTCCAGGGACATCAGTCGATGGGACCTTCTGCAGTATCCCAGGTAATCGAGCAGATCGTCCGGATCATTTTCGTGCTCGCGGGCGCATATTTTGTCCTCAATGTCCTGAAAGGCGACATGGTTACAGCTGTAAGTGTCGCCACGTTCGCGGCGTTCATAGGTGCACTGGGCAGTCTGGCAATACTGGGATGGTATTGGGTAAAAAGAAAGCCGCACTTGGATAAATTGCTGGAAGAAGATAAAAAGACGATGGATATTTCCTTAAAGGATATTTATAAGGAAATCCTTCTTTATGCAGCTCCATTTGTATTCGTCGGGATAGCCAATCCGCTGTTCCAGTTTGTTGATATGATGACCTTCAACAGAGCGATGATGGCAATTGGCAATAGCCAGAATGAAGCGAATACCGCGTTTTCGGTGCTGAATTTCCAATCCCATAAGCTGGTTATCATTCCTGTTTCGCTGGCTACGGCTTTTTCATTGACACTGGTTCCAAGCATCACGAAGGCTTTTACAGAAAACGACCGGAAGGGAATGCGGAGGCAGCTTGATCAAACATTCCAGGTCCTGATGTACCTGACAGTGCCGGCTGCAGTCGGAATTGCCCTTCTGGCAGAACCGATGTACACCGTCTTCTATGCACATAATGATCTCGGAACAGAAGTATTGGCCACGTACGCCCCAGTTGCCATCCTATTCGCGTTATTTTCCGTAACCGCGGCAATCCTGCAGGGAATCAATGAACAGCGTTTTACGATCTTAAGCCTGCTCACGGGATTGTTGGTAAAATTAAGCCTTAACATCCCGTTAATCAAGCTGTTTGAAACACAGGGGGCAGTGATTTCAACTGCGATAGGATATATTGTTGCGATTCTCATCAATATGCTTGTGATCAAAAAGTTCGCAAAGTATCCAATGGGATTTGTGGCGAGAAGGATAATTCTTATTCTTGTATTCTCTGGTTTGATGGCAGGTGTAACAGCTGCATTCTATGGAATGCTTGTCCAGTTCCTGTCACCGGCTGCCAAGTTCCAGTCAATTGTGATCATCGTAATTTCTGCTGTTGTTGGTGCAGGTGTGTATTTTTATCTTGGTTTCCGGACCAAACTGGTGGACAGGCTCTTCGGGGATCGGGTCACCAAAATCAAGCGCAAATTAAGGCTGCCGGTTTAATAGGAAAATGGCCTTCGGTTACGAAGGCCATTTTTAATTCATTCTAATAGTAAAACTGTTGGTCATTGTCGCGGATATTCAGGCGGCGCTCAATCCTGTCGACCCTGCGCTCCAGCCGGTCCAGCTGGTTGTTCAATCTTTGGATCTGCCGTTCAATGCGGTCTATTTGGCCGCCGCCCGGATATCCGCCGCCCGGATATCCGCCACCCGGATATCCACCTCCTGGATAGCCTCCGCCCGGCAGTCCGGGAAGCGGGATGTACAAGCCTTGCCCTTGTTGACGATAATTCATTTTCAGGTCATCTCCTCGTAATATAAAGTAAAGTATGATATTAGTCTATGTATGGCAAAACGAAATGGAATGGGCATATGCCCATGTGAATTAGAGGAGGTATACGATGAGGATAGATAAAGTGCTCTCCAACCTTGGTTATGGGAGCAGGAAAGATGTGAAAAAGCTTTTAAAAGATGGTGCTGTCAAAGTGAATGGCCAATTCATCAAAGATGCCAAGCAACATGTGGATCCTGAAAATGACACTATCACTCTGAACGGAGAGCAAATCCATTATCGCGAGTTTATCTATTTAATGATGAACAAACCGCCTGGGGTCATTTCTGCAACGGAAGATAACCATGATGAGACTGTCATCGACCTGCTTGAGATGGAAGATCTGGTCTTTGAGCCATTTCCAGTCGGAAGGCTTGATAAGGATACGGAAGGCCTTTTATTGATCACGAATGACGGCCAGCTGTCCCACCGGCTGCTATCACCGAAAAAGCATGTTCCGAAAACGTATTTCGCGGTGATCGAGGGGGAAGTGACAGAAGAAGACATTGAAGACTTCAAACATGGTGTCACTCTTGATGACGGATACAAAACGAAACCCGGAGAGCTTGTGATTTTAAAGTCAGGCCTGACTTCGGATATTGAACTGACCATTACGGAAGGGAAGTTCCACCAGGTGAAGCGCATGTTCGAGGCTGTTGGCAAAAGGGTTGTTTACCTGAAGCGTTTGTCAATGGGCCCGCTTCAGCTTGATGAAACACTCGAGCTTGGAGAGTACAGGGAGCTTACCGACGAAGAATTGGATATGTTGCAAAATTATGAAGTATAAAAAATCGCCGAGGGTGATCCCCCGGCGATTTTTTGCTTATATTTAATTGTTAAGTGCTACTTGAGGATTTACTTTTATGTTTCGACTTTCTACTAAGACGACATCTTTACTTTTTTCTGGGTCGTTGTCCATTTACCTCGGCTCGGACTTTTCACTAAGTCGTTATAAGCCAGGACATTCAAATCCCTCTGGATGGTTCGAGGAGTAATTCCGAATTCCTCTACAAGATCTTGAGTTGTGACAGTTCCATTCTGACATATATACATGTAGATGGATTTGATGCGGTTTATCATCCGGTTAGTCGAAGGTTTCAAACAACCACTCCCTATCCTTTTTTAAACCCCTTTGTCATATTCCTGCAACCGACGTTGATTGAAGACGAATCCTCAAGTATGTAGTTTTCTTCTTTCCAGACAGCTCCTTTTGCGTCCATTTTAAAAAGGAAGTCATAAGATGTCCTACCTTTTGGACTATTTTACACTTTAATCTGATAAAATTCCAGATTATTCACTGTTTTTTATGAAAATTTAACAATTAGTTATTGATCTGCCTCCTTCTATACGGTTTATATACTTAACGATATGGTGTTAAATAAGCTAAATATGACAGTTATTAGAAAATTTAAAAATTTTATCAGGATCTTTTTCATACCCAAAAAGTTTACGGATAAAGAAAAGTAGGAGTAAAATAATATTCAAGTTTTGATGTGGGGATTTGCGGTACAATAAAAACATCTTCCCGCTTAAGTTATTCCTTTCAGGGGAAAGAAAGAGATACATACTACTCTCATTTGGAGGTTTTGACCATGACATCCATCAACTGGACTATGGAAGTAGAAAAAAGAAAAGCGGATTTGATCAAAGATGCTCAAGATCTGCTGAAAATCAAGAGTGTACTTGATGAGGAAAACAGCACTCCTGAAGCGCCGCTTGGTGAAGGTGTGAAGGAAGCGTTGGACTTCATGCTTCGATTAGGCGAAAAGGATGGCTTTACCGCCAAGAATGTTGGCAATCTTGCCGGCCATCTTGAATTCGGGCAGGGAGAGGAAATTGTTGGAGTCCTCTGCCATGTCGATGTCGTGCCGGAAGGGGATGGCTGGTCGAGCGATCCTTATGGTGCAGAAATCCGCGACGGGAAAATCTATGCCCGCGGCGCCATTGATGACAAAGGACCAACCATGGCTGCATATTATGCTATGAAAATCGTCAAAGAATTGGGCTTGCCCCTCAATAAGCGTGTCAGGATGATCGTTGGCACAGATGAAGAAAGTGATTGGCGCTGTGTCGATCATTATTTTGAGCATGAAGAAATGCCTTCGATGGGATTTGCCCCGGATGCTGATTTTCCAATCATCTATGCAGAAAAAGGAATCGCTGATTATGACTTAGTATGCAAGGCGGCAGGTATTGAAAAAGAGAACTTTGATGCCGAAGTAATCGAGTTTTCATCTGGACGCCGCTATAATATGGTGCCGGATTACGCAAAAGCCGTGCTGTCTGTGCAGCAGGGGCAGACAGATGTTGTCCAGCGCTTTGATGAATTTAAACGGAAAAATGAATTGGATGGCAAGGCGACCGTCGAAAGCGGCAGGCTTGTCCTTGAGCTCGAAGGAGTTTCAGCCCACGGCATGGAGCCGGACAATGGGAAAAACGCAGGCCTGTATATGGCAGCCTTCCTTTCTGAACTAAACCTTGATGGAAACAGCGAAAAGTTCTTTCAGTTTACCGCGAAATACCTGGGCAAGGACTCACGCGGCAAGGAAATGGGCGTTGCCTTCGCAGATGATATCACTGGAGATTTGACAATCAATGTCGGCAAACTCTCATATAACACTGAGAACGGAGGGCGTGCCGGATTGAACATGCGCTATCCGGTAACGACGGATCTGGAAAAAACGAAAGAAACCCTGCAACAGCTTTTGGATGCTGAAGGATTGGCCATTGAGAATTTCACGAATTCCAATCCACATCATGTCGATGAAAATGATTTCCTGATCCAGACCCTGAAAAAGGTGTACGAGGAGCAGGTTGGTGAAAAAGCAGAGCTAATCTCGATTGGTGGCGGAACCTATGCAAGGTCATTGGAATCCGGCGTGGCATTTGGCCCGCTGTTCCCTGGCAGACCGGATATCGCACACCAGAAGGATGAATATATGATTGTTGAGGATCTCCTGAGGGCAACTGCGATTTATGCTCAGGCTATTTATGAATTGGCAAAGTAACTGAAAATCAAGGAGGGAAAGCGAGTGGAATATGTAATTGTAGACGGTGAAGTGCTGGACAGGACCGAAGCAAAGGTTGACATAGAGGACAGAGGCTACCAGTTTGGCGATGGGGTATACGAGGTCATCCGTGTGTATAACGGAAAAATGTTCACGGGAATCGAGCATTTGAAACGGCTTGCAGAGAGTGCTGAAAAAATCAGGATGAAGCTCCCTTACAGCCCTGAAGAACTTTTATCCAGAATGGAAGAGCTGATTTCAAAAAATGAATTGGACACTGGCACCGTGTATATGCAGTTCACAAGAGGAACTTCACCACGCAACCATGTTTTTCCTGGCGGAAATGTAGCGCCAACCTTTGTCGCTTATACGCGCAAGGTTGCACGCCCTGTGGATCCGATGGAAAAAGGTGTGCGTGCCATCCTTGATGAGGATATCCGCTGGCTTCGCTGTGACATCAAGAGCCTGAATTTACTTGGAAATTTACTTTCCAAACAAAAAGCGGCAGAAGCAGGCTGCTTCGAAGCCATTCTCCATCGCGGAGAAACTGTGACCGAGGGCAGCCATTCCAATATCTCAATTGTCAAGGACGGTGTGATCATCACCCACCAGGCTGATAACCATATCCTTAATGGAATCACAAGACAAAAGGTATTGGAAATCTGCAGGAATGAGGGCATTCCTTTTGAGGAGCGAGCGTACACGCTTGACGAATTATCCTCAGCCGATGAAGTCTTCTCCTCAGGTACAACTGTCGAAGTCATGCCAGTTGTCGAGGTGGCTGGCAAACCTGTCGGGAACGGGCAGCCAGGAACAGTCACGAGGAAGCTTCAAACCCTTTTCAAGACAGAAATCGAACGCCAATGCGGCAATATTTAATACTGAACCTGCGGCTTAAAAGCTGCAGGTTTTTTAGGTGTGTAAGAATTCATTTCCTTTACCCATCCTGTTTGCCATTATCGCTCGCTTTGTTTTTTCTTGACAGGAATGGGTATCATAAAAATATTTAAAACACCAGGACTGCTTTGTTCATTCAGACAATGTACAGCAGAAAACCGAACAGGGGGAACGGAAATGAAATTCACACCTGAACAGCATATTGAACTGCATGGGTTCAATAATCTCACGAAATCATTAAGCTTTAATATGTATGACATCTGTTATACAAGGACGAAGGAAGAGCGAGAAGCTTACATCGAATATATTGATGAACAGTATAGTGCCGAACGGCTTACAAAGATTCTTACGCATGTGTCAGATATCATTGGAGCCCATGTCCTTAATGTGGCCAAGCAGGACTATGTGCCGCAGGGAGCCAGTGTGACCATCCTCGTATCCGAAGGGCCGGTCGTCGAGGTTCCTGATGAAGCGTATGATGAATCGCCAGGACCGCTGCCGGATAATGTTGTATTGCAGCTTGATAAAAGCCATATCACCGTCCATACGTATCCTGAGTTCCACCCGGACGAAGGAATCAGTACATTCCGTGCCGATATCGATGTCTCAACCTGCGGGGAAATCACTCCGCTGAAAGCCCTGAATTACCTGATTCATTCCTTTGAAACCGATGTGATGACGATTGATTATAGGGTAAGAGGCTTCACGAGGGATAAAGAGGGGAACAAGCTGTTCATCGACCACGACATAAGCTCGATTCAAAACTACATCCCGGAAAATGTGAAAGACCAATTTGATATGGTCGATATCAATGTCTATCAAGAAAACATCTTCCATACCAAATGCAAGCTAAGAGAATTTGACCTGGATCATTATCTTTTTGGCTATACGAAAGAATCCCTGTCTCCGGAAGAAAGGGAAGAAATCACCGAAAGAATCCAGGCAGAAATGGAAGAAATCGTGTCCGGAGTGACACTCCATTCAGGCACGATTTTTGAAGAGGAAGACGAAGAAGAAGAGACGGAAAAAGAGAAATAAGAAGGCATGTACTGACAAAATGTAGAGGCTGCAGACGAACTTTTGTTTGTCTGCAGTTTTTGATTTGTCAGGATAGAATGGGGAGTTACCGAAAGATACCCTTATGCAAGGGAAAGCCGATCCATAAGGGTACTATTAAGCCCGAAAGATACCCTTATGCAAGGGAAAGCCAATCCATAAGGGTACCATTACCCTTATGCAAGAGGAACTGACCACATAAGGGTACCATTAAGCCCGAAAGATACCCTTATGNAAGNNAAANCCGATCCATAAGGGTACTATTAATNCAGAAAGATACCCTTATGCAAGGGAAACCGATCTCATAAGGGTACTATTAGGCCCGAAAGATACCCTTATGCAAGAGGAACTGACCACATAAGGGTACTAAAACCCCAAAAAGGGATGATTCTCTTATAAAAAAACTCGCCATCTCATGGCGAGTCCTCAAATGGTTAATCATCAAACTTGAATAAATCGCTGGATAGATATCTCTCTCCGGTATCGCAGGCTATGCAGATGACGACTTCATCGGGCTTTAGCTGTTTTGCGACATTGATGGCTGCGAAGCATGCGGCGCCTGATGATGGGCCGACAAGGATGCCTTCTTCCCGTGCGAGCCTTCTGGCGGTTTCGTAGGCATCTTCATCTTCGATCTTATGGATTTTTTCGTACACATCTTGATTGAGGATTTCTGGGATGAAGCCTGGGCTTGTGCCGACCAGTTTATGCTTTCCTGGCTTGCCGCCTGACAGGACAGGGGACCCTGCTGGTTCGACGACATGCACTGCCACGTCTGGGTATTCTTCTTTCAATGCCTCGCCCGTGCCAGTGATCGTTCCGCCTGTTCCGGCTGTAGCCACGAACGCGCCAAGCGGTTTTTTCAGTTCCTTCATCGCTTCGATGATTTCCTTTGCCGTTGACTTGCGGTGGGCATCAGGATTTGCATCATTTTCGAACTGCATTGGCATATAGCTGTCTGGTATTTCCTTCAATAACTCTTCTGCTTTCTTGATTGCACCCGGCATTTTTTCGTCTCCCGGTGTGAGTACGACTTCGGCGCCATAGGCTTTTAACAGGTTGATTCTCTCAATCGTCATCGTATCAGGCATGACGAGGATCGCTTTATAGCCTCTTGCCGCCGCGTTCATCGCGAGCCCGATTCCGGTGTTGCCGCTAGTTGGTTCAATGATTGTAGAGCCCGGCTTCAGCTTTCCTTCATTTTCTGCTGCCACAATCATGTTGAAAGCAGCTCTGTCTTTTACGCTTTTGCTCGGATTGAAGTATTCAAGCTTCAGGTAAACTGATGCTCCGCCCTCAGGTGCCAGGCGGTTTAATTTTACCAGCGGTGTTTCACCGATTAATGCTGCAATATTATTAACGACTCTCATAAGATAGCCTCCTTGAATGTACTCGATTGCTTTAGTATTTCCATCTAAGTGAATAATTGATTATCAGCAATTGAAAAATAATGTTAACTTCTCTTTATCATATAAAAAAAGACTATTCCTATCAACTTGTAGGGATTAGAAAAGTTCAAAAGGAAATTCTGCCAATATCACATGCCATTTGCTACAATAAATTCAAGCGGACGAGAAAGGGTGTTGATCATTAATGGGGCAGCATGCTCATTTTTTCTATGCTCTTGAACTTCCTTGGGAAGTCAAAGAAGTATTCAAGAGCAAAATGGAACACCTGCAGGAAGAATTCCCATTCAAAACCTGGGTGCATCCTCAGGATCTGCATATCACACTGGCGTTTCTTGGGAATGCTCCCGATGACAAAATAAAAGTTGCCAGTGAACGGATTGAAGCGGTAATGAAGTTAAGGACTTCATTCGACATAAACATCAATCATCTGGGCATTTTCGGCCGCAGCGATGCTCCGAGGATTTTCTGGGCGGGGCTCGAAGAATCACAGGAGTTGAAGGAAGTCAGACAGGATGTGTTTTCCGCATGCCTCGGAGCAGGCTTCACCCTTGAAAAACGTCCTTTCAGCCCCCATATCACGATCGCCAGGAAATGGAACGGGGAGGCAGCTTTTTCATCTGCAACACTTGAGTCGGTGAACCCTTTTATAAACAAAGAATTTTCTTTTCAGGCCGGAAGGGTCGTTTTGTACAAGACCCATCTGGGGAAAAGTCCTAAATATGAACCAATCAAACAATTCCCGCTTGCTTCCGGTGATTAAATCCACTCGGAAGCAGGAATGAAGGCAGGTCAATCTATGGCACAATTAATCAAACTTCAAGACTATGTATCACGCTATGCCCAGGATATTTATCTTTATCCTTCGAGATATGTCCGGCTGAAGAAAAAGCAATGGGAGGGGTTGAAGGAAAAATGGGAAACCAGTCCTGACCAGCCAGTTAAAGACTACGAATCATCACCAGAACTGCCTGATTCCATCTTTGGAAAAATTAAAAGCAGGATCCGCCAGCCTGGTTCAGCCAAGGAAGAAGAAATTGTTCCTGAGGGCCCGGTACAAAGCGATGACCAGGATATAATGATGTCTGCCGATACCTTCCAATCAATCAGCAAGTTTAAAACGGAAGATGAATTGAAGCAGCATTTCCTTGACGGATTGCTGCCATTCCAGCTGAAGTGGGCGAGCTCCACATTGACGGAAAGATCATTTATCGCAAAAGAATTCACCCATGATCCGACCCTGAAGTTTTTGCTTCAGCGTTTTCCGGATACTTTCCTCATTTTATATAAACCTATCTTTTTACTGAAAAAAGCGCCGGTCGAAGCCGAACTGGTACTCGTCACTCCTGCTGCAGCCATTTGTATTTCATTTGTTGAAGCAGAAAAGGATGCTGCTTTTGTCGGGTCGAAGGAACGATTCTGGATTAAGAAGACGAAAAGCAGGGAAACGAAAATCCTCAATCCGCTGATTGCCTTGAACAGGACAGAAAAAATCGTCAAATCTCTTTTTGACATGTACGGAGTCGATCTGCCTGTGCAAAAATTGCTGCTGAGCCGTAATGGCTACTTCGATTATCCCCTGCAGCCATATGGCGTGCAATTCATCGATAAACGGAATTTTGAGGAATGGTTCATGGCCCAGAGAGGAATGAAATCTCCTTTAAAGCATATGCAATTAAAAGCGGCACAGGTGCTGCTCCAGTTTTGCCAGACAACATCAGTCAGGAGACTTGAATGGGAAAACCGGCCAGGGGGAGAAAAGTAAGAGATTTGCAAAGTTAAGAACCTAATAAATAGATAAAGGTTTGATCATATGGAGAAAATCTATTTCATCGTCAATCCGAACGCGAAAAATGGGAGCTGCAGGGAGATTTGGAGAAAGGTAGAGGCAGAGCTGGAAACGATGGATATACCGTATCTTGCCTTTTTCACCGAACGTGCCGGACATGCGTCAGAGCTCACAGAGTCAATCGCGCGCAAGTTATCCGGCAGACAGGCAGTCATTACGGCAGTTGGAGGAGACGGTACGCTGCATGAAGTAGTGAATGGTGCGGCAGCGTATCCTAATCTTATTATTGGTTTCATACCAGGCGGGTCAGGTAATGATTTTTCAAGGGGATTTTCGATTCCCAAAAAGGCAGCGGAAGCCTTGCGTCTGGTTATGCACCAGAGCAATTCCCGTACTTCCGAAATTGACATTGGAAAAATTCAGCACAAGGAATTACAAGAGACCTACTTCATGAATAATATGGGTGTAGGCTTTGATGCCGCTGTCGCGAAAGAATCGAATGAGTCAAGGATGAAATTGCTGCTGAACCGTGTTTCACTGGGCAGGCTCGTCTATGTCTATATCCTAGCAAAAAAACTGCTGACTTTCCGAACCATCCCGCTTCATCTGATTATTGACGGGAGGGAGTTTCATTATGATGATGCCTGGTTTGTGACCGTTTCGAACCAGCCATACTACGGAGGGGGCATGAAAATCGCTCCGGAAGCTCTCCCGGATGATGGGATTCTCGATGTCACAGTCGTTCACCGCCTATCCCGATGGAAGCTGCTGCTGGTATTCGCCAGTGTCTTCTGGGGAAAGCATACAAGGTTCAAGGAAGTTGAGCAATATACCGGCAAAAGCATCACCATTGAGTCACCAGAGGGAGTATTGGCACATGCCGACGGGGAAGCAATTGGGCATACACCGATGAAAATCCATGTGTGTCCAAAAGCATTAAGGATTTTAACAGGAAAAAACAATCCAGGGCATACCGAGGAGTTGAAAATAAATGATTGCCATTGAAAGGGACTTTTACGCCTATCTTGATGAAGTAGATCTGATTACAGTTTTGCTGCCTTATTCTTATTTTAATGGTGACTCCAAAGAGTTCCGCCTCAAAGGAGAGGGCGTTGATTTGCCTTTGGCAATCCAGGAAAAGGTATTCCTTGAGGGGACAGTGAAATATATTTGCTTGACCAGTGTAAGGCCGGAAATCGGCAAACTTTATAAAATATCGGATGATCATGGCGGCGAAACCGATTTGCAAATTGGAGCTGTCATCCGTACAGAGGAATTTGACAGTTTATTTTTTTACGAGGGAAAAGATCTTGGGGTCAGCTATACACCTGAAAACACTATTTTCAGGCTTTGGGCCCCGACCGCCGGGAAAGTCAGGCTGAATCTGTTCAAGGGTGATCATGACAACCCTGAATTCATTAATATGAAGCGATCCGGAAAAGGTGTCTGGAGCATTTCGGTAGAACGGGACCTCGAGCTTTACCGCTATTCGTTCCTGGTGTGTATCAATCTTGAATGGAGAGAAGCGGTTGATCCCTATGCAATCGCTTTAACGGTCAATGGGGAATATGGAGTGGTGGTCGATCCTGCAAAAACCAGGGGGACAGCAAGCGGTTATACACCATTGGAAAGTCCGGTGGATGCGATCATCTATGAAGCCCATATCAGGGATCTGACGATGCATCCGAACAGTGGGGCTGTCAGGAAGGGAACGTACCTGGGCGCCGCGGAAATCGACACCGCGACTCCGCTGGGGGAGAGTACCGGCCTTTCCTATATACGACAGCTCGGTGTCACCCATATTGAGCTCCTTCCTTTCCATGATTTCGAAGGTGTGGATGAAAGGGACACTACCAGCTCCTATAACTGGGGGTATAATCCTGTCCATTATAATGCCCCTGATGGCAGCTATGCGAGTGATCCGGAAGATCCCTATAACCGGATCACCGAACTTAAGCAGCTGGTTTCCGCGATACACAAAATGGGAATGGGCGTGATCATGGACGTGGTTTATAATCATGTCTACATCCGGGAAGATTCCCCTTTTGAAAAAATCGTCCCCGGTTATTTTTTCCGTCATGATGAACATGGCCTTCCCTCGAATGGAACAGGAGTGGGAAACGATATTGCTTCTGAAAGGCTGATGGTGCGGAAATACATCATTGATTCTGTCCTTTACTGGCTTAATGAGTATGAAGTTGACGGCTTCCGTTTTGACTTGATGGGAATCCTTGATACCGAGACGATGGCGGCTGTCAGGAAGGCTGTGGATGTTGTAAAACCTCATGTCATGATCATTGGCGAGGGCTGGGACCTGAACACACCGCTGCCTGGTGATAGGAAAGCCAATATTGCCAACCAGGCAAAGCTTCCGGGGATCGGGCAGTTCAATGACTGGTTCCGTGATTCCATCAAGGGCAGTACCTTCAATATTTATGATAGAGGATATGCTCTAGGCAATGAGCGCTACCAGGAAGCTGCAAAACAGGTTATGGCAGGAAGCGTTGGAATCGGCAAGCGGAAAGCTGGCCTGTTCCTGCAGCCGGGCCAGTCGGTGAATTATATTGAGTCACATGATAACCATACATTGTGGGATAAGCTGAAAATATGCACACCAGACGTGGATGAAGCTATTCTGAAAAAGCAGCACAGGCTGGCAACATCGATGGTTTTGCTGGCCCAGGGTATCCCTTTTCTGCACAGCGGCCAGGAATTTTTCCGGAGTAAGAAGGGTGTTGGCAACAGCTACCGGTCCCCAGATGAAATAAACTGGCTAGATTGGGATCTTCGTGATGACAACCTGGATAATGTCAACTACATCAAAGGGATCATCGCAATACGAAAAGCGAACGGAGCCTTCAGGCTGGGAGACAGCGAAGAAATCCGCAGACGAATGACATTTTTGCCATTGCTTGCACCGTTGATCGGTTATGAACTTCAAGAAGGCACAGACTGGGAAAAAATCCTCGTGCTGATCAACCCATCACTCCACCAGCAGCTGGCCGAACTCCCGGAATTGGCAAAATGGAATGTCCTGGCTGATCATGAAAATGCCTCCGCACAGCCATTTCGCCATACGGAAGGAAATAAAGTCCTGCTTGAGCCATGCTCACTGTTCGTGGCGGCAAAATAGCTGGATCCTTGATTTGATAACTTTTTCACAATATTAATTTAAAGTTGTTGGGGTTGACGTACCGAGCCTTCGGGGATAAAATTTATAAGATAGCTATTGTGTGTATTTTCCTATCAATAGCTGTCTTTTTACTTTATAAGATATTTAATTTCTTTACTTTAGATTAGTGTCCAGCTCCAGCACCTAGCCCCTCGAGACGTTTCGGTACGTCCAATGAAGTCAAAAAGCGACTTCACTGGACGGCCCTCCAACGCTTGTCGGGGCTGACCAAGGTGCTTGCACTTTTCTTATTTCCGATAATAAGTACAACGGTGAATTTGATTTTATAAAATCCATTTCCGGTTTTTCAGCACAAGGGAAATAGTGATAAATGAAGGTGACTAACTTTGGAACATTTATTTGGACAGGATTGGGAGATCGTTCCTGCTGGCGGCGCAACCGGTGCTGCCTATTTTGCACAGCATGAAGAACAAAGGCTGTTTTTAAAACGAAATTCATCCCCTTTTCTTGCTGTACTCTCCGCAGAAGGAATCGTACCCAAGCTTGTTTGGACTAAAAGGTTAGAAAACGGAGATGTTATAACAGCGCAGCAGTGGATGAATGGAAGCGAGCTGAAGCCCGGGGATATGAACAATGACCGCGTGGCCAGGCTTTTGAAGAAAATCCATGGATCAGATCCGCTTCTTGGGATGCTTACCAGGCTGGGAAAGAGCCCGCTGAAGCCCGAGATTTTCCTTCAAGCCCTTAATGAAGACTTGGATTGGGAGCTTCGTACAAAGCCTGCAGTCATTGATGCCATGAAATTCCTGACCGACAATGTCGGCAGTGTCGACTATGCAGAAAAAGTGGTTTGCCATTGCGATGTGAATCATAACAACTGGCTGCTTACCGAAGACAACCAGTTGTATTTAATTGATTGGGACGGCGCGCTGATCGCTGACCCTGCCATCGATCTGGGGCTTCTCCTTTATTCCTATATACCAGTGGAAGAATGGGAAGCCTGGCTGGACAAGTACGGCATCAGCCTGACACAGAACCTCAGGCTGCGAATGAAATGGTACGCGCTGGCCCAGTCGCTCTCATCGATTCAATGGCATAAAAACCAGAACCGCATTCCAGAAATGGAAAAATGGATTGATTTTTTAAAGGGACTTTTTTAATTTTTTCTTATGAGAATTGACCGATATCATCCACCCATTGGGATAACTGATTCCGGTTCGTTTCGATATGCTGTTCCAGGTCAGAGGCATTGACGCCGTTCTGGCTGTACTGATAAACATCCTGGAGAATCGTTTTGATGTTGCCATCCACATTCGTGTTGACCATCAGCGATTTGATCAGACGTTCCAACTGTTGATACTCTGCAACAGATCCGCAGCAGTCAGTATGCTGGTTGCTTAAAATATCCTTTAATAAATTTACCTGGTCATGGTGGCTTATAGGCACAATGATCACCCTTTCTTTTAAAAGGAATTCACATATAGATTGTGGATTCCTTTTTACGTTTATGCAGCCGGGAGAAATTTCACCTTGAAAACAGCTGGGTTGCATGATATTGTTTGAAACGAATGAAAATAGTACAGAGGTGTCAGTATGAGACTAAGAAACAAGCCTTGGGCTAAAGATAAATTGCATGAATATTCGAATTTAGTGATTCAGGAGCCGGAAAGCCATCGCGGCAATTGGGGAGAGGTTTTTGAAAAGGATCAGCCGCTCCACATCGAAATCGGTACCGGGAAAGGCCAATTCATTACAGGGATGGCCAGAGCCAATCCGGATGTTAACTATATTGGTATTGAATTGCAGGAAAGTGTGATTGTCAGTGCGCTCGACAGGCTGATTGAAGAAGATTTGCCAAACTGCAAGCTGATGAATGTGAACGGAGCAGAACTTGCCAAGTATTTTGAAAGCGGGGATGTCGACCGGGTTTATTTGAATTTCTCTGATCCATGGCCAAAAACACGCCATGAAAAACGCAGACTGACGTTCAAATCTTTCCTTGAAGTATACGAATCCATTCTTGTGAAAAATGGTGAAATCCACTTCAAGACGGATAATCAGGGTCTGTTCGAGTACTCGCTCGTAAGCTTTTCACATTACGGCATGAAGCTGAATTACGTCAGCCTCGACCTGCACAACAGCGATTTTGAAGGCAATATCATGACCGAATACGAAGAAAAATTCTCGTCACGAGGCAGCCGGATTTACCGATGCGAAGTGCAATTTATTTCTGAATAATGAAGACGAACAAACCGGGAGATTTTTTATCGACCGGTTTTTTAATTAAAAAAAATGCAAGTTATTTTCCAGTTCGCCAATAAACCTTTGAAAATGGCCAATAAAAATTTATTTTCGCCATTAAAATCTTAAAAATCGCTAATAAAAAGGAATGCCAATAAAAAGAAATCCGATTGATTGATCACTCAAAATTGATCGCCCCAATCCTGTTAAACCAAAAATAGAAGCTGAATTATTTAAAAATTTAAAATCCAAGTGTTACAATCATAAGAAAAAGGGGGATTGGTTATGGAAAACCTGGAGCTTGGAACTGTAAAGCTGAGGTGGCTGAACGGCGGGGTGACCCACTTGGATGGCGGAGCGATGTTCGGCGTCGTACCGAAAGCGCTTTGGACAAGAAAATATGAAGTGAATGATAAAAATCAAATAGAATTGAGGACAGACCCGATTTTGATTCAGGCAGAGGGAAAGAATTTCCTGGTTGAAAGCGGGATCGGAAACGGGAAACTGAATGAGAAGCAGAAACGCAATTTTGGTGTCCTTGAAGAATCAAGCCTTGATGCCGGACTTGAAAGCCTGGGGCTGACAGCCTCTGACATTGATTATGTTTTTATGACGCATATGCACTTTGATCATGCCTGCGGGCTGACGAAAGAGGTCAATGGTGAACTGGAACCTGTTTTTGAAAATGCGAAAATCATCACCTCGAAGATTGAGTGGGATGAAATGCGCAATCCGAATATTCGTTCCAAGAGTACATACTGGAAAGAAAACTGGCAGGGGATTGAGCAGCAGGTTGAGGCTTTCGATGAAGAATGGTCGTTTGGGCCGCTCAAGTTGGTCCACACAGGAGGACACAGTGAGGGCCATTCGATACTGATCATTGAGGATGGGGATTCAACCGTGGTCCATATGGCTGATATCATGCCGACCCATGCCCATCAAAACCCTCTCTGGGTAATGGCATATGATGATTACCCGATGGATTCTATTTTTGCCAAACAGAAGTGGTTTGAATATGGAATCAGCAGGAACGCCTGGTTCACATTTTACCATGATTCGGTTTACAGGGCGGTCAAGTTCGACGAGGCTGGTAAAAAAACTGAAACCATTGAAAGAAAAAAATAGACCTGCCGCGGCAGGTCTGGATTTCATTTTGTTTAATTTAATGGGTATGCATCGAGGATTGCTCCTGTTGACGCATCTGCGATGAATTCGAATTGCTCAACCTTGCCGTCAACATTGCGTGAGATTCCGCCTTTGTATACCTGGTATTCAATTGGCGGTTTGGAGTATGGTTCGACCGTCATATTGATCCATGAACCGCTGATGGGCCCGGATTTTTTAAAAGCGGCCTTTGCATCATTCAGTACTTTATCAGCTGAGACTGTTTCTTTTTGTGAGGCAAGTTCCTTTACGGCATACGCACCAGCAAGGCCGGCGCCAACGCCAAGGACAAAGGCTTTCCAGTTCATAGTCAAGTACCTCCAAGGTTATATATGGAATTTCAAGTTATCTCCATCATAACAAATCCGTATGCAGGAGCAAAGGATTAATGACTCCTTATATAGGTGGATGGCCAGGAATAAGACTGGCAAGTATCGGGAATGTTCTGTAAAATGGATGATATACATATTGTTTAGCAAAACTAAATTTTTTGGTGAAAAGGAGCAGTTAAATGAACGAGCAAACATTAAGCCTGTTTAAAACTTTAACCGAATTGCCAGGAGCTCCAGGCAATGAGCATGCCGTACGCAAATTCATGCGCGAGCAGCTAGGACAATACTCTGATGAGTTGATCCAGGATAAATTGGGAAGTGTGTTCGGAGTGAAGAAGGGAAATCCTGATGGACCGAAAATCATGGTCGCCGGCCATATGGACGAAGTCGGTTTCATGGTCACATCGATCACGAAAAACGGAATGATCCGGTTCCAGACTCTTGGCGGCTGGTGGAGCCAGGTGCTACTGGCTCAGCGTGTGCAGATCATCACGAACAATGGACCGGTTACTGGTGTGATCGGCTCGATCCCGCCGCATCTATTGGATGAGGCAAAACGCAACAAACCGATGGAAATCAAGAATATGCTGATTGATATCGGAGCAGACGATAAGGAAGATGCCATCAGGATCGGCATCAAGCCGGGGCAGCAAATCGTGCCGATCTGTCCGTTCACACCGATGGCAAACGAGAAGAAGATTCTCGCAAAAGCCTGGGATAATCGATATGGCTGCGGCCTGGCGATCGAATTGCTAAAAGAAACAAAGGACATCCAATTGCCGAATATGCTGTATTCCGGTGCGACTGTCCAGGAGGAAGTCGGTCTAAGAGGCGCTCAAACGGCTGCCAATATGATCGACCCGGACATTTTCTTTGCGCTAGACGCAAGCCCGGCTAATGATATGTCAGGGGATAAAAATGAATTCGGCCAACTTGGCAAGGGAACATTGCTGAGGATTTTAGACCGCTCAATGGTCACGCATCGCGGTATGAGGGAATTCATCCTCGACATGGCTGAAACAAATGATATTCCTTACCAGTACTTCGTTTCCCAGGGTGGAACCGATGCGGGCAGGGTCCATACTTCCAATCAAGGGATCCCGAGCGCGGTCATTGGCATCTGCTCACGCTATATCCATACGTCAGCATCCATGATCCATGTCGATGACTATGCGGCAGCGAAGGAATTGCTCGTCAAACTTATCAAGGCAGCTGATAAAACAACGGTTGAAACGATTAAAAATAATAGTTAATCTTACCAGACAAATAACGGTCGAAACTCAAAAATATTCTTACTCGTAATGAGGAGCAGCTGATCACTGCTCCTTTTTCATGGATGAAAGGTGGAATTGTATATGAAAGTGGCAGTAGGCTCAAAGAATCCTGCGAAAATCAATGCAGTAAAGGAAGCATTTAAAGAATCAGCTTTCGAGATTGTCTCGATTGATGCACAATCTGGTGTAAGCGACCAGCCGATGTCAGATGAGGAAACCATCAAAGGTGCTGTCAACAGAGCCATCGAGGCTGCCGAAAAAGTGGGAGCGGAAATTGGCATCGGCCTCGAAGGCGGAGTCCAGCAAACGCCATACGGACTGATGCTTTGCAATTGGGGGGCTTTGGCAGTGAAAGGGATGGACCCGATTATCGCCGGTGGGGCGAGGATTCCGCTCCCTGATGAAGTAGCACAGCAATTATTGGCAGGCTCCGAACTGGGCCCCGTGATGGACGAGTATGCCAAAAAACAGAATGTAAGTAAAAATGAAGGAGCTGTAGGGATTTTTACAAACGGACAAATCAACCGCAGCGAAATGTTCACACATGTCATGAAGCTGCTAGCAGGTCAATTTGAATATAGAACGAAGCAAAACGATAAGACAGTCTAAACAGGCTGTCTTTTTATTTGGAAACCAACTAAAAATAAGTTGAAAATAAAGATTTATCGACAAATTTCTGAAAAATGTCTTTATTTCCAACAAAAAATGCTTTTGAAGCCTTGTAAGTTAACAAACAAGCAAGGTATGATAGAAACGGAGTGGTTAAGTCCTTAGCAAGGGGGAAAAAAGTATGATGAAGTTCAGAAGGGCATTTGGGCTCGTTATAGTAGGAGTATTTCTGCTGAGCGCTTGTTCTGCCTCGTATTCGGAACAAAAGGCTGAAATAAAAAAAGAAGTTTCCGATACATTTGAAAGCCAGCCTGAGAAAACGAATAATAGTACGAAAGACATAGATTACTACTTGCCATCAAATTTTAAGGTTGAAGAGGAAACGCCAAATAATGTCTTGTTCGAAAATGGATCTAAGACCTATATCCTTTTCTATAACCAACACGAGAAAAAAGACAGTAAAGTAGTCTATGACTCCACTGTCAAGCAGCAGAAAGAATGGGACGGCAACGAAACATTCAGTAAAAATGGCAAATTCGGCTATATGCTGGTCAAGCAGCTGAAAGAAAATCAATATCAGTTAATTGTCGGCATCGGCGGTGTCAAGCTTACCACAGAAACCGAAAACGTAAAAGAAGATGCAGAAGCCATGATGGAAATCGCGAATTCTGTCAAAGTAAAGTAATCTCAATCTTACGCTGTCTGAAGCTAATTTAAGTTCAGACAGCTTTTTGTTTTTTTTCGTGAGAGAGCTGTCCGAAGTAGGGCTAAGTTCAGACAGGTTTTTGTGTTTTCCCACCAGAGCTGTCCGAAGTAGGGCTAAGTTCAGACAGNTTTTTGTNNTTTTCCNCCAAAGCTGTCCAAAGTAGGGCTAAGTTCAGACAGCTTTTTGTATTTTCGCGCNAAAGCTGTCCGAAGTAGAGCCAAGTTCAGACAGCTTTTTGTCTTTTCCCGCCAAAGCTGTCCGAAGTAAGGCTAAGTTCAGACAGCTTTTCGTCTTTTCCCGCCAAAGCTGTCCGAAGTAGGGACGAGTTCAGACAGCTTTATGTATTTTCGCGCAAAAGCTGTCCGAAGTAAGGCTAAGTTCAGACAGCTTTTTGTATATTCTCACAAACGTTGTCCGAAGTAAGGGCAGGTTCAGACAGCTTTTTGTATTATCGTGCCAAAGCTGTCCGAAGTAGAGCCAAGTTCAGACAGCTTTTTGNAATTTCCCGCCAAAGCTGTCCGAAGTAGAGCTAGGTTCAGACAGCTTTTCGTATTTTCGCGCAAAAGCTGTCCGAAGTAGGGACGAGTTCAGACAGCTTTATGTATTTTCGCGCAAAAGCTGTCCGAAGTAGAGCCGAGTTCAGACAGCTTTTTGTATTATCGTGCCAAAGCTGTCCGAAGTAGAGCCAAGTTCAGACAGCTTTTTGTCTTTTCCCGCCAAAGCTGTCCGAAGTAAGGCTAAGTTCAGACACCTTTTCGTCTTTTCCCGCCAAAGCTGTCCGAAGTAGAGCTAAGTTCTGACAGTTTTTCGTGTTTTCCCGCCAAAGCTGTCCGAAGTAGAGCCAAGTTCAGACAGCTTTTCGTCTTTTCCCGCTAAAGCTGTCCGAAGTAGAGCTAAGTTCAGACAGTTTTTCGTATTTTCCCAAGTAGGGCCAGGGTTTGCTGATCCAGGTAAAAGTCCCGGTGCGTAATCAGATTAGTTTCTTTTTTTATCATGCATGGGTACAATAAGAAAAGTAAATGGAGATTTAATCGGGAGGTACCACTATGAAAACTTTGGAGTCAATGGAACAATTCGAAACGTTGAAAAACGATGGAAAACATATATTTTTATTCACTGCGGGCTGGTGCCCTGACTGCCGTGTGATCGAGCCGGTTTTGCCTGACATTGAAAGCAAGTACAGCGAGTATGAATTTGTCTCAGTCGATCGTGATGATTTCATAGATCTTTGCATCCAAATGGATGTCTTTGGAATCCCAAGCTTTGTCGCGTTTGAAAATGGCAAAGAACTTGGCCGATTTGTCAGCAAGAACAGAAAGACACAGGCTGAAATCGAAAACTTTATTGAAGGCCTCGCTTAATTCTTTCCCTCCATCTTTTGAGGTGGAGGGAAATTTCATGTAAAATGAGTTGCAGAAACTCCTTGAGAAATGGAGGGATCCCAGCAATGGACAGCAGAAAAATGCGTAAAGAACTTGAGAACCGCCTGCAGCATCCTGACCGGACTTTTTCCTATGACCGGGAAAAGGACACATTAAGGATCGAAAATAAACATACTGGGCGAGGGATCACGATTGCCCTTCCAGGAATTGTCGCCAAGTGGCAGGACCAGAAAGAAAAGGCAATTGATGAGGTTGTTTATTATGTTTCAGAAGGCTTGGGTGCAATGGAGAGCCAGCTTGAGCTGTCTGGCAAGGAAAAGAACATTTTCCCTGTCATCCGCTCGACATCATTTCCGTCAGAAGCAGAGGAAGGGGTTCCTTTCCTTTATGATGACCATACCGCTGAAACCAGAATTTATTATGCTTTGGATTTAGGCACTACATACAGGCTGATTGATTCGAAGCTTTTGAAAAAAGAAGGATGGTCAGCTGAACAGGTCCGGGAGACGGCTTTGTTCAATGTCCGTTCGCTTTCCGTCAAACTGAAAGAGGACCGTGTGGCCGATAACACCTTTTACTTCCTCAATACCAATGATGGCTATGATGCGAGCCGCATCCTGAATACGAGCTTTTTGAATGAAATGAAGAAAAGAATGAAGGGGACCATGGCTATAGCCGTTCCCCATCAAGATGTCCTGATCATTGTTGATGTGGAAAACAACACAGGCTATGATATCCTGGCCCAGATGACAATGAGCTTTTTTGCGAGTGGAAGGGTGCCAATCACAGCCTTAAGCTTCTTATATGAAGACGGAGAATTGGAGCCAATCTTCATCTTGGGCAAAACAAAAAAGGAATAGCACCGACAAGAGATGAAAGCCCGATAATCCGGGCTTTTTTCCTTTATGTCCTTATGATGTAAGGTTTTGTAAATATCTGAGCCTAAAGTTGATTCTTACTGAAGAATTCTTCTCGTAAAAAATGCTCATTCTTTCAATTTATCTCGAAAAATATTGAATTACTGTTAAAATAAAGAATGAAATGCGAAAGAAAGAGTGATTTAAATTGAGTTGGATTAAAAAAATTTTTACGATGTTCCAAAATGATGATGATGAATTTGAAGATATTGAGAGAGAGCAGCCAGTCCAAAAACTAACTAAACAAGAGCGCTCCGAAAAGAAAGATCTTGAAGCAAAGGTATTATACCAGTATCCAAAGGGGCAGTTCAGGTTCCCTTTGATTCCTGATGGCCAGCCAGGGAATGAGAATCCGAGAAAAGAACGGAAAGAAAGGGTTAGTCCTGCTGAAGAAATAAAGCCATTTATCAATGAAAAAGGCTCGATCAGCTTTAAAGGTGACAGCATCACGCAGATGGACTCCAACCCGAAACCGCGGCGCAAAGCTGTAGTGAATACTAAAGACAAAGACAGAACAGCAAGAGCGGGGAAAATGAAGGAACCGGTCAAGCCTGTAAGACATGAGGAACCTGCTTCGAAATTCCGCTATGAGCCGAGAAAAGACAGCGGGCCGAAATTCACACAGCCATTCAAGCCGACGGAGATTCCTTCACCAATCTATGCATTCAACAGGCCGCCCAGAAAAGACCAGAATCAAAAGAGCCTGGAAGATGTAGAGTTTGAATTGACCGGGTTTGAAAAGCCTCAGGAAAACAAGGGAACAAGACCTGTTCGAAGGGATATCGATTTAATCCATAAAGAGCCGGTTCAGGGAGAACGGCCAGAACAGTTGGAAAAGCAGAATGAAATAGTGAAGCAACAGCCTGTTCAAAATGGAATGCAGAATGAAATAGTGCAGCAACAGTCTATTCAGAATCCGATGCAAAACGAAATAGTGCAGCAACAGCCTGTTCATATTGGGATGCAAAACGAAATAGCGCAGCAGCAGCCTGTTCATGTTGAGATGCAAAATGAAATAGCGCAGCAACAGTCCACTCAGATTGAAGTGCAAAAGGAAAGTCTGCCAGAACAGCCAGATCTGGAACAGGATCGATACATAGAAGATGATCTTGCAGAAACCCAGGACCTTGAGGCAGCTGAAATAGAGGATGAAATTGAACAATTCAATCTGGAAGCCGAAGCACTCGATGTAATTCTTCACGGTGAAGTGAACGATAATCAGGTTTCTGGAAATGGTCTGGTATATGGCGATAAATTAGAAGAAGATGTCAAAAGCCAGGCTGAATCTGTGGAGATCGATGAAATTACAGAAGTATTGATTCCTCGTCAAAGCGAGCCAAAGTTGGCAGAGTTTGAAGAAGATACAGATGTTTTTGTTCCTCGTCAAAACGAGCCGGAGTCAGCAGATGTTCGTGAGGATGCAGAGATATTCGTTCCTCAAGCAGAAGCGGGTAAAGTACAGGAACCGATAGAAATGGGCGCTCCATCAATGGAAGATGCTGTCGAGATGGAGGCTCACCCAACCATCGCAGAGGATGATTCCCAGCCAATCGCAGCCGAAGAGACGGTATCTTATACAGAGATAGTCCAGCCTACTGAAGCTGAGGATCTTCATTTGCCTGAAAACTCATTTGAAGAGTCTGATACGGATCAAGGCGTCGAGAAGGAAGAGGGAAAACCGGCAGAACCAAAAAGGCAGCTTCCTTTCAATGTCCTCATGCTTAAGCAGGATAAAAGAAAATGGGAAGCACGCAATATGTCTAAATATCCTTCTTTCATGACAGATGGGAGAAGAGCAGATGGGCAACAGCAGCCAAGTGAAGGCATGAAGGAAACCCATGAAAGAACAGTAACTGAGGATTCTTCATCAGCTGTCACTGATTCTCCAAATATTGTCATGCCGGCCAATCCGCCAGCAGAAGCAAATACTGATGTCCAGTCACTCGAACGTGAAGCACAACCAGCAGCACAGGAGAAATTGAATGGCGAACCAGTAGCGGATGTAGAAAAGGTGCAGCCAATAAGCCAGCCGGCTGAAGAGTTGGCACCATCTCCGGTAATGGGGAATGAACAAGAAGGAAGTAAAAAGGATGATTCTTCTGAAATCCATCCGGCAGCGGTATATGATTTCCCGCCGCTTGATTTGTTGAATCCCCCTGTGTTCAAGGCTCCGGATCCGGAATGGCTGGCAGAACAGGAACATATGCTCAATGAAACGTTGAGGAACTTCAATGTCGGCGCAAGAGTGGTCAATGTGACTCAGGGCCCTTCTGTAACCCGATTTGAGGTCCAGCCTGAACCTGGTGTGAAGGTCAATAAAATTACCAACCTGTCAGATGATATCAAGCTGAGCCTCGCAGCGAAGGATATCCGGATTGAAGCGCCGATCCCTGGAAAGCACACGATCGGGATAGAGGTGCCGAACCATTCGAGCAGGCCGGTATTATTGAGTGAAATTTTACAGTCTGCAGGGTTCATGGACATTGAGTCTCCTTTATCGGTAGCGTTGGGACTGGATATTGCCGGAAATCCGATTGTGACTGATCTGAAGAAGATGCCGCACGGACTGATTGCCGGTGCGACTGGATCAGGAAAAAGTGTCTGCATCAACACGATGCTGGTCAGCCTGCTTTATAAAGCCCATCCAGATGAGGTGAAGCTGCTGCTGATTGACCCAAAAATGGTTGAACTGGCACCATATAACCGAATTCCTCACCTGGTAAGTCCGGTCATCACTGATGTAAAGGCAGCGACAGCCTCGCTCAAGTGGGCAGTTGAGGAAATGGAACGCCGTTACGAATTGTTCGCACATACAGGTGTCCGCGATATCAGCAGGTTCAATGAACTTGCCGAGAAGCATCGAAGGTTTTCTGATAAGCTGCCATATATCGTCATTGTCATCGACGAGCTGGCAGATTTGATGATGATGGCACCAGGCGATGTCGAGGAAGCAATCTGCCGTATTGCCCAAAAAGCGCGTGCCTGCGGTATCCACTTGATCATTGCGACACAGCGGCCATCCGTCGACGTCATTACAGGCCTGATTAAAGCGAATGTCCCTACAAGAATAGCGTTCTCTGTTTCCTCACAGGTGGACTCAAGGACGATCATTGATATCAGCGGGGCAGAAAAGCTGCTTGGCCGCGGGGATATGCTGTTCCTTGAAAATGGTTCATCAAAGCCATTTCGTCTGCAGGGCACATTCGTAACGGATAATGAGATTGATGACATTGTTGCATTTGTCAGGGAGCAGAGGGATCCACAATACCTGTTTGAACAGGAAGAACTGCTGAAAAAAGCCCAGGTGACCGAAGACGAAGATGAGCTTTTTTATGAAGCCTGTGAATTTGTCATTGACCAGGGAGGCGCTTCTACTTCAAGCGTGCAGCGCCGTTTCAAGATCGGCTATAACCGCGCAGCGAGACTGATTGAGATGATGGAACAGCAGGGATTCATCTCCGAAGGAAAGGGAAGCAAGCCTAGGGACGTCCTTATAACGGCTGCGGACCTCGAGTCTCTCCAGGAAACTAGTACATTCAATTAATAAATGGTATTCTTTATTAGCATGTACTTATAATAAGGAATAACTGATTATAGAAGTTGGGTTGTTATTGAAGGAGCTTTTTGGATGAAGGAAATTGAATTGAAAATGCAGGGGAAAATCAGCCGCCTGACCAATCATACATTCAAGTTTGATGAAAGGATCCGGGATGGCTGGTTTTCAGCCGTGTATTTTCTCAAGACTCAAGAGCTAGTGAAGAAATACCATGAAGACAATATCATCACCATGCAATTTTTTCAGAAGGATGAGGCAGTCCTTTGCGGAACAGATGAAGTAATCGCCCTGGTAAAAACGTTTGCCGACCGTCCTGAGGAACTCGAGATTTACTCGCTGAAGGATGGAGATAAGATTTCTCCATTCGAAACGGTCCTGACCATTACCGGTCCTTACCAGAGTTTCGGGTATCTGGAAGGAATCATTGACGGCATCCTGGCCAGAAGGACCTCTGTGGCAACGAATGTTTATAATGTCGTCAAGGCCGCAAGCTATTCCGGCAAGCAAAAACCAGTGATCTTCATGGGCGACCGTGACGATCATTATACGACACAGGCTGGAGATGGGTATGCTGCCTATATCGGAGGAGCCACAGCCCAGGCAACACACGCGATGAACGAATGGTGGGGCAAGCACGGTATGGGAACGATGCCTCATGCTTTGATCCAGATGTTCGACGGTGACATTGTGGCAGCAACAAAGGCCTATCATGAAACTTTTCCGCATGATGATTTGATTGCGCTGGTGGATTATAATAATGACGCGATTACAGATTCATTGAAAGTCGCGAGGGAATTCGGGGAAAAGCTAAAGGGAGTAAGGGTTGACACATCCCGTACGATGATCGACCAGTATTTCCTCCGCAACCAGCACCTGCTTGGAACTTTCGATCCCCGAGGCGTGAATGCTGAATTGATTTTTGCATTAAGAAAAGCCCTTGATGATGAAGGGTTCCATCATGTGAAAATTGTCGTGAGCGGCGGCTTCAGCGAAAAAAGGATTCTTGAGTTTGAAAAGCATCATGTTCCAGTCGACATGTATGGAGTCGGCGGCAGCCTCTTGAAATTGAAGATTGGTTTTACCGGAGATAATGTGATGCTGAATGGGAAACACCAGGCGAAATCAGGGAGAAAGTTCAGGCCCAACCCTCGTCTTGAAAAAGTTGAATTCGAAAAGATATGGAAAGTTTAACAGATACCCATTAAGGGAAAATATACATTTATCCATGATTAAGAATTCTATAATGATTTTGAAATAAGAATGAAACTGTGTTAAATACAGTAATGATGTTATAATGATTCAATACATGAGAGATAAGATGGATGAAATCAAGTTTTGCGGCAACAGTTTCATATAGAGACGGCCAAATGAGCAAAACAGGATATCTGTCATATACTGTGTTACATACAGACGTTGTTGGAGGTTCTTTATATGACTATTTACCATTTTGTAGGTATAAAGGGGTCTGGAATGAGTGCTTTGGCTCAAGTTCTCCATGATATGGATTATCAGGTGCAGGGCTCCGATTATGACAAGCACTTTTTTACCCAGGTGGCCCTTGAGAAATCTGGAATAAAGATCCTTCCGTTCAATAAGGATAATATACAGCCTGGGATGACAATCATTGCCGGCAATGCCTATCCGGATACCCATGAAGAAATTCAGGAAGGAATGAAACTGGGCCTTCCTATCATCAGGTACCACCGCTTCCTTGGTGATTTCATGCAGAACTTTACGAGCGTGGCGGTTACAGGGGCACATGGCAAGACCTCGACTACAGGTTTGCTTGCGCATGTGATGAGGGGGGCAAAGCCTACTTCCTTCCTTATTGGCGATGGAACCGGGAAAGGTGACAAGGATGCTCAATACTTTGTATTCGAAGCCTGCGAATATCGCCGCCATTTCCTTTCCTATTTCCCTGATTACGCCATCATGACGAATATCGATTTCGACCACCCGGATTACTTCGCCAATATCGAGGATGTCTTCTCAGCTTTCCAGGAGATGTCATGGCAGGTTAAAAAGGGTATATTCGCATGTGGGGACGATGAACAGCTTCAAAAAATCCAGGCAAAGGTGCCAGTCGTATTTTATGGCTTCGGGGAGGAAAATGATTTCCAGGCTCGAAATATCATTAAATCCACAAGTGGGACTACCTTTGATGTCTTTGTCCGGAATACGTTCTATGATTCGTTCTCGATACCGGCATTCGGAGACCATAATGTGCTGAACTCACTCGGGGTCATTGCATTATGCCATTATGAGAATATCGATTCGAAAGTCATCCAGGCACAGCTTGAAACGTTTGAAGGAGTTAAAAGAAGATTCTCTGAGAAGAAGGTTGCAGACCAGATCATCATTGATGATTACGCACACCATCCAACAGAAATCAAAGCAACCATCGATGCGGCAAAGCAAAAGTATCCGGATCGTGAAATCGTCGCTGTATTCCAGCCGCATACCTTTACACGGACCCAGGCATTCCTGAATGAGTTTGCCGAAAGCCTGAACAAGGCTGATAAGGTATATCTATGCGAAATCTTCGGGTCTGCCCGTGAGATTCACGGCAAACTCTCGATCACTGATCTGAAAGAAAAAATCGATGATGCAGAAATCATCACTGAAGATGATACAACCTTGCTGAAGGAGCACGGCAACGGAGTTATCCTGTTCATGGGTGCAGGAGATATCCAGAAGTTCCAGGAAGCATATGAAAAACAATTGCAAGTGTAAACGAAAAGCGTAAGCGCCTTGGTCAGCTTCGACAAGCGCTGGAGGGCTTGACAGTGAAGTCGTTCCTTGACTTCATTGGCAGGACCGTAGCGTCTCGAGGAGCAAGGCGCTAGAGCTGGACAATTCTCAAATGAAAAAATTAATACTTACTGATACTAAAAAGGATGCGGCCAAGTGAGCCGCATCCTTTTTTGGTGTTATTTTAAATTTTCGGGGTTCAAGCCTTCCAGTTCCGGAATGACAAACACTCCGTCTTTTCGGACCAGGACATCATCGAAGTAAATTTCTCCGCCGCCATAATCTGGGCGCTGGATATTGACCATATCCCAGTGAATGTTGGAATGGTTGCCATTGAATGCATCGTCATAGCATTGTCCAGGTGTGAAGTGGAAGCTTCCGTCGATTTTTTCATCGAACAGGATGTCCTGCATTGGGTGAAGGATATATGGATTCACGCCAATCGCGAATTCTCCAACATACCTTGCTCCTTCATCGGTATCGAAAATCTTGTTGATGCGTTCTGAGTCATTCGCTGTTGCCTCGACGATTTTCCCATCCTTGAAGGTCAGCTTCACATTTTCAAACGTGAATCCCTGGTATGGAGAAGGAGTATTGTATGTAATCACTCCATTGACCGAATCGCGGACAGGAGCTGTATAAACCTCGCCATCTGGGATGTTCAGCTCACCTGCACATTTGACCGCCGGAATATCCTTGATGGAGAAAGTCAGGTCTGTTCCTGGTCCAGTGATTCTTACTTTGTCTGTGCGGTTCATCAAATCAGCCAGGCTGTCCATTGCCTTGTCCATTTTGCCATAATCAAGGTTGCAGACATCGAAATAGAAATCTTCGAAAGCTTCGGTGCTCATTTTAGCAAGCTGTGCCATTGCTGAGTTCGGGTAGCGAAGGACAACCCATTTCGTTTTAGGAACACGAATGTCCCGATGGACTTTTTTGCCGATTGTACCGCCATGGATTTTCATTTTGTCCGCAGGGACATCAGCATGTTCGTTGATGTTATCACCGGAACGAAGCCCGATGTAGGCATCCATTTTGCTCATCACATTGGCTTCGAAGTCCGCGATCATGTCGAATTGCTCCTGCTGTGCACCCATAAGCAGCGCACGGTCAACCTGGTGGTCCTTCAAGGATACGAACGGATATCCGCCAGCCTCGTAGGCTTCTTTTACCAATGCGGTAACTAGCTCACGCTGAAGCCCGAAGTTCTCGATCAGGACCTTTTCTCCTTTTTGAAGCTTGACAGAGTAATTGATCAGGTTTTTCGCAAGTGTTTGAATACGTGGGTCTTTCAAATGAATCACTCCTAAGTATGTAAATATAAACACATAATCATATTGTAACCGAAACACCGAAATTTGTACTGTTTTCCTTTTAAGACTTTTGACAGGATGGGCAGTGGAAGGGGATGGTGTCAAGAATAGCTTGGGATTTTGACAGGATGAGCAGTGGAGTGGAAAAGCTGTCAAAATAGACGCGGAATCTTGAAAGGTTGACCTGGAAAAGTAAAAAAGCTGTCAAAATCAGCTTCGAGTTCAAAGACCGTATGCCAGTTAGTTCTATTAAAGCTCCATGAAATCAAAATCCTCAATCGTAATCTTCCGTTCCAAACCTAGAAATCCAATCTATCTGCTGGAATTTTCTGTGTAAGAAAGATATTCTAAAGGAGGAAGGAAAAGGGGCTGTGTCTATTGAAATAGTTAATGGACAAGGTGGTTTACGTCGCCTTATGCTGGGTAAAATGTACATATGCTAACGGAGGTGTTCAACAGTGGAAATTATTTTGTATTTAAGTGTTGCAGTAATAGCAATCGCATTCTTAGTTTTGGTAGTTTCATTATCCAAAACTCTAAAATCTTTGCAAACAACGTTAGACAGTGTGTCAGGTACGCTTGACGGCCTGGAGAAGCAGTTGGATGGCGTGACTCGTGAAACAACGGAGCTTCTGCACAAGACTAACAATTTGGCTGACGATATTTCAAGAAAATCTGAGAGCTTGAACGGTGTCATTAATGCTGTGAAGGATGTAGGAAATTCTGTTCAGAGATTCAACCAATCGATTCATAATGTCCAAACTATGGTTGACGTTCAGATTGACAGGAATAAGGACAAGATTTCACAGGTTGTCCAGTGGAGCAATGTGTTCCTTGAATTGAAGGATAAGTGGCAGTCAAAAAAAACAGCTCGCATTGACCATCAAATGGAAGGTGAAGAGATGGTAGCGAGGCAAAGAGAACGTGTCCGGTATTAAATGAAAGGTGGAGATAGAATGAACAGGGAACAGAGCCAATATGATGTAAATGGATCAATGAGGGACAATAACAGTAATAACAGTAATTCCAGGGATTTTGTCACTGGTGCGATTGTTGGAGGACTTGCAGGGGCACTCGCCGCATTATTGCTTGCTCCCAAGTCTGGGAAAGAGTTAAGAGGATCGCTCAATGAGCAATCTTCTACTCTTAAAAACAAAAGCGTTGACCTTGCTTCTGTAGCGAAGGAAAAGGCAAGCGGCCTGAAGGAGACTGTCACACAGCAATCTTCTAATCTCGTGAGCAAGGTGAAGGATATGAAGAACCAAAATGGTACAACTTCTTCCGTTTCCGAGGAGGACCAGCTGCAGGAAGTGCCAACTTCCATGGCTGAGACAAGCTCAATGGATCATACGCATACTGCCACTGGTGAAGAAATCCAGAAAAAGCTTGAAGAAACACAAAAGGCTTTTGATGAAACAGAAAACAAACTGAATCAGTAAGTTTGTCTTGTAAACGGTGAAGTGGTAAGATTACTTCACCGTTTATATTTATTTAAAGGGCTTTTTTCGCTTAAAAAAATTCTCTGAAAAGATTAATTGGGAATGAAAAATGAAGCGATCAGAGCCATGAAAAAGGAGAGAGTAGGATGCAAAGGATTAATTCCATCGAAGAATTCGACAAGATTGTCGATGCTGGTGAAACGTTCTTCATGCTGAAACACAGCACAACCTGCCCGATCAGTGCAGCTGGATATGATGAGTTTGCCAAGTTCGAAAAAAACAGCTCAGACCAATTATATTATTTAACTGTCCAGGATTCACGCGATCTATCAAACCATATTGCTGAGAAATTCCATGTCAAGCATGAATCGCCCCAGGCCATTCTGTTTGTTAATTCCGATGTGGCATGGCATGCTTCCCATTTCAAAATCACAGCAAAATCAATGGCTGCGGCAAAAGAAGAGAATGTAAAGTAAAAAAGACTGTTTTCGTAAAGATTGTTGTTAAAATCCTAAAGCCGATTTTAAAGTGATAATAGCCATTGTGTTTGTCGGTACTAAGTTTGCAAGCTCTTTTCTCATAAGAGTCGTGCATAATGTGAACCATCTTAGGTAATTCAATCCTATTTTGTAGCCAATAGCAACAAAGTCTGAGAAAAGAGCCATAAAAAAACATCCGGATGGATGTTTTTTTACTTTATGCTAATCGGATTTTCAAAGGAGATGTTCAGTTCGTCTCCTGGTGCAAGGCAATCATCAAACGCTGCTTTTTCACCGTTTTTCAACAACGTGAATCCGCGGCTCTCTTTAGGGATTTCTATCTGGGCAAAATTGAAAACATCCTGGAAAATGAATGGCTGCGCTTCTTTTTGTTTAGTGGTGATCTGGTCACCGTTATAGATTCTCTCATCCATCCCGAGTTTGACGCCATCTCTGAAGAACTCAAGTACTAGGTGCTCAAGCTGAATTTCCTGCCCATTGAAGATGATCGTCATAGTTTCCGTGGATTTAATGCCAAGAACCTCTGAAAGTCTCCTAAGTGTCGGTTCTGTCCCCTTTTCAAAACGGATGTTATCCAGGTGGTCAAATTTGTTATGAAGACTCGCTTGCCTATCATTCACAAAGATTCTTCCCGTGAACTCCGTGATTTTTTGTTCTGTCCCGTCAATCTTGATATAAAATGGGCGTGTATCCATCAGCATTTCTGCCTGCTTGAGCTCCTTCAATGCGTCTTCGATCGTCTCTGCCATCATAAAGGAGATTTCGTCCCTGTCTGCCACTTGCTGTGAAAGTGAAATCGGGACAGGAAGGCCATTGCAGGTCAATTTGGAGCTTATTTCATACCTGTGACCATTGATGATAATGGTTTTTGCAGGAAGCTCTCCAATCAAGTCTTGAAGTGCCAATTCAGGTCTGACTCCGTCCTCGCCCTTCACGACAGTCAGCTGGTCTCCTCTATCCACCTGGTCATCAAACGTACAAGGTGAACCATTTTTAAGTAATACAGGGGGCTGCCCATGTTTGCCCGGAATGGTGACATTCTTGCCATTCAGGCTGACGATCATCGCTAGTCCAGGCTTGCCATATAGCTTATTCATTTTGATGCCTGCGGCGAGCAGACAGTCTCCCACCGTCAATTTATTGACTTCGAAAAGCCTCACCGGCTGTCCATTCACGTATACCGTATGATACTGGACAGGGGATTGCTTTGCTGCGATCGCGATTCCGATTGGCGTGACAAGTTCGGGGCCTTTCGCGATATGGCTTGCAAATGAAACAGATGAAATGGCATCAAGACCCCGGATGGCAACCCTGTTTTCAGGCAGGTTCAGTTTGTCGGCAAGCCTCCTGGTCAAATCAGGTGTAAGGCTTCCACCCCCGACAAGCATGATTGCTTTAGGAGATTTATCGTTATTCAATCTCAGGATTTCATCACCAATGGTTCCTGCCAGGCGGTCAATTGCAGGAGTGATCCTCTCGATCGCTTCCGTTTTGCTGACAACCGTCTCGAATCCAAGTATATCGGTGATGGTAATAGATTCATTTTCGAGCAGCTCCCGTTTTGCTTTTTCAGCAAGAGGGAAGTCAAGCAGGAATTCATCGCTCACGGCTTCTGTGATTTCATCTCCAGCAACAGGCACCATTCCATAGGCGATCACTGTCCCTGAATCCGTGAGTGCGATATCGGACGTTCCGGCACCGATATCGACGAGGGCCACATTCAATCTTCTCATTGATGCAGGGATCAATACATTGATTGCGGCAATCGGTTCAAGTGTCAGGGCATCCATTTCCAGGCCAGCCCGGTCCAAAGCGGCGAGCAGTGACTCCACCACGACTTTTGGCAAAAAGGTTGCGATGATTTCAACAGATGCCTCGGATCCGCGCTGATCGATCAGGCTTCCAATCACTTCTCCATCCAGCTGGTAATAAAGTACAGAGTATCCGACACAATAATAGTGATGACTCAATTCATTGCTTTTTTCCCCAGCGACGGCAGCCTGTGCATGCTGGACGGCGCTGAGTTCAAGATGGAGGATATCTTGTTTTGAAAACATTGGCTTGCCGCTAATATCAACGACTGCTTTTGAACGTTCCGTTTTAAGCGCACGGCCGGCAGCAGCCACACAGACCTTTGTCAACGGGCCATGTGAAACCTCCAATTCTTCTTTGATTTCCTGGATGATGCTAGATACGGAAAGTACGTCGTGGATCTGTCCGTCAAGCATTGATCGATCCTTATGTTCACGGATAACGATTTCAATTGCTTCATAATGTCCATCAGATTCTTCGAGGATGATTCCGACGACGGAACGCGTCCCGATATCTAACGCAAAGAGTTTATTATTTACATGCAAATTCGTGCACCCTCTAACTTAAAGTCTCATATGATGCTTTATCGCTTAAAAGCGTTTAATTATTAAAGAAAAATGCGTGACAACTAAATTTTTTTCAGATATAATTACCTTTATTAAATTGTACAGCTTCAGCCATCGGTAATTCAGAGGTCTTTTTTACATAAGGCTCTCCTACTATTATCGGTTATGAGATGCCTATGCTTTAGGGAAGGGCTTCAGAAAGCCGGCCCTTTAAAAAAATGTATCATACAACTCTATTGCTATAAAGAAGATTCAGGTTGATTTTACGGTTTAAGCCTGGCATGCTTGATGATTCTTATAGTTAGGGCTAAAATGAATTTCGAAAGGACGGGACAGAAAATGACAAAAAATCTTGACCAGCTTAGAAATCGTGTGGATGAATTGAATTTAGAGCTTCTCTCATTAATCAATGAAAGAGCCCTGCTCGTCCAGGAAATTGGCCGTGCAAAAGAAACACAGGGTGTCTATCGTTATGATCCTGTTCGTGAAAGGGAAATGCTCGATCTGATCAAGGAAAGCAATAACGGTCCTTTTGAAAATTCAACTATTGAACACATCTTCAAAGAAATCTTCAAAGCGGGACTCGAGCTTCAATCAGATGACCACCGAAAAGCTCTTCTTGTTTCCAGGAAGAAAAAGCCTGATGATACGATCATCGATATTAAGGGATTGAAAATCGGCGACGGCACCCCGGATTTTGTTTTCGGCCCATGTTCAGTTGAATCATATGAACAAGTAGCCACAGTGGCGGAAGCGGTTAAAGCGAAAGGTTTCAAACTGCTTCGCGGCGGAGCTTTCAAACCAAGGACTTCACCTTATGACTTCCAGGGTCTAGGTGTCGAAGGCCTGAAGATTTTAAAAAGGGTTGCTGATGAGTATGATCTTGGTGTTATCAGTGAAATCGTTACACCTGCGGACATAGAAATAGCCGTGGACTATCTGGACGTCATTCAGATCGGTGCCCGCAATATGCAAAACTTCGAACTTCTTAAAGCTGCAGGGGCAGTGAATAAGCCTATCCTGTTGAAGCGTGGACTTGCCGCTACGATTGAAGAATTCATCAATGCAGCTGAATACATCATGGCGCAGGGAAATGGCCAGATCATTCTTTGCGAGCGCGGGATCCGGACATATGAAAAAGCGACCCGGAACACACTTGATATTTCTGCAGTGCCAATCCTGAAAAAGGAAACACATCTTCCGGTCATGGTAGACGTTACCCATTCAACAGGCAGAAGGGATCTATTGCTGCCGGCAGCCAAAGCTGCACTGGCTATCGGAGCAGATGGCGTCATGGCAGAGGTGCATCCAGATCCAGCAGTCGCATTGTCCGACAATGCACAGCAGATGGACCTTAAACAGTTTGATGAATTTTTGGAGGGATTGAAATCCACTCCATTCGTGAGGATATAAAGTTTTGAAGCCTTCCTTTCTTTAGAGGAAGGTTTTTTTATTGACCAAACAGGGGTAACTTAAAAAGAAAACTGCCGAAAAGAACGATATAAAAATACATAAAATTAAGCTGTTCAGATTGCGGGATTGGTGTGGATATCGTATGATTAATAACATAATTAAACTTGTACATATAATCACAAACTTAAAAAATGATTATTGTTGCAATTTTTGCTGTAAACTAAGCAAAAAGTGCCGTTTATTACCTGAAGGAGTGAATTAGATGAATATTACAATATATGATGTTGCACGGGAAGCGAACGTTTCAATGGCAACGGTTTCACGTGTTGTCAATGGAAACCCGAATGTTAAGCCAGCTACAAGGAAGAAGGTCATGGAGGTCATTGACCGTCTCGGCTACCGTCCGAATGCCGTTGCCCGGGGACTGGCAAGCAAAAAGACGACAACTGTCGGTGTGATCATTCCCGACATTGCGAGCCCATTTTTTGCAGAGCTTGCGAGGGGCATTGAAGATATTGCTACAATGTACAAATACAATATTATCTTGAGCAACTCTGACCAGAACATTGAGAAAGAACTTCACTTGCTGAACACCATGCTTGGCAAGCAAGTGGACGGAATTGTGTTCATGGGCGGCAATATTAAGGCCGAACATGTAGAGGAATTCAAAAAGTCCCCTGTCCCAATCGTCCTCGCTGGATCGATTGAGGAAACAGGCGAAATACCATCGGTCAATATCGATTATGAGCAGGCGACATTCGATGCGGTTTCTGCTTTTGCAGAAAAGGGTCATAAAGAAATCGCATTCGTAATTGGACCACAGATCGAGCCAATCAATAAGGATAAAAAACTCGAAGGCTATAAGCGTGCATTAAATGATGCCGGAATACAATATAATGAAGATCTTGTTGTTGAAGGAGACTATACGTATGATTCAGGCCTTGAGGCCATTGAAAGAATCCTCGAGCTCGACAAGAAGCCAACAGCAATCCTTGTCGGGTCGGATGAAATGGCACTTGGAGTCATCCACGGTGCTTTTGACCGCGGTTACAGCGTTCCAGAAGATTTCGAGGTAGTGGCATCGGACAATACAAGATTGACATTGATGGTACGCCCGCAGCTTACAACGATTGTCCAGCCTTTGTACGATATCGGAGCAGTAGCCATGCGCTTATTGACGAAGTACATGAACAAAGAAAAAGTGGATGAGAACATCGTAGTCCTGCCACACAGGATCGAGAACAGAAATTCAACGAAATAATTCAGAACCCCTTGCAGAAGATGCAAGGGGTTTTTTTTTAGCAAAACAAATGAAATCAACGTGAATTCCTCTCATTTTCTGAGGAATTCACTCGCGATATTAAAAAAATACTGCAAAGGCTTATGATATTGAAGATCACGGTTGCTCTTATAACCTAAGAGCCTACAAATTAAAATAATTCAACCACATTTTGGATTAATTCGATCACTTTTCAAATTAATTCGTCCACATTTTCGGTTTTTTCGACCACATTTCTAATTAATTCAACCACTTTTTTAATTAATTCGTCCAACTCAAGATAATGAACTTGACCGGCCGCATATCTCCCATCAATAAAACAAAAAAACCGGGGAAATACTCACCCGGTTTTGCATTTAAACGGTTTCTGATTTTTTATTAGAGCGGATTGGATACAAGGCTTTTTCGACTGTCTGGGCATTTTTTTCGGTAATTTCAGGTTTCCGCGGGATTGGCGGATATAGGTTTTCTGGATCATCCCATTCAAGCGGCAATTCAACAGGCGCCTGATCCTTCCATGCATCAAGCCATTCCTGCGGCAAACTGCCATAACAGTTTGAGTTTTCAATCATCTCGAGCCAGATCAGTGACCAGGCTCTTGGCACCACGCGCCAGATGTCGTAGCCTCCGCCGCCGACCGCAATCCACTTGCCGCCGCAATATTTATGGGCAACCTCATGGGCGAGCTTGGGAATCTCCCGATAAATCTTCATCGTCGCCGACAGATGGGTCAATGGATCAAGGTAGTGGGCATCGGCACCATTTTGCGTCAGAATGACATCAGGCTTGAAGAATTCCACTACTTCAATCAATGAATTTCGATAAGCCTCTAGCCATGATTCATCCTCTGTGAAAGCATCCACCGGGATGTTGAAAGAGTATCCGTAGCCTTTGCCTTGTCCGCGTTCATTCACATTCCCTGTACCGGGGAAGAGGTAGCGCCCGGTTTCATGGATCGATAATGTGCAAACATTCGGGTCATCATAGAATGACCATTGCACACCATCACCGTGATGGGCATCGGTATCGACATATAATACCCGTGCATTGTATTTTTCCTGAAGGTACTTGATTGCAACAGAACTGTCATTGTAAATACAGAAGCCCGAAGCCTTGCCACGGAACCCATGATGCAGGCCGCCGCCTAGATGCAAAGCATGGTCAGCTTTCCCTGACATGACATGGTCCACTGCAGTCAGCGTGCCGCCAACGAGCAAGGCACTTGCTTCATGCATGTTGGTGAAGATTGGTGTGTCTTCTGTTCCCAGTCCATATCCTTCCGCGGTTTCACCTTTAAGCTTTCCCTGGCCAGCAAGCTTAACAGCGTTTACAAAATTGGGATCATGGACGAGATGGAGTTCCTCATCCGTGGCCATCCGTGGCGGGACAATCTGGCTGTCCTCGATTGCCCCGATTTTACGCAATAAATCCAGCGTAAGCTTCAACCGCATCTGGTTAAAAGGATGGTTGCTGCTGAACCGGTAGTTCAGCAGATCGTCTGAAAAGACGAACACAGAGCGGTCGGTCATGATGAAACACCCGGGAGATTAGGCCAGAGTACTTGGTGTCCCGCTTTTTTTAAATCCTCGATTACTGCGATGGGATTCATCGTCTGAATCCTTACGACGAGGATTTTGTACCGCTCGTCTTTTTGGTCAGGGTAAACAAGGACACTTTGGATATTTGCTTTCCGCATGCTGATGACGGATGCTATCTCGCAAAGCATGCCTGCTTTGTTAGGGACTTTAACTTCAATCTGGGATCCGGGCTGGTGGGCGCCTGTCAGTTCCACAAGCGTATGGAGCAGGTCTGTCTCTGTCACGATCCCCACAAGCTTCCTGTCATTGATGATTGGAAGGCAGCTGATATTATGTTCATAGAACACCGCTGATATTTCCTCGACAAAGTCCAATGGATGCCCAGTGATCACATTTGTGGTCATAATGGACTTTACCGGATTATCAAGCTGGCCCTTATGTTCGTCCCAATGGAAAACCGATGGGGCAGCGTCCTTGATGTCCCGATCCGATACAAGCCCGATCACTGCGTGGTTTTTATTCACGATTGGGATATGCCGGATTTTATTTTCCGCCATCAATTTGATCGCGGCTGCAATGGTATCCTCAGGAAAAAGCGTCGTGACATTCTTCTTCATAATTTCCTCGACGATCATGATTCCTTCCTCCTTGAATGATGAGGTGTCTTTCAAGCTGAAAACTTTAATACATAAAACGGTTCATGAACCGCAGCTGATCGAATTTTTGCACAGATTCAGGCTGGATTCTTTTCCCGATCCGTGCCATCAAGCAGTTTGCTGGATGGGAGCTGATTTCGGGGTCATCCGTCGCATACCAGACAAGACCGCCGGCATTCATCATTTTCTCCATGACTTTTCGATATTCCCATACATTGAGGCCAGTGCCTTTCAGGTCCCAATGCCAATAATACTCAGTCGTGATAATGATATAATCTTCCATTGCGTCATCCATCATCGAGACCATCAGCAAGTTCTTGCCAACTGCGCTTCCGCGGAATTCAGGTATGACTTCGATTGCACCAAGTTCGATCAAGTCTTCCATTTTTCCCTCAGACCATCTCTCAAGCGGGTCTGGATACAGATAAGTAACATAGCCGACGATCATATGGCCAGAACGGGCAACGATGATCCGGCCCTCCGGCAGTCCGGCGATTTCAACCAAAGCCTTGTGCTGCTGGGCTGGAGGACGGAAAGCTACCAAATCTTCATGAAATTCATAGTTTGCCAGTTTCTCCGGGGAAATCGGGCCTTCAATGATCAAACGGCCATGCGGAGTCTTCAGTTCTTTTGCGTTATAAATCTTTTTATGTTCCATTCAGTCACCACCCGTCAACAATTCAAACGATAATTCTATTATACATAAAATCTAACAAATAAAAGCGCTTTCACAAAATTTTCTGTATTCTGGCAACGACTTTTCCTGCAAGAAAGGCTGACAGGGAAGAGGGATTTATTTTCTACTAATTTTTTAAAAATTGAGAAAATCGAATTTTTATACTATAATGTATTTTAAATAAATAAGCCAAGGGGGATGGATAGATGAAAGTGGAAGCGCTGCCAGTGACGCAAGGGAATCATAACTTAAAAAATTATGAAGAGCTTCATGGCCAATTTGATTGGGGTGAAGCTGAAAAAGAGTTTTCCTGGTCTGATACAGGAAGGGTCAACATTGCATATGAAGCAATTGACCGCCATGCAGAAAGTTTCAGGAAAAATAAGATTGCGCTATATTATCAGGATGGGGTGCGCAAGGAAAAATATACATTCAAAGAAATGAAGGAACTTACCAATAAAGCTGGTAACGTATTCAAAACATATGCTGATGTGGAAAAAGGGGACCGCGTATTTATCTTTATGCCTCGTTCTCCAGAACTTTATTTTGCTGTCCTTGGGGCTGTAAAACTGGGTGCGATTGTAGGCCCATTGTTCGAAGCATTCATGGAAGGAGCTGTCCGGGATAGGCTTCAGGACAGCGGTGCAAAAGTATTGGTTACGACACCTGAGCTTCTTGAGCGGGTTCCTGTCGATGAGCTGCCAGACTTGAAGCATATTCTTCTTGTTGGTGACAACCTGGATGCAAATAGTCAATATGTTGATTTTAAACAAAAGCTTTCAGAAGCTAGCAATAAGCTTGATATTGAATGGGTTGACCGCAAGGATGGCCTGATTTTGCATTATACCTCCGGATCGACTGGAAAGCCAAAAGGTGTCCTGCACGTCCATAATGCGATGATCCAGCATTATCAGACTGCTAAATGGGTCCTGGATCTGAAAGAAGAGGATGTCTACTGGTGCACAGCGGATCCAGGCTGGGTGACAGGTACATCTTACGGTATTTTCGGACCTTGGCTTGCAGGAGCATCAAATGTAATCATTGGCGGCCGTTTTAACCCGGAAACATGGTATAAGATGATTGAACAGTATGGAGTGACTGTCTGGTACAGTGCTCCGACGGCTTTCAGGATGCTGATGGGTGCCGGGGATGAGGTCGTGAAGAAATTCGACCTGAGCTGTCTTCGCCATATCCTGAGTGTAGGCGAACCGCTGAACCCTGAGGTAGTCAGATGGGGAATGAAGGTGTTCAACCTGCGCATCCATGATACATGGTGGATGACTGAAACTGGCGCACAGCTGATCTGTAACTATCCAAGCATGGAGATCAAGCCTGGCTCGATGGGCAAGCCAATCCCGGGTGTTCAAGCTGCAATCGTTGATGACCAGGGAAATAAACTGCCTCCATACAGAATGGGCAATCTTGCAATCAAAAAAGGCTGGCCTTCAATGATGCATACAATCTGGAACAACCCGCAGAAGTATGAGTCTTACTTCATGCCTGGTGACTGGTATGTTTCCGGTGACTCAGCGTACATGGATGAGGACGGATACTTCTGGTTCCAGGGACGGATTGATGATGTCATCATGACCTCTGGTGAACGTGTTGGACCATTTGAAGTAGAAAGCAAGCTTGTTGAACACCCTGCAGTCGCTGAAGCGGGTGTCATCGGCAAGCCGGACCCAGTGCGCGGCGAAATCATCAAGGCGTTCATCGCATTGCGTGATGGTTATGAGCAATCCGACGAGTTGATCGAGGAAATCCGCCAATTCGTGAAAAAAGGTCTTGCAGCACATGCAGCACCTCGTGAAATCGAATTCCGCGATAAGCTTCCTAAGACACGAAGTGGTAAAATCATGCGTCGCGTGCTGAAGGCATGGGAACTTGACCTTCCAACCGGCGACCTGTCTACAATGGAAGATTAATAGAAAGTGATAAAAGAGCGTGAAACCGGGTTTCACGCTCTTTTTCTGCAGAAAAATAAGCACCGCATCCTGAAAGGAAGCGGTGCTTATTTTTTATTGATCTATGCTAGTTGCCATTTCCTTCGCCTTCTCCGCCGCCGCCATCGCCATCTCCAGGCGGTTCTGGTGGATCATCCGGCTTAGGTTTAGGATCTGTCGGTGGAGGATCTTTCGGTTTAGGATCCTTTGGTTTATTTTTATCGTCTTTCGGTTTGTCATCCTTTGGAGGATCCTTAGGCTCTGGTCTCTGGCCGATTTCAATGATATTCGATGGTGCGGATTCTTTTCCAGCTATATCGACAGCTGTGACATAGAATATGCCGTCTCCTGCATTGAAACTCAGTTTTTCACCTGCTTTGATGCTTCCGACTTTTTTCTTGTTGTTATAGATTCGGTAGCCGACAATATCATTCTCAGGGTGCTTGCCCCAGGTGATTTTTTTTCCTGAAAGCTTGATTCCAAGACCTGCAGGAGTCTTGCCATTTTCACTCAGCTTATCATTAGCAACCAGGATCTTGTTCCAGGCATCCTTCTTAGGGATCAACTGCTGCGGGTCCCTGATTTTATGGCCGATGTAGCTTTCCATATATTCTGGGTTCAAAATGACACCAGTATCTGTAAATTCTGCTGGTGTGGAGTCAAGGGCAATGTACCTCTTGTCTCCAACTCTTACAAATTTGTTTTCAACCAGGCTGTCATCCACTTTTGTCGGTGCGTATTTCGCAATGAAATAGTCTGATTCCACAAGGCCTGCTTTCGAACATGCACTTGAAGGAAGCAAACCGGAAACAGCACAATAGGATCGCTTGACAATACCGCCAGGCATTTTGAAGCGTTCTTCAGGATCGACCAGCTTAGGGTCGACATCATAGGCTGCATTCATCAGGTCAGCCCAAATGTATTGAGTTCGTACACCATATGAAAGATTTTTATATCTTTGTTCAAGTGCTTTAGGTGTATCGTAACCAAGCCATACCCCGAAGGAGACATTCGGATTGGTAGCGACAAACCAGGAATCAATATATTCATGTCCAGTACCTGTCTTGCCAGCCCAGTCAGAAGCGAATTTCAATCTTCCTTTTACAGCGGTGGCAGTACCGCGGTTGATGACGTCACGCATCATATCGATGGTCAGGTATGATGTCTGCGGACTGAAGACATCCACTGGTTCGGATTTATGCTGGAAGACGACTTCGCCATTTTTGTCGACGATCTTCTCGATCATATATGCATCGATGAATTTTCCGCTATTTGCGAATGTACCGAATGCGTTGGTGTTTTCTTCAACAGTGACACCGCCGCGAAGGGAACCGATAGCAGTCGATAAATTGGAATAATCATCAGGCTGGAGATTTGAGAAGCCCATCTTATCCAGGAAATTAGCAGGTCTCTGGCCGATGATGCTCTTATAGGCCAGGACAGCAGGCACGTTGTAAGACTTCGTCAGTGCATATCTGGCAGAGGTCAAACCGCTGTATCTCATATCATAGTTATTAGGCCAAGGTTTGCTCTTTCCATTTAAAAATACTTGAACATCCGGTAAAACAGTACCTGGATGTAATTTCCCGAGCTCCATTGCAGGAGCATAGACGAGAAGCGGCTTCATCGTCGAACCGTTCTGTCTTGGAGCCCTTGTAGCGTGGTTCGTCTGTTCACGCTTGAAGTTGCGGCCGCCAACAAAGCTGATGATTTTACCGGTTTTGTTTTCAATCAGTGTGGCGCCGATTTCCACAGGTTCTTTGACTATCATAGTTTTGTCCGGATCATCAGGATCAGGAACTTCCTGTGGCTTTTCGCTTCCATAGTAAGGGTAATTCTTCGCAGTGTCCTGCATCTTTTCATAAATCTCTTTATTGATGGTTGTGTAAATCTTATAGCCGTTCTGGCGAAGATCACGGTTGGCAAGTGCCTCGTATTCAGCCATCAAATCATCATCTTTTTTCAAATCGTCTTCTTCATAACCATCACGTTCAGCTAGAAGTTTAGCCAAAATATCAATTGAGCGTTTCTCGATTTCAAAGGTAAGGAAAGGATACTCCTCAATTGTGTTATCACTCGGAACCTCTTTGACAAAGTCCTTCGTGATGTCGTAGTTGATTGCTTCCTTGAATTCGTCATCCGTAATGAAACCGGCACCATGCATCCGGGTGATAACCGTCTTGTATCTTGACAGGCCGGGTTCAAGTCCTGCAGCATCCTTAAGCTTGCCGTGATTGCTGCTGAATGGGGTGTAGCCAAATGGGCTCTGTGGAAGTCCCGCGATAAAGGCAGCCTGAGGCAGAGTCAAGTCTTTCGCGTCTTTTCCGAAAATCCCGTTTGCCGCAGCCTGAACGCCGGCAATATTGCTGCCGTTCGCGTTACGGCCGAAGGTAGCGACATTCAAATAGGCTTCGAGAATCTCTTTTTTATCGAAGAATTTTTCGAGGCGGAGGGCGAGAAGGATTTCTTTCGCTTTACGCTCGAATGAAACTTCATTCGTCAGGATCTGGTTCTTGATGAGCTGCTGCGTCAATGTGCTTCCACCTGAGGATGTCGCTGAGTTCGTGACCTCCTGGAAAAGGGCGCGCATGATGGCTTTTGGCACGACCCCATCATGTTCGTAGAAATACTCATCTTCTGTTGCCACGATCGCATTGACCAAATACTTTGACATATCGTCAAGCTTTACTTCCTCGCGGTAGAGGTCAGTCCTGAGTTTGCCAAGATAAACATCGTTATCAAAATATAAGTCCGAAGTCTCTTCATAGTTGTAAATATCTTTCTTCATATTTTCATATGGTCGGATTTGCTCATCTTTGACAAGGGATGCAAAATACCCGGCGCCTGTTCCTGCGGCAAAACCTCCACCGAGGACCAGCACAATAATCAATAACAGTAACATGTTCCAGACAACCGAGTAAGTAATCCGGGCTCCTTTTACGGTCTTTTTATTCGTAAAAATAGCACCAAAGGATTTAAGCTTCTCTTTCCAAGGCTGTTTTCCTTCATGCATTCATATCATTCCCCCTAAAATCACATACATTATAGCATAAAGAAGCTGTCGAATAGACTGTAATCTTAATTTTTCTGAAAACTTATGTCGAATTTGACAACATCTATTGCTTTGTGGTAAAAATGCTTTATTAACTTTATAGGGAAAAGCTGTGAAGGGAATGAGTAGTGCTTCTGTCCATGTTCCAGAAAGCCGGCGGCCGCTGTGAGCCGGTACAAACAGAAGGATGAATTACCTCCCCGAGCGCCGCAGTGAACTGGAATACATAGTAGCCGCGGACGGTTTAACCGTTATTTTATGGAGTGGAAGACTTTTACTTAGTTTTCAAGCCGGGTGGTACCGCGCATTTAGCGTCCCTGCATTTATTGCAGGGGCGTTTTTTATTTGCGCAAAAATCTGGTTGCGAAATATATTCTTGAATGGAGGAAAACAAATGGAATTATTAAAAGATCTCGAATGGCGCGGGATTATTTACCAGCAAACAGATGAAGAGGGAATTAAGGACCTGCTTTCGAAGGAGAAGATCTCTCTTTACTGTGGTGTTGATCCAACGGCGGACAGCATGCATATTGGGCATCTTCTTCCGTTCCTGACACTGCGCCGTTTCCAGAATGAGGGGCACCGTCCAATCGTGCTTGTCGGCGGAGCAACCGGTTTGATTGGCGACCCAAGCGGCAAAAGTGAAGAGCGTAAATTGCAAACGCTCGAACAAGTCCAAGTGAACGTTGATGGAATCAAGAAGCAGCTAGGGAAAATTTTTGACGTTGAAGGCGAAAATGGAGCGCTCATGGTCAACAACTACGACTGGGCAGGTTCCATGGATGTCGTGACATTCCTGCGTGACTTCGGCAAGCATGTCGGCGTAAATTACATGCTGGCAAAAGATACGATCGCTTCAAGGCTGGAAACAGGGATCTCGTTCACAGAATTCACCTACACGATCCTGCAGGCAATGGATTTCTTCCATTTATACGAAAATCACGACTGCAAACTGCAGATTGGCGGAAGCGACCAGTGGGGCAATATTACGACAGGCCTTGAGCTGATCCGCAAAATGTCTGCAGAAGGGTCAAAGGCGTATGGAATGACGATTCCACTCGTGACGAAGGCTGACGGCACCAAGTTCGGCAAGTCGGAAAGCGGCGCTGTATGGCTCGATCCTGAAAAAACGTCACCATACGAGTTCTACCAGTTCTGGATCAACACTGCCGATGCAGATGTTGTGAAATACTTGAAGTTCTTTACTTTCTTAGAAAGAGAAGAAATCGAAGCGCTCGAAAAAGCAGTCGAGGAAGAACCGCATCTGCGCCAGGCACAGAAAGCTCTTGCTGAAGAAATGACTCGCATGATCCATGGTGAAGAAGCCCTTCAACAGGCAATCAGGATTTCAGCAGCACTTTTCAGCGGCGACATCAAAAACCTGAGCGCCGATGAAATCAGGCAGGGCTTTAAAGATGTTCCTTCTTTCACAGTAGAAGGTGGAGAAGAACAAGGATTGGTCGACCTGCTGGTGGCTGCTAAAATCTCGCCATCCAAGAGGCAGGCACGTGAAGATGTATCAAACGGAGCAGTGTCCCTTAATGGAGAGCGCGTAACCGATACAGCATACATCCTAAGCGATGCAGACAAAATCGAAGGCCAGTTCACGATCGTCCGCCGCGGCAAGAAGAAGTACTTTATGATTAAGTACTAATGCTTTGGGCAAAAGAAGGAATGACGGACAAAAATCACTGGTGAAAAGAGAAAACTGTCCATCATGAGGGTTATGACGGACAAATATCGATTGTGATCCGAGAAAACTGTCCATCATGAGGGTATGACTGGATATACTATAAAAACGGCCACTCTGGTAAACAGGGTGCCGTTTTTTAGTTGAGTAATGAATGCTAATGAGATGATCCTAAAACAAAAAAACCCAGCCTAATCGGCTGGGTTTTTGAATGCACTCTATTAACGAGAGTAGAATTCAACGATAAGAGCTTCGTTGATTTCAGCTGGAAGTTCAGAACGCTCAGGCATACGAGTGAAAGTTCCTTCTAGCTTGTCTGCATCGAAAGTTAAGAAGTCAGGTACGAAGTTGTTTACTTCGATTGCTTCTTTAACTACATCAAGGTTGCGAGACTTTTCACGAAGTGTGATTGTCTGGCCAGGAGCTACGCGGTAAGATGGGATATCTACACGTGCGCCATCAACCATGATGTGGCCGTGGTTTACTAACTGGCGAGCTGCACGACGAGTGCGAGCAAGACCTAGACGGTAAACAACGTTGTCAAGGCGAGCTTCAAGAAGGATCATGAAGTTTTCACCGTGCTTACCAGGCATTTTGCTTGCTTTGTCGAACAAGTTACGGAACTGGCGCTCAGTAACTCCGTACATGTGACGAAGCTTTTGCTTCTCTTGAAGTTGTAATCCGTATTCGGATAATTTTTTACGCTGGTTAGGACCATGAGGACCTGGTGCGTAAGGGCGTTTTTCTAATTCTTTACCTGTACCGCTTAGTGAAATTCCAAGACGGCGGGATAGTTTCCAGCTTGGGCCGGTATAACGAGCCATGAATGACTCCTCCTTAGTTTTTATTTTGTAAAATAAAAACAGATTGTGATTAAGCATTTATGGGTATTTTGTTTTCATGTACCTTCGCCCTAGCAGCAGCGGGTTACGAGATACACCATCAAACACTGTCCGAGGAACAAAATACATACATAATGAAGATCACATAGGCTGCGATATTTTACACAAAGAGTATTATATAATTTTTATTCGTATAAAGTCAAGGGGATATTTTAAGTCATCACCTTTTCAACTTTAAATTCTCCTGAAAACTTTGGTTATTATATCATACTATTTTACTAGGTCTATGATATAATAAATAGTAATTATCTTCTTTTTCAAATATTTGGATATTACCTAGCCACGTGATGAATCATTTTGTCTCAATCAGGCTGCTGCCTGTAAAACAGCTACTCACAAATCGCTGTGAAGTGATTTTAAAACAGGTGATACATATGGAAGAATTAATAGAACGGGAAACGATATTGGAACTGAAAAGCAGGTTCTTTGATTTGATCAGCACTGGCAGATTATCCTCCTCGGAAATCCTTACGCAAATGTTGATTAAGCTGAAAGAACTGTTGCAGGCAGCTGAAGTCGACTTATTCAGATGTGAGGAATGGACGAAAGGCATGCAGCTTGAGGCCACGACGCGCACCGAATTGGATGAGGGAGTGGCGGGTGGTTTTCAGGATTGCTTCATAAGCGATCTGACTGAAGCACCGCAATCCTTTATCAAGAATCCAGAGTCATTTCCGCAATATGATTTAGTGTTTGTCATGGATGCAAGAGAAAATGTAAAGAATTTATGTGCTGTGCAACTGAATGGCGCTTCACTCGGCTGCTTTTCGGACAGCCTTCTTAATAAGCTTGCTGACGAGTGCGCCTTGTTTATCCAAAAAATTCATATCCTTGCTGAGACAACGGAAGAAGAAAAAAGGTATAAACAATTATTCAGGGTGACAAAAAAATTCCACTCGACGATGGATATGGATGCTGTACTTAGTGAAATCATTTCCACATTGAGGGAAGTTTACCCTTCCTTCACCTATTACCTCCTGCTGTCGCATGACCATCAGGGCTACGGTGGGCTGCCGGTCAAAGATCTTGAGTACGACAGCGAGAACGAGACGGCGATGCAGGCGTATGTGAGCGGACATATCCAGTTCGAGGACTCAGTCACTGATAAAAATTCGATTATGTATGCACCTTTAAAAGGAAGACAAGGTGTATACGGTGTTCTGCAGGTCATTGCCCCGAACTCGCTTGTATTCCCGCAAAATGAAGTGGAATTCATTAAGCTTCTTGCGAATACTGCCGGCAGCGCCCTGGAGAATGCGAAGCTTTATGAGCAATCAAGGAAGCTGATTGCCGATTTGCAGCTAATCAACGAAACATCTCATCAACTGAATACAAGCCTGCGCCTGACAGATACGATGAAGTTCATCTGCGGCCAGATCATCAAGTCCTTTGATGCCCGGGAAGTCGGTTTCATTATGCTAGATGAAGACAATCATGATTACTCCGTCCTTCAAGGGAGCACCAGTTTCTTCTTTTCAAACGAGGCTTCCGATTATATATTGAAAGTCGCAAGACGGGTCAAACAGGATATGGAGCCGTTATTCATAGGGGATATCTCATCAGATATCAGGGATGTTTCTTCACATTTCCGCTCGGTAATGTGTGTTCCTATGATCCAGAGCGGAGATTTAAAGGGTTTCGCACTTGTCATGCATGAGGAGCCTTATCACTTTGCGTTTGACACATTCAAGCTGCTTCAGTCGCTCATCCATCATTCGACGCTGGCTTTCACCAACTCCATGCTTCGCGAAGAGTTGGAGAGAATGGTCGTAACGGATCATTTGACAAAGCTGTATTCCCGCGGGTATCTGGATGATAAAATGAATTTGTCGATGCTTGAGGATGCACAGGGAACTTTCATCTTAATAGATATTGATAATTTTAAATGTGTGAATGACCAGTACGGACACCAGGTTGGTGACGAGGTACTCATCCAGCTGGCGCGGCAGATCGCCAAAAATATCCGCGGTACGGATATTGGTGCCAGATGGGGAGGGGAAGAACTCGCGATTTACTTGCCGGGGGCCCCTCTGGAAATCGGTGTCATGATTGCCAACAGACTTGTCGATAAAGTCGAAAAACATACGACCCCAAATGTCACGATTTCATGCGGTGTATCCACATGGATCAGGGGGCAGGAAGATACGACCAAGACTGTGTTCAAAAGGGCGGACCAGGCGCTTTATAAAGCAAAAGGCTCCGGAAAGAATAAAGTAGTGGTCCAGAATGAAAACCAGTTAGGCTATAGTGATAAGGTTTAACCTCACTTTTAGTAATGTCCAGCTTCAGCGCCTAGCCCCTCGAGTCGTTTCGGTCCGCCCAATGAAGTCAAAAAGCGACTTCAATGTGCGGCCCTCCAACGCTTGTCGGGGCTGACCAAGGCGCTTACGCTTTTCTTAGTAGCACTCAGAAATGAGTGCTTTTTCTGTTTAGCAGACCACAGGACTTTTTCAGCTGCTGTGAGTGAAATCACTTTCCATATGAGGGTAAATATCATATCCTGATTATGGGGGTATTTTGTAAACGCTTACAAGTATATAGGAGGAATCGGAATGGGAGAGAAAAGATTCGAAACAGAAGTAATCCATGCAGGATATAAATCAGACGAATTCAGGGGAAGTCTTGCTCCTCCGCTATTTCAAACAAGTACGTTCACTTTTGATACTGCTGAGCAAGGGGCAAGGCGTTTTGCGGGGGAGGAAGAGGGATTCATTTATTCCCGCCTTGGGAATCCTACTGTTGCCATGCTGGAAGAGCGGATGGCGGTGATTGAAAAAGGGGAAAAAGCCCTTGCGTTCGCATCGGGGATGGCTGCTGTCTCAGCAATATTAGTAGCGCTGACACGTACAGGCGACCATATTCTTTGTTCACAGGGAGTGTATGGATGTACGTTCGGACTTCTGCAGCTCATGAAAGAAAAGTATGAGATCAACCATGATTTTTCAATGATGTCGACGAGAGAAGAAGTATTGGCCGCTATTACCCCGGAGACAAGAGTCATCTATATCGAGACACCGATTAACCCAACAATGAGACTGGTAGACCTGGAGATGGTCGCGGATGTTGCAAGGGAAAAAGGAATTCCGGTAGTTGTAGATAATACATTCAGCTCACCTTATCTTCAGAATCCGCTTGAGCTTGGATGTGATTTTGTCATCCACAGCGCAACGAAATATATTTGCGGTCATGGAGATGTGATTGCAGGTTTAGCGGTAGGACCTAAAGAAATCATGTCCAAAATCGCGATGACCACCCAGAAGGATATTGGCGGGGTAATTTCACCTTTTGATGCATGGCTGCTGCTTCGCGGCTTGAAGACTCTGCCTGTGAGGATGGATCGGCACTGTGAAAATGCTGAAAAACTGGCATCCTATCTTTCGGGGCATCCGGCAGTGGAAGAAGTCATTTTCCCTGGCGATCCAAAGCATCCTGACTACGCGATCGCGAAAAAGCAAATGCGCAAACCAGGCGGCTTGATTTCTTTCAATATAAAAGGCGGCCAGAAAGAAGCCCAGGCATTCATCAACAAATTAAAACTCATTAAAATAGCTGTCAGCCTCGGTGATGCAGAAACATTGATCCAGCATCCGGCAACAATGACCCATGCGGTCGTGCCGAAAGAGGCGAGAGAAAAAATGGGGATCAAAGAAAATATGCTAAGGCTTTCGGTTGGTCTGGAAGCATGGGAAGATATAAGGGATGACCTAGAGATGGCATTTGAATCAGTGAGGAAAGAAAGCACAATGGAAACAGGGTCAATTTAATAAACAATGAACCCCTCTCGTAAATTCGAGAGGGGTTCAATATGTTCTTCCATTTAGATATATTGTGCAAGCACTTCAACGAATTCCTCAAGCTTTTGCTGGTCCAATTCATCGAAACGGTTTTTTTCAGGCGAGTCGATATCGAGAACACCGATCACATTTCCGTTTTTCAGGATTGGTACGACGATTTCCGATTGTGAGGCAGCGTCACAGGCAATATGTCCAGGGAAGGCATGGACATCTTCAACTCTTACTGTTTCCTTCTTTGATGCAGCCGTTCCGCAAACCCCTTTTCCGAGCTTAATCCTTACACAGGCAGGAAGTCCCTGGAACGGTCCGAGGACAAGCTCACCATCTTCCATCAGGTAAAACCCCACCCAGTTGATGCGGTCAAGAAACTGGTTCAAAAGCGCAGATGCATTGCTCAGATTCGCAATTGCATTCTTTTCATCCTCAATGAGTGCTTTCAGCTGTTTAATCACCAAGTCGTAATTTTTTTCAGTGTTAGCGCTGTATGTTTCGACGTTAAACATCGTTATTCCCCCTGATTCTTGAAGTTTTATTCTACATTGTATCAAAAAACGGCGAAACAATGGAGACTTTGTCGAGCTTTTTATAAAGGAAATTTAAATCATTTCCAGAAAGGTAAACAGTAAGGTTAATTGCGGAAAGTGAGGGGCGGAGCAATGAGAAAAAATTCAAAAGCTGCGATTATTGATGCGGCCATCTACTTATTCAATACGAAGGGGTTCAATGGAACATCAGTGAGGGACATTGCAGCAAGGGCAGACGTGAATGCAGCGAATATCTCATATTACTTCCAGAACAAGAATGGTCTCCTCGAAAATTGTTTTACTGTTTTTTTTGAAAGCTATCTTAAAGAGTTGGAACAAGGGTTTGCGTTTCTTGAATATGGTTCGGAGTACTGTCTGAATGCGATGGTTGGAAATGTATTGAGATACCAATGCGAAAACATCCAATTGACCAGGTTCATTTTACGGGAAATGACGATCGACTCGCAGGTGGTCAGGGAGATTATGTCAACCTACCATGTGAAAGAGCGCTATATGTTTAAAAAGGTTCTCGAAACCGGGATTGAAAAAGGGGAATTCAAAAAGCATTCGGTCCTGTACAGTATCCTGCAGTTGAAAGGCCTTCTGCAGATGCCGTTTTTGAATACCCACTATGTCACTGAAGTTCTGCATGTGCTTCCACATGAAAAATATTTCGCAGACAAATACAGCGATGAGATTTCACAGTGGATCAAAGGTACTCTCTGCACGGACCAGCAGGTCCACCAGAAAATGCTGATTAATATATAGGAAACCGGTGAATATGCCGGTTTCCTTATTTTTTTATTTTCATATATTCCAGTCCTTGTCCCAACTCCTTCACCTGGTGGGCATCCGATCCATACACAAGAGGAATCCCGCGTTTTTTCGCTTCGCCGATTACCCAATCCGGAGGATAAGGGTTGCGGCATAATGGCTTTGCCGTCCCTGCTCCGTTATAATCCAGCTCATAGCCAAGCTCTGAAACCTTGTCCAGGATTTCGATGATTTCTCCTGTGCATTCATTGCTGAGCGGATATTTAAGCCGGAACTTATTGGCCAGGGTCATATGCCCGATTCTTTTAGGCTTATAGGGCCCCAAATCGGCGAGGATCGACTTCATTACGGTTTGATAATATTGCCGGTGAACGTTTTCTACTGAACCGTAATCTTTTGCCATCTTCCCGAAATGGTCTGGACTGTAATCCAGGCAGTCATATGTACCGGACTTGTTCTTTAAAAAATGGACCGATAGAACGCCGTCATCAAGAAGCGGTCCGTATTTGTTCAGGAAATCAGTTGTATCATTTTCATACCCTTGTATAAAATCAATCTCGAATCCGGTATTGATTTTAATTTTTCCAGTATATCTCTTCTTCGCTTCTGCGATTGTTTGAAAATATGAATCCAGGTCTTCGATTGCCATTGCGCTGTCCTGTATGGGGGTTGGGTCCATGAATCCTTCCGGCAATGGCGCATGCTCCGCGAATGTGATTTCACTGTAGCCAAGCTGGAGGGCCCTTTGAATATATTCATCGATTGTGTCATCTGTCCCATGAGGGCAAAAAGCGGTGTGGACATGTCCGTCTTTCATGAAAATACACCTCCTGAAGTATATTCTATTGAGAGATTTCAAGTGAAATCGGCCTAATTCGGATAATTTCAACAAAAAATATCAATTTATTAGTCAAAAAATGTCGTTTACATGGTAATATAATTACATTATACACGCAATTAACAATCGTATTTATATAGAAGGATTTCAGTCTTGGAATTTGTGAGGCCAGGGGGATAATAATGGAGTACATAATTGGCGGTATCGCGATACTAATCATTCTTTTTTTAATCGGCTATTTCATGAAACGGAAATATTACAGTGAGGTCGACCGCTATGAATCGTGGAAAATCGATATCATGAACCGTCCTGTACTGGATGAAATGTCAAAGGTCAAGCAGCTGAACATGACTGGGCAGACAGAGGAACTTTTCGAGCGCTGGCGCCAGGAATGGGATGAGCTTGTCACTTCCAAGCTGCCGGGCATCGAGGATTATCTGTTCGACGCGGAAGAGTATATCGATAAGTACAGGTTCAAGAAGGCGAAGGAAGTTCTGGCAGTCATTGACCGGAAACTGACGGAAACGGAAGATAAGATCAAGAAGATTCTTGGCGAATTGAATGAACTTGTCGGAAGCGAAGAAAAGAACCGCGAGGAAATCGATGGCCTGAAAGAGCATTACCGAGAGAGCAAGAAGAACCTGCTCACACACCGTCACAGTTACGGAAGCGCAGAGGCCAGCCTCGAGTCAGTCCTTGAAGAGATCCAGGCAAAATTCATCGAGTTTGATGAAAAGACTGATAACGGAAATTACCTTGAAGCAAGGGAAACGGTGCTGTCCATTCAGTCATTGCTTGAACAGGTAGCCGCGAAAATGGATTCCATACCTGCCCTTCTGCATGATTGCCAGTCGGCGATCCCGGTCCAGGTTGGCGATCTGAAAGATGGTGTCAGAGAGATGAAGGAGCAGGGGTATGTCCTGGATCATCTGAATGCTGATACCGAAATCGAGGAAATCAGCAATGAATTGGCCGGATACCTTGCCGCCATAGAAAAAGGCGATGTCGAGAACGCTGAACAGGGCATCCAGGGTCTGAAGGAACGGCTTGAAAAACTGTTTGATTTGCTTGAGGAGGAAGTCCTCGCTAAACAATATATTACTAACACCGAACATGTCGCAAAGGAAACCCTTGTAAAAGCAATCAGCGAAAACAAGACACTGAAGGAAGAAACAAAGCATATCCAGGAGAGCTATCATCTGACTGAAAAAGAACTGTCTGCCCAGACGCAAGTCGAGCAGCAGCTTAAGGGCTTGCTGAAGCGCTTTGAACTGATCGATCATAGGATCACGGAAAACGATACAGCACAAAGCCTGATTAAAGTAGAACTCCAGGAAGCGAAAGAGCAGCTGGACAAGCTTGTCGAAGAGCAAAAAGAATTGATGGAAAAATTAAGCGCCCTGAGGAAGGATGAGATGGCTGCAAGGGAGAAAGTGAGGGGACTTTCAAAAAAAATCACCGAACTGATCCGCACCGTCTCAAAAAGCAATATGCCTGGCCTTTCACAAGAATATAAATATCTGCTGGAAGATTCCCATGAGAGTATCAAGCAGGTCAACGAAAAGCTTGAGGAAAAGCCACTGGATATTCCTGCAGTCCAGCAATATCTCGAAATTGCCGTTCTGACAGTGGAAAAGCTTGAAACTTCAACAGAAGAAATCGTCGAGACAGTCATGCTGGCTGAGCGTGTCATCCAGTATGGAAACAGATACCGCAGCCGATACCCTTCTGTCGAAAGAGGATTGCGAGAAGCAGAAGAGCATTTCCGGAACTACGATTACCGCGATGCCCTTGAACAGGCAGCTACTTCAATTGAAGAAGTCGATCCAGGTGCAATGAAGAAAATCGAGCATTTGCTGTCCGAGAAACAGTGACAAAACATGGTCTCCATATGGAGGCCTGTTTTTTTGGGATCAGGATTTTGAATTTTTCATCATTTCTCATTGAAAAGTTATTATGATATGATTTTTAGTTAGCAAGGTCTTGGACAAGGGGGTATACCGATGATCTATTTGGACAACAGCGCAACGACCAAACCTTATAAGCAAGTATTGGATTCATTCATTAAAGTTTCAGAGGATTACTATGGAAATCCATCCTCTCTTCATAAAATCGGCGGGCAGGCAGAAAAGCTGCTCCAGCAGGCTCGCTCCCAGGTATCCAGGCTGCTGGAGGTCAAAGAAACGGAAATCCTGTTCACTTCAGGCGGGACAGAGAGCAATAATCTCGCAATCAAGGGCATTGCGATGGCTCACCGCGAGAGAGGCAGGCATATTGTTACAACAAGCATTGAACACGCTTCTGTCCATAACGCCATGGTCCAGCTTGAATCGCTCGGATATGAAGTAACCTATGTAAAACCAGATTCGAATGGCTTTGTCAGTGCCGAGTCAATTCAGCAGGAACTTCGTGATGAAACGATCCTTGTGTCTGTGATGCATGTCAATAATGAAGTCGGCACAATCCAGCCAATTGAGGAAATCGGGATGGTATTGAAGAAGCACCCTAAGGCATTTCTTCATGTTGATTTCGTCCAGGGAATAGGGAAGGTTCCTTTGAACTTATACAATTCCGGAGTCCATTTAGCCACGCTTTCCGGACATAAATTCCATGGACTGAAAGGGACGGGCGCCTTGTTCATAAAAGAAGGGGTGATGCTGTCCCCATTATTTTCCGGCGGCAATCAGGAATGGAAGCAGCGAAGCGGTACCGAGAACGTAGCAGGTATGGTCGCGATGGCAAAAGCGCTCAGGATGACGATTGAACTGAGAGAAGAAAAGCTGGATCAAATGAAGTCAGCGATGGGCAAATTAAGGGATGGCATCAGTCAAATCAAGGAAATCACCATTCATACTCCGGGGGAAAACTGCGCTCCCCATATCCTGAATTTTTCCATCGGCGGATTGAAGGCCGAAACATTCGTTCATGCACTTGAAGAGAAAGATATTTATGTTTCAACAACAAGCGCCTGTTCCTCAAAGAAAAAGGCCGCCAGCAAGACGCTGCTTGAAATGGGCGTGCCTGCTGCACAAGCGGAGAGTGCCATAAGGATCAGCCTGACTTACAGCAATACAGCAGAAGAAGCAGAAATAGCGGCAAAGGCAATTGCCGAGACTGTAAAACATTTAAGCGAGGTTATTAAGAAATGATGTATGACCGTATACTGGTCCGGTATGGAGAAATATCGACCAAAGGAAGAAACAGAAATAAATTCATCGACCGCCTGAGAAAAAATATCAAGAGGGCTTTGAGTGAATATCCAAATGCAGCAATAAAAGCGGAACGCGACAGGATGTTCATCCTGCTTCATGGTGAGGACAGCGACGGGATTGCAAAGAAACTGAAGGAGATTTTCGGGATCCAGTCCTTCAGCCCGGCCGTTAAAGTGGATAAAGATCTTGAGAAGATGAAGGACGCTGCTCTTGAGCTCTTCAAAAAAATCCACAAGCCTGGACAGACATTCAAAATATCCGCCAAACGAGCTGATAAAACCTTTGAATTGGATACGAACGGAATCAATTCGGAATTCGGTGGCCATATACTGAGGAATGTGGAAGACCTAAAAGTCGATGTAAGAAACCCTGATATCAACCTTCAGATTGAAATCAGGAAAGAAGCAGCCTATATTTCAGCTGAAACGATCAAGGGTGCAGGAGGGCTTCCTGCTGCGTCCGGAGGCAAAGGAATGCTGATGCTATCCGGAGGGATTGACAGCCCTGTTGCCGGTCACCTGACCATGAAGAGAGGCCTTGAAGTGGAAGGGGTTCATTTTTTCAGCCCGCCTTTCACAAGTGAACGTGCCAAGCAGAAGGTGATCGACCTGTCTGAAAAGCTTGCTGAAGTGAATGGCCATTTCGCGCTCCATATCGTGCCTTTCACTGAAATCCAGCAGGCCATTCACAAGCAGATCCCAGAAAACTATACAATGACAACGACAAGAAGACTGATGCTCAGAATAACGGATGCCATCAGGGAAAAGCAGGGAGGCCTTGCGATCATAACTGGCGAAAGCCTCGGGCAGGTGGCCAGCCAGACACTTGAAAGCATGTATGCTATCAACGAAGTGACAACGACACCAATCATCCGGCCGTTGATCACGATGGACAAGCTGGAGATCATGGATATCGCACATAAAATTGATACCCATGACATATCGATCCGCCCTTATGAAGATTGCTGCACAGTCTTTGTCCCATCATCGCCTAAAACGAAGCCTAAGCTCGATAAAGTCCAGAACTATGAAAGCTTTTTCGACTTTGAGGAAATGATCCAGAGAGCCGTCGAAGGTACGGAGCGGATCATCGTCAAACCGGCTTCTGAAAGAGCGGATAATCCGGTGGATGATCTATTTTAATTTGTTAAGAAATTGTGAACAATTACCAATAAAAGTTTTGAATTAAGCCATGTGTTTCTACACACTCTATACTCACAAGGAGGTGAAACACATGGCAAACAACAACAGCTCAAATCAACTTCTAGTTCCTGGCGTAGCTCAAGCTCTTGACCAAATGAAGTACGAAATCGCTTCTGAATTTGGTGTACAGCTTGGCGGAGAAACTACTTCTCGCGCTAACGGTTCTGTAGGAGGAGAGATCACTAAGCGTTTGGTTCAAATGGCTGAACAGCAACTTGGTGGCGGATTCTCTCGCTAATCTAAAATAGAATAATATGGCTACAAAGAGCGGGGCAAATGCCCTGCTCTTTTTTTTTTGTCGGAAGAAATTATTTTAAAATAACATTATCATATAATTTTAAATTTTTAAATAATTTAGTATAATGGGACGTGGGGATATATGCTTGTCACTTCATCCAGAGACAAGCCAAAAATTATAATCAGGGGGAAGAGTATGAACAGAGAACAATTGATGGCACCTCAAAAGTATAATTTAGTATCAGAAATGGAGCGGTTTGCACAGGATCCAGCGAGAAAGGCGATCCTCTGGGAAAATGAAACAGGAAGTGCGAAAGAAATTACATACCAGGAGCTGCTCAATAACGCCAATAAAATTGGAAACGTTTTCTTGGGGAATGGTTTGACGAAGGGGGATGTCGTCCTTGTCGTCGTACCGAGGCTGATTGAAGCGTATCAGGTTTATATTGCATCGCTGAAAATGGGTCTTGTGGTCATTCCTAGTTCCGAAATGCTAAAGACAAAAGATTTTCAATACAGAATCAGCCATGGCGATGTAAAAGCCATCGTCAGCTATGCCCCTTTTACAGGAGAGTTCGATGGAATCGAGGGAGTGGAAGAGCTGCCTAAATTCATCATTGGAGGAGAAAAAGAAGGCTGGGTTCATTTAGATGAAGAAATGGAGTCTGCTTCTGAAGACCTTACGCTTGCCGACACGGACCGTAATGATATGGCATTCCTGAGCTATACATCCGGTACGACGGGCAACCCTAAAGGTGTTGTCCATACTCATGGATGGGCTTATGCACATTTAAGGACAGCGGCAACAAATTGGCTTGGAATAGAGGATGGGGACACTGTCTGGGCTACTGCCGGTCCTGGCTGGCAAAAATGGATCTGGAGTCCGTTCCTGTCTGTCATGGGAACAGGAGCTACAGGCCTCGTCTACCAGGGCAAATTCGAGCCGCAAAAGTATTTGTCACTTCTGCAAAAATACCATGTAAATGTACTTTGCTGTACGCCTACAGAATACAGGCTGATGGCCAAAGTCGAAAATATTGGTGATTACAGCCTGCCAGGTCTTCACAGCGCGGTATCCGCCGGTGAACCGCTGAACCGTGAAGTCATCGACACATTCAGGAAGCATTTTAACGTCGATGTGCGCGACGGCTATGGCCAGACAGAAAACACACTGCTTGTCGGCGTAACGAAGGGCATGGAGTTAAAGCCAGGATCGATGGGCAAGCCTACACCTGGGAACAGGGTAGAAATCATCAATGAGAACGGGGAACCATGTGCACCCGGTGAAGTTGGCGATATTGCTGTCCATATCGAAACACCTGCTTTATTCAAGAACTATTACAAAGATCCAGAGAGGACAGCCATGCAGTTCCGCGGCGACTATTACGTAACAGGCGATAAAGCGAGCATGGACGAAGAAGGATATTTCTGGTTCGAGGGCCGAGGGGATGACATCATCATCAGCTCCGGTTATACCATTGGACCTTTCGAAGTCGAGGATGCACTCGTTAAGCACCCATTCGTAAAAGAATGCGCCGTTGTCGCCTCACCTGATGAAATCCGCGGACATATCGTCAAGGCCTTTGTCGTCCTGCGTGACGGTGTCAGCTCAGACCAGGAAAATCTGGTCGCTGACCTGCAGCAGCACGTCAAGGATTTGACAGCGCCATATAAGTATCCTAGGAAAATCGAGTTCCTTGAAGAACTTCCAAAGACAACTTCAGGAAAAATCCGCCGCATTGAGCTGCGCAAGAAAGAATTAGAAGGCGCAAGATAATAGAAATACCAAAAAGCAGGCCTCGGCCTGCTTTTTTTGATTGCAATTTCAATGCGTGACACATCAGAACTAGGGTATATTTTATATGAAAGGGTGAGCTGATATGAAAATCGAAATAAAAGAGGCAGCATTGGAAGAATTAAAAAAAGTCCACTTTGGTAAAGGTGAAGGGATTAGGATATTAGCAGAGTTTGTCGGCACCTGTTCGATTGCAACAGATATCCAGCTGCAGATCGAAGGAAAGCAGGAAGATGATGAAGTGCTCTCCGCAGACGGTATCCATTTTTTTGTTCCGAAGAAATCGGTTGAATCCCTTCCGGATAAAATCTCTTTGGATTTCAAGCAAGGTCTTGGCTATAAGATTTCCTCCCCGGAAGAAACATTTGGCTATAACTTTAAATTAGGCTGATTTCGTGAAGATTGTTGTTAAAATCCTAAAGCCGATTTTAACGTGATAATATGCCATTTTGTAGTTCGGAATTAAGTGCGGAGGCTCTTTTCTCATAATTAGCTTTAATTTTTTGAAGAAAAATATGGTCTTTCAATCCAATTTTGTAGCCAAAAGTAACTAAGTTTGAGAAAAGAACCTTAATTAAACTCTCGGTCCTAGCGGAAGCCGGACAAGCGATATGGAGATAATGTCTTTAATTGGTTCAAAAAAAGGATTGTCATGCCGCAGCATCCCCCTTATAATGAATATTATTTCGAGTCTAGAAAGATTAGGGGGATGTTCGGATGAATAATAGGACCGAACAACAGGCTGGCGTCTTATACGCAGCTTTTTCATATATTTTGTGGGGGATCCTGCCGGTTTACTGGAAGCTTCTGCAACATGTGAACGCGGATGAAATTCTTGCGAACCGCGTATTCTGGTCGTTTTTCTTTGTTATCTTGATCTTGCTGCTGAATAAGAAGTGGAGTCTTTTTACAGGAACGCTCCTGGGGCTTTCGCAGAACAAAAAGCAGCTGGCGGCACTGGCGATAGCATCGATCTTGATCAGCATCAACTGGTTCATCTATATTTGGGCTGTCAACAGTGATCAAATGATCGAGGCAAGCCTTGGTTATTATATTAACCCGCTTGTCAGTGTACTTTTAGGTATGGTTTTTCTCAAAGAAAGATTGAGCATGCTGCAGTACGTTTCATTTCTTCTTGCGGCGATCGGTGTGCTGATCATGACGATTTCTTATGGGCAATTTCCTTGGATCGCTTTATCACTCGCTATTTCTTTTGGCCTGTACGGACTGGCCAAGAAATTGATCAAGGTGGATTCGTCGGTCGGCCTCGCGCTTGAGACACTGGTCGTGATGCCGTTATCGGCGATTTACATTGGCTATCTGGTGTCCCAGGGGACGAATTCGCTGTTCTCCGGTTCATGGACAACAACGCTGCTGCTCGCTGGTGCAGGGGCGGCGACGGCAGTTCCTTTGCTATTCTTTGCAAAAGGTGCACAGAGGATCCCGCTCGCTACGCTTGGCATCCTGCAATATATCGCCCCAACTTTGACGCTTATACTGGGTGTCTTCGTCTATCACGAAACATTTTCGTCGGTCCATCTGCTTGCCTTTACCTTCATCTGGTCGGCATTAATCCTGTACTCATTAACACGGACAAAACTGGCAGCGGCCCTGAGCCTCAAGTGGAAGAAAGAAAAAGGAATGCATATGTAAAGGCTGTTTTCGTAAAGATTGTTGTTAAAATCTTAAAGCCGATTTTAACGTTATAATACCCATTTTGTAGGCCGGTACTAAGTTTCAAGCTCTTTTCTCATATATAGTCGTGAATTGTGTGAACAATCTTAGGTAATTCAATTCTATTTTGTAGCCAATAGCAACAAAGTTTGAGAAAAGAGCCTATGTAAAAGAAGAGAGCTGCGGAAATCCGCAGCTCTTTTTGCTGTTATCTTATAAAAACGTCCGCTTCACTTTTTCCCAGAAAGAGTTGTCCTTGAGTTTAATTGTCTTGATGAATTTATTGCTCAACTTCACATCGAATTTTTCAACATGCTGGATGCTCAATGCTTCGTTATCCATTCCCATGATAGGATAATCGTTGCCGTCCTGGGCAACCTTGAAAGTAAGCTTACGGTCGCCGCTCAGGATGAAGGATGAGCCGAGTGTCCGGTAATGGTTATTGTTCACTGACGCAAGCTCACTGACTTGCATGCACGGCAGCAGCGGATCGACTACAGCTCCATTCACGGATTTATTGTATGCGGTGCTGCCTGTCGGTGTTGCGACGATCATCCCGTCACCACGGAAGGTTTCGAAATGTTTGTCATCGATGAAAACATCCATCACGAATGCCTTAATGATCGCGGATCGGACGCTGAATTCGTTCAGGCACTCAAATGAAGTGTCTCCGTCGATGGTTACCTCAATTGTCGGGTATCGCCTTACTTCAATTTCCGAATTATTAGAGGCCTGGATCATCTTATCGGTATCTTCAAGATGGAAATCACAATACATATTGAGGGAGCCGGTGACAGAAATGCCTGCATAAAGGCAATCTTCCCGGAAGCCCGTTTTTCTCACTGCCTGCAGAAAGGTGCCATCATCGCCAATGCTGACGATAATATTGGCTGTCTTGTGGTCAGTGACGATATTGAAATCATACCTGCGAGCGAGTTCGTAAAGAGGTTCGACTTTTTCCATCATAGTTGTGTCTGGCGTATGGTGAAAATAAATATTGCGGCGATCTGGCATTGCTTATTCCTCCAAACATTATGTATTTCTTCCATATTTTTACCCGCTTTTAAAAAGTTTTGCTAAAATAAAGGTTATTGACATTAGTTTATCATTTTTTCATAAAGTTTTGAAAGTACAAGGAATTTTCAAGGGGGATTCAAAATGAATGGTAAAAGGTGGGCGGCATTAGGAATAGCCGTTGGTTTATTTATTGCATCAACTGTGATCAATTTTCTTTCAACATTCGCATTCAGCGACGCAGAAAATGTGTTCGAAGATATGTTCGCAGTATCGAATGAAATGTTTGCTGAGGAAGTCATCGAAGAGGGAGACATGCTGAGCAAAATCGCAGTCCTGTCCATTAATGGAGTCATCCAGGATACGGGGGATGCGCAATCTTTCTTTGAAAGTCCGCTCTACAATCATCGGGCATTCATGGAACAGCTTAATTATGTAAAAGAATCGGATGATGTCAAAGCCATCATCCTGCAGGTGAACTCTCCGGGGGGAGGCGTCGTGGAAAGCGCAGAAATCCATGACAAGATCAAGGAAATCCAGGAAGAGACGAAAAAGCCGGTTTATGTTTCGATGGGTTCAATGGCAGCATCAGGCGGTTATTATGTGTCTGCGCCTGCCGATAAAATTTTTGCCAGCCCCGAAACACTGACAGGCTCACTTGGCGTCATCATGCAAGGGATAAATTACGCAGGACTTGCCGAGAAGTACGGAGTCGAATTCACCACCATCAAAAGCGGACCGTACAAAGATATCATGAGCCCTACAAGGCCGATGACTGAGGAAGAACGTGATATCCTTCAGTCCATGATCAACAACTCTTATGAAGGATTCGTCAAAGTCATTTCTGAAGGGCGCGGCATGTCGGTCGAGCAGGTCAAAAAAATCGCGGATGGCCGCATATATGATGGACGCCAGGCCAAGCAGCTGAATTTGATCGATGGCTTCGGATATCTTGAGGATGTCATCGAGAAGGTCAGGAAGGATGAGAAGCTTGGCGATGCAACTGTCGTAAAGTATACGGAAAGCGCGGGCCTCGGCTCGTTCTTCAGCATGGGAGCACAGAAAATCATGGGGAAAGACGCAGAAATGGCAGGCTTGATGAAATTATTGTCCCAGCCTAATTCTCCACGTCTAATGTATTTATACGCAGAATAGGGGGGCAAAAAATGAATTCCAACGAATTTGAAAAAGATCGAAGTAAAGATCAAGCTGAATTTGGACGGAATGGCGTTCAAGGAGATAATGGCAGCATCCCGGCAGATGTTGATCATTCAGATAGAGAACACGTCGCCATCCCGGCAGATGGTGATCATTCAACTAGAGAACACGAAAGCATCCCGAGTGAAGCTCATCTGTCAGATAGAGAACACAACAATATCCAAACTGAAACTGGAAAGAATGACAACATCCCTACAGAAGCTGACTCTTCATATAATCAGGAATACGATAGCATTCATACTAAGGGCAATATTACTGGGAAATCAACACCACAGGCAGATTATACAAATGGAGTTACTGATGGAATAGGCAGTCCTGCTGCTGGGAATCATCTATTTTCGGGCCAATATGCCGGGTTCTGGACGCGTTTTTGGGCCTATCTGCTTGATTTGATTGTCATCGGCAGTATCAACAGGATGATCATCCATCCTATCTTCATGGCATTGGATGTTCCTTTGGTGAAGGATGGAATCTTTTCGCCGGTGACCATCGCGACAGCTGTCGTTTTCTATTTGTATTTTGTCCTGATGACAAAATACCTCGGCCAGACACTGGGGAAAATGGTGTTTGGACTGAAAGTGGTGGAACTGGACGGCAAAAGCCTGACATGGGGCACTGTCATTTTCCGCGAATGGATCGGCCGCTTCATTTCAGCGACAATTTTGGTGCTGTATGTTGTCGTTGCCTTTACAAACAAGAAACAGGGATTGCATGACCTGTTCGCCGATACAACTGTTATATATGAACCACGCTAAAATGAACCTGCTTCGGCAGGTTTATTTTTTTGCCTTTTTGTTGATAATAATAGGCTGAAAGGTTGTGGAGGACGATGAAATGGGTGCTGCTCATCATACTGATTCTCACGGTGCTGGCAATTATAATTCTTGTAACCAAAGTTAGGGTCCATTTAGATTATTTCCACGGCAATGATAATGATCATTTTAAAGTCATCATAAAAGCATGGGGTGGGCTTATAAGGATAAAGATGGAGATTCCCGTTGTAAAAGTGGATGACAATTCCCCGACGATCGTTACGGAGGAAAAATTAAGTGTAGGCCCAAAAGATAAGCTGAAACAAGAGAAAACATCGCAGACTGATAAAACGGACCTGTTAAATAGTATCAAGGATTTCAACCAGTTAGTCATACATGTAGTCGGCCTTCATAAAATCATCAGGGACTTTTTGAAAAAGGTAACAGTTCGGAACATAGAGTGGCATACGATGGTCGGGGTAGGCGATGCAGCGGCGACAGGAGTGCTCACAGGTGCTTTCTGGGCAGTGAAAGGTGGTGCTATTGGGTTTCTAAGCCATTATATGAAACTCAAAGAGATGCCGGTAATGACCATCACCCCTAGTTTCCAGCATGCTGTTTCCATTACTAGTTTTAAATGTATGTTTCAAGTCAGAGTCGGGCAAGCTATTTTAGCAGGAATAAAACTGGTTAAATATTGGAAAGGCGGCTGGCCAGAGTTTAAGTCAAAGCCATTGTCCCACCTTTCCGGTGATAATACTAATTCTGTCTAAATTAAGGAGGAAACAGGAATGTCCGACCATCCAATTCAAGGACTAATGACTACTGCCATGGAAAGTTTAAAAGAAATGATTGATGTCAACACAATCATTGGAGACCCTGTAGAAACACCGGATGGAAGTGTAATCCTGACAGTTTCAAAGGTGGGGTTCGGGTTTGCGGCAGGAGGCAGTGAATTCGTTTTAGAAAGTTCAAAGGGAGGTTCTGGCGGATCTGGCGGATCTGGTGGCGCAGGAGGACAATCAGGAGGACCTCAGCATCCATTCGGCGGCGGAAGCGGCGGAGGGGTATCCATTACGCCAATCGCCTTCTTGATCGTAAGTTCAAGAGGCGTCAAGATGCTCCATCTGGATGAAAGCACCCATCTTTACGAGAAGATTCTTGATCTGGCACCGCAAGCAGTGGAAAAAATCCAGCAAATGATGTCCAAGAAAGACCAGGGCAGCCAGGAAAACAGCCAGCACAATAATCATAGCCAAAACGACTATAGCGGACCAAAAGCTGATCTAGAGTTTTAAGACAAAGCTGCCTTTTCAGGTTGAAGAGGCAGCTTGCTTATGTCAGGAGAACGGCCGGAGTGACGGCTCGCATTTTCAAAATAATTGCAAAAAAATTCTTTAAAAGATATATTAACACTGTACATAAAATGGACAAGGAGGATGAGCAGGTATGGCATCTGTTACATTTAAAGGGAATCAAGTTACATTGTTAGGAAACGAAGTAAAAGTTGGGGACCAGGCACCTGATTTCAAAGTGCTTGCAAATGACCTTTCCGAAGTGACTCTCCAGGATTCAAAAGGACAAGTTCGATTGATCAGTGTGGTACCATCACTTGACACAGGCGTATGCGACGCACAGACACGCCGTTTCAATGAGGAAGCTGCAAACCTTGATAACGTCAAGATTCTTACAGTAAGCGTAGACCTACCATTCGCACAAAAGCGCTGGTGCGGAGCTGCTGGAATCGAGAACGTCCAGACTCTATCAGACCACCGCGAACTTTCATTCGGTGAAGCATATGGGGTAGGAATCAAGGAACTTCGCCTGCTGGCTCGCGCAGTATTCGTTGTTGACTCAAACGATAAAGTAACTTACGCAGAATATGTAAGCGAAGCAACAGACCACCCGAACTATGAAGCAGCAGTAGAAGCTGCAAAACAAGCAAACTAAAACAACCAGTCATCATAGAACAAGCCGCAGGATAAAACTGCGGCTTGTTTTGCTATTCTGATTGGACAGAGGGAATGCTGTAAACGCGAAAAGTGTTTGATAGAAGGTGTCTGAAGGACAAAAAAGAAGGCTCGTCTTGAGAATAGTGTCTGATATAAACTCATTCTAATGCATCAACAGGATCTGAATCCCAGATTGTACATAAGCTTCTCATGACACATGCTCCCGGGTTGGCCATTCCAGCCATATGCCTTGTATAGAACACGAAACATGGCTAAAATAGATAAATATCTATTCAAATCAGGAGGAAGTAAATTGAGTATGACTCCGGTCGAACAATTATTTACCGCATTCAATACTACAGCGGACATTTTAAAAGAAGAACTTTCATGTACATATTTGGAGGCGCTGGCTGAAACTGGGGAAAATATTTTCCAGGGCACGGTGCTTCAGGACGAATTAGATGAAGTCACGAAGAAGAGGCTCGAAAAAGTTTACGAGGATATCGATCTTGATTCTTTTAGCAAAGAGGAAATCCGCAAAGGCTTCCAGCTGGCGATTCTGAAGGGCATGAAGGAGCACATCCAGCCGAATCACCAAATGACACCCGATTCTGTTGGCATGTTCATTGGCTATTTGGTCAGCAAATTTATCGACAAGAAAACATTCAGACTGCTTGATCCGGCTGTCGGAACCGGAAATCTCCTGGCAACGGTTTTGAACCAGCAGACAGACAAGCAAATCGATTCTATCGGTGTAGAGATTGATGATCTGCTGATCCGGCTTGCCTTTGTCAATGCTAATCTCCAGAAGCATCCGGTTGAATTTTTCAATCAGGACAGCCTTGAACCATTGTTTGTCGACCCGGCGGATGCGGTCGTTTGCGATCTTCCAGTCGGCTATTATCCTAATGACCTCAGGGCCGGGGAATATAAAGTAAAAGCCAAGGATGGCCATACGTATTCGCACCATATGTTCATTGAGCAAAGCACAAAGCATGTAAAAGAGGGCGGCTACCTGTTTTTCATGATTCCGAATGGTCTTTTTGAAAGCGAACAAGCCTCAATGCTGCATGAGTTCATTAAGAACCATCTGATTGTCCAGGGAATTTTACAGCTTCCAGCTTCTCTGTTCAAAAACAAGCAAGCAGCCAAAAGCATCCTCATACTGCAGAAAAACGGAGAGGAAGTTCAGCCTCCAAAACAGGCTCTGCTCGCCGAGCTGCCTAAATTATCAGATGGACCAGCAGTCAATCGGATTCTCGGTAAAATTGACCAATGGTATAAAGAAAATAAAAGTTCAGTAAAATAACGAAAGGACCGGCTGATGCCGGTTCTTTTGCTGCTCAAAAGGGTAAATACACAGTGAAAATATTTTTTTCTAATCCTTAGAAGTATCTGAATAAAAACTCATTTCACATTTAAGCAAGCTTTTCTTGAAATGTGAAAAAGACAGTGTTTAAATGGGGAATTGAGAGATATATTCACGGCCTGTAGCACACAATAAAGGTGTACTATTTCACTGTATTTTTAATCAGGTTGTTATATAAAAGGAGCGGTACAAAATGGCAAAAATCATTGCAATCAATGCCGGCAGTTCTTCACTAAAGTTCCAACTGTTCGAAATGCCGAGCGAAGAAGTTATCACAAAAGGAATCGTCGAAAGGATCGGCCTGAAGGATTCGATTTTCACGATCAGTGTGAATGGAGAAAAAAACAAAGAAGTTACAGACATCCCGGACCATGAAGTTGCGGTAAAAATCCTTCTTGATAAACTGACAACACTTGGTATCATCCAGTCACTTGATGAAATCGAAGGAATCGGCCATCGTGTCGTTCACGGCGGCGAGGAATTCAGTGATTCTGTCTTGATCACAGAAGAGGTTTTACAAAAAATCGATCAGCTTTCCGAGCTGGCACCACTGCATAATCCGGCAAACTTGACTGGTATCCGCGCGTTCCAGCAGGTACTGCCAAATGTTCCGGCGATTGCTGTTTTCGATACAGCGTTCCACCAGACCATGCCTGAAAACTCATTCCTATACAGCCTTCCATATGATTACTATAAAAAGTACGGAATCCGTAAATACGGTTTCCACGGAACTTCACACAAGTATGTCTCCCAGCGTGCTGCTGAAATGCTTGGCCGTCCAGTGGAGCATTTGCGCCTGATTTCCTGTCACCTTGGGAACGGTGCAAGTATCGCCGCGATCGAAGGCGGCAAATCCATTGATACATCAATGGGCTTCACTCCGCTTGCTGGTGTGACAATGGGTACTCGGTCAGGAAATATTGACCCTGCCTTGATCCCATACATCATGGAAAAAACAGATAAGAGTGCAGATGAAGTATTGAATGTCCTGAATAAAGAGAGCGGTATGCTTGGTGTTTCCGGATTCTCAAGTGACCTTCGCGACATCGAGGACGAAGCGGAAAAAGGAAATGACCGTGCTGAGCTTGCACTGAAAGTATTTGCGGACAGAATCCATAAATACATTGGTTCATATGCAGCCCGCATGTGCGGTGTTGATGCCATCATCTTCACAGCAGGTATCGGTGAAAACAGTTCAGCAATCCGTGCTCGCGTATTGCAGGGACTAGAGTTCATGGGCATCTACTGGGATCCGGCACTGAACAAAGTGCGCGGGGAAGAAGCGTTCATCAGCTATCCTCACTCACCGGTGAAAGTAATGGTCATCCCTACAGACGAAGAAGTCATGATCGCACGCGATGTTGTGCGTTTGGCAAAATAAATTGATTTCAGGCAGGAGCTGGGTGCTCCTGCCTTTTTTATGGTCCGGAATAATTATCAGCCGGACCTGAGTGCTCACGCCTTTTTTATCGGGCTGAATAATTATCGGCCGGACCTGGCAGGGCTGACCGGGGCACTTTCATTTTTGTTGTGCTATACTGGAAGAAAATTCACACTTGCTGGAGGGTTTTCAATGCCTTTGACTCAACGGGAACTAAAGGTGCTGGATGAATTGAATGCTTGGGAGAACAAGCTGTATGACTATGAGCCGAATGATTTTGAACTGGCGTACGACCGGTATCTTGAACGCTCTTTTACTTCATTGCCTGTCGAGGTTCAGGAGCGCTTTTTCACTCTGTTCGACAGCTGGCTTTTCCACCTTCATTCTTTGATCCAGGGCTCGCAATTGCAAATGGATGCCAAGGAACGGATTCTTTCTGCAGGACGGGTGTTCAATCCGGACCTCGATACCATCAAGGATTTACGAGAGCTGCCTATTGAGCAGCTGGAGTTCATTGCCAAGCAGCAAATTGCCCGCCATAGACTGTACTCCTTTGTACAGGGAGGAATGTCAGGCAGCGGCGGAAACCTTGTGCTGGGAGTCGATATGCCAGCGATGGCGGTCATCAACCTGCGGATTGTCCAGCTGGTGGCGATGACATACGGGTTCGAGGTGAACACGCCGTTTGAGATGATGGTCGCCCTGAAGGTCTTCCATACTGCCACGATGCCTTCAAGGATGCAAAGTGCCGGCTGGGAAGAGTTGAAAAATGACCTTGACCAGGCTGAAGACTTCTATTTTTACGAAGGAAATGATGATCTTACAGACGTAACATGGCTTGAACAGCCGATCAAACAGATTTTTAAGGGAATGGCGATTCTAATGTTCCGCAAAAAGCATGTTCAGGGGATGCCGATCATCTCGATGGCAATCGGTGCAGGTGCAAACTATCAATTGACAAGGAGAGTCACCGATTTTGCCCATAAGTTCTATCAAATGAGATACTTCAAGGAAAAAGGGGCATTGTAGGAAATGAGCATACAAGAACATAAGCAGGCTGCGCCAAGCCAGGTGCGCTGCAAAGTCATAACAGTAAGCGATACAAGGACACCCGAAACAGATAAAAGCGGGAAATTGATGATGGAGTTCCTTGAATCAGCTGGCCACAAAATCGTCGATTATGTGATTGTCAAAGATGAAGCAGAACCGATCAAGTCAGAAGTCCTCAGTGGTTCTGCCAATCCAGAGGTGGATGTCATCCTGACAAACGGCGGTACAGGAATCGCCAAACGGGACGTCACGATCGAAACAGTCCAGAGCATCTTTGAAAAAGAAATCCCGGGATTCGGCGAGATTTTCCGGATGCTGAGCTATCAGGAGGATATAGGCTCAGCGGCATTGCTGTCACGCGCCGCAGCAGGAGTCGTCAATGATGTAGCAGTCTTCTCCACACCAGGCTCAACAGGAGCAGTCCGCTTGGCCATGGAAAAACTGATCATCCCAGAAATCGGACATGTGGTGAGAGAATTGAAGAAGGATTTATAATTACTAAACGGATGGAATCTTAATGGATTTCATCTTTTTTTGTGGTGAAAAGGGAATTGGTAAAAAAATGTAGAATTAAGTAGAGGAGTTTCCAGAGAAAAGGAAGTAGAAGTGTTGATATAAGGAGACTTATCCTGACAGTGGTGGGCCACCAGCTGATAGGTAGAGAGAAATACGAGGACGCTGTAAAAAAGCCCTGGATTATGACAGGTATGAAGTAATCTGAGTAAAAGCTGTCAAAATAACCGCTAAATAAAGACAGGTTTGAAGCGTACGGAGTAAAAGCTGTCAAAAAAACCCTGGATTCAGACAGGTTTAAGGCACGAGGCAGAAAAACTGTCAAAAAAAGCCCTGAATTCTGACAGGTTTGAGGCTATTCAGAGGAAAAGCTGTCAAAAAAAGCCCTGAATTCTGACANGTTTGAAGCNNTCAGNATAAAAGCTGTCAAAAAAGGCTCTGAATTCTGACAGGTTTGAAGCAGTCAGTATAAAAGCTGTCAAAAAAGGCTCTGAATTAAGACAGGTTTAAGTATTTAAATGAAAAGCTGTCAAAAAAGCTCTGAAATAGGTTTGAAGGGAACAAGGGGGAAAATGGAAATGTTTAAGTTAATAGAAATAAATAAAGATGAAGAGTTATTAAACCAAGTAGCGGTTTTATATCAACAAGTATGGGCTCAAGAAGACCTTTCGATCAAGGAACGAGTTCTGAGGCATGCAGGTTATGCTGGCTACAGAGGTTTTGTGGCAATTTCCAGTCAAGGGGAAGTGGCTGGGTATGCATATGGCTATTCTTCTCTGCCGGGCCAGTATTATCATGGATTGCTTTCAGAAGCGATACATCCAGAAGAGTATCAAACCTGGCTGACAGATTGTTTTGAATTCGTCGAATTGGGTGTGCTTCCGGCATTCAGGAATCAAGGGCTGGCAAAAGAGCTGGTAAATCGCTTGCTGGATGGAGCAGGTCATGAAACAGCAGTATTAACAACACAACTTGATAACAATTCTGCTAGGAGGTTATATGAAACTCTGGGATGGGGCGTCATAAAACAGTCCTTTTACCCTTCTGAAAATGCACAACCCTATGTCATTATGGGAAAGCAATTGTGATAAAACTAATCATTGCTTTGATTTTTGCTGTAATCGGAAGTATTCTGATTGGTTCCTCTGTCAATGAACTCGGCCAGGTGGGAAATGGACTGATTAAGGTGCTGGGTGCGATTTTTCTCATTAGCGCGATCAATATAGGCAGGAAACAGAGATACAAAAAATAGCCTGGAGCTCCCAGGCTATTTTTATGCAATTGAACATGTTATCCGTGCATCTTCTCTGATGTAATATCCTGATGTGTTCGGTACCAGAGCCAGAGGTCGTTGATGATGGATGCGAGCTCGGCAATTTCGCTGTTCAATTCACAGGATGTCACAAAGTTGCTTTCATTGGAGAGCTGTGCTTGTTTATGGTTGATGGTTTTTTCGAGCTCGGCAATCCGGTCTGGAATGCTTCCGCGTATTTTTTCCCAGTGAAGCAGGATGGCGTGCTGTGTATCAAGGTCATATTCTTCCCAGGTCTTCTTAAAATCAGGCAGGGGTATGCCCAGTCGGCTGTTAAAAAGAAAATATTGATCCATTCGTGAAGCCCCCATTCCGGTAAACATGCTTACATTCTACTATACTTTTATTTCCTCATCTACATTAGCCAATCAGAAGTTTTTTGGAAAATTAAAATTAAGCCTTGAAAAGTTCTATAAAACCTGTTAATTTTATAAACATGAATAAAAATTTATATTAATGTATAAATATCCGAAATGGAAAAGGAGCTTTTAAAATGACTGATAATAAAGTAGTGCTTGCCTATTCTGGCGGGCTTGATACATCTGTAGCGATTAAATGGCTGAAGGATCAAGGATACGCTGTAGTAGCGTGCTGCCTTGATGTCGGTGAAGGAAAGGACCTTGATTTTATTAAAGAAAAAGCTTTGAAGGTTGGCGCTGTACAATCATATGTATTGGATGTAAAAGAAGAATTCGCAACTGAATATGCACTTTTTGCCCTCCAGGCTCATGCATTATACGAGGGGAAATATCCGCTTGTATCAGCACTTTCTCGCCCGCTTATTTCTAAGAAACTAGTAGAAATTGCAGAAATGGAAGGTGCTGTTGCAGTGGCACATGGCTGCACGGGAAAAGGAAATGACCAGGTTCGATTCGAAGTATCGATCAAAGCTTTGAACCCAGAATTGAAGGTCATTGCTCCTGTTCGTGAGTGGAAATGGTCACGTGAAGAAGAAATTGCTTATGCAGCCAACAACGGTATTCCGATTCCAATCAATCTGGACAGTCCATTCTCGATCGACCAGAATTTATGGGGACGCAGCAATGAGTGCGGGATTCTGGAAGATCCTTGGCAGGCACCTCCAGTCGAGGCGTATGAATTGACTGCCGAGCTGGAAGATACACCTGATACTCCTGATGTCATCGAAATTGAGTTTGTTGAAGGGGTGCCGACCGCAATTGATGGGAAAACATATCCTCTTTCAGAATTGATCCTTGAATTAAATGCCATTGCAGGCAAGCATGGTGTCGGAAGGATTGACCATGTGGAAAACCGCCTTGTCGGCATCAAGTCGCGTGAGGTGTATGAAGCACCTGCTGCGATGACCTTGATTAAGGCGCATAAAGAACTGGAAGATATCACACTTGTAAAAGAAGTTGCCCATTTCAAACCAGTGATCGAGAAAAAGATGACGGAACTGATTTATGAAGGCTTATGGTTCTCGCCGCTCCAGGAAGCCCTGGCTGCGTTCCTGAAGTCGACCCAGAAGCATGTCACTGGCACGGTCCGCGTCAAGTTATTCAAAGGCCATGCCATTGTCGAGGGCCGAAAATCACCATATTCTCTATACAATGAGAAACTGGCGACATACACTGCTGATGACGAATTTGACCACAATGCTGCTGTTGGTTTCATCAACCTGTGGGGACTGCCGACCGTTGTCCACAGCATGGTCCAGGGCAAGAAGGTGACAGTGTGAAAAAACTTTGGGGAGGAAGATTCACCGGATCTGCAGAAGAATGGGTAGACGAATTCGGTGCATCGATCGGCTTTGACCAGGAATTGGCGAAGCAGGATATCGAGGGCAGTGTCGCCCACGCTACAATGCTTGCTACCTGTGGCATCATCACAGAAGCGGAAGCGAACGAGATCATTCAAGGTTTGAAAAAACTTGAGCAGCAAGCAGAGCAGGGTGAACTGGATTATTCGGCCAAACTGGAAGATATCCATTTGAACCTTGAGCATCATCTGACAGAATTGATTGGTCCGACTGGCGGGAAGCTCCATACCGCAAGAAGCAGGAATGACCAGGTTGCAACAGACATGCATTTGTACCTGAAAGAGCAGGTGTCTGAAATCATTGAGCTGATCACTGATTTCCAAACAGCACTCGTCGACCAGGCTGAGCAGAATATTGAGACACTGATGCCGGGCTATACCCACCTGCAAAGAGCGCAGCCCATCTCATTTGCGCACCATCTCATGGCGTATTTCTGGATGCTGGACAGGGACAAACAGCGTTTCATCGACAGCCTGAAAAGGATCAATCTTTCGCCTTTGGGCGCCGGAGCACTCGCTGGGACGACTTTTCCGATCGACCGCCATATGACAGCTGAATTGCTTGGGTTTGCCGGTATTTATGAAAACAGTCTTGATGCTGTCAGTGATCGTGATTTCATTCTGGAGTTCCTGTCAGACAGTTCGATCTTGATGATGCACCTTTCAAGACTATGTGAGGAAATCATTCTCTGGACCAGCCAGGAATTCCAATTCATCGAGCTATCCGATGCTTTCACGACTGGAAGCAGCATCATGCCGCAGAAAAAAAATCCTGATATGGCCGAATTAATCCGGGGAAAAACTGGCCGTGTGTATGGCAGCCTGATGGGTCTGCTTACCGTATTGAAAGGCTTGCCTTTAGCGTATAACAAGGATATGCAGGAAGATAAAGAGGGTATGTTCGATACAGTCAAGACAGTCAGAGGCTCCCTGAAAATCTTCGCTGGGATGATCCGTACCATGAAGGTCAAGAAAGAGATAATGGAAGGCTCCGTCAAAAATGACTTTTCCAATGCAACGGAGCTGGCAGATTATCTCGCGTCCAAAGGAGTTCCTTTCCGCGAAGCACATGAAATCGTCGGGAAGCTAGTGCTCACCTGCATCGAAAAAGGCTGCTACCTTGCAGATTTGCCGCTTGATGCATATAAAGGGATGAACATGTTGTTCGAAGAAGACATTTATGATGCCTTGAATACGTACAATGCCGTGGAAAGAAGGAAGAGTGCTGGGGGCACTGGTTTTTCACAGGTACAGGTGCAGATCGAAAAAGCGAAAACCTTATTATAAATGTTAAAAAGCACGCAGCCCAGGCTGCGTGCTTTATTCATGTTGGTGATTAATCATTTTTGTCTGTTCGGACAACCAGGACATCACAGGTTGCATAGCGGGTAATATGCTCAGATACACTTCCGATAAAGAAGCGTTCCACTGCGTTCATTCCTGTTGCTCCGCAAATGATCAGGTCGGCGTTGTATTTTTTCGCAACATCCTTCGCAATCTTGACCTTCGGTGAACCATAATCGATTTCGTAGCTTACATCTGCGACACCAGCATCAATTGCCTGTTGTTTATAGCTTTCCATCAGCTCTGTGGCAAACTGGTTCGCACGTTCAGAGATTGTGCGGTCGTAAGCCTCCACAGTTGCAAAAGTGCGCAAATCGATGATATGGGTCATGACCAGTCTGGCATCGTTCCTTTTTGCGATCTCAATGGCTTTCTTGAAAGCCCATGCTGCTTCTTTAGAACCATCAACGGCAACTAAAATGCTCTTGTAATATAGCGCCATAGTTCTCGCCTCCTTTACCTATATTATACAACAGTTTATTTGGTATAGCTGTGACAATCCAACGAAAACTATAAATGCAAGCATCATATCAAAGGAGGAACCATTATGGATAAAAAGGAGAGACAAGGCCGGTCATCCTATGATTACGATGACCAGGGAATCATGCAGGTCAGTCAGCAGATCATGGATTCATACAACAGCGGAATCGTCCCGCAGGAACAAATGAAAGCAGCCGCTGAAGCGAATGAGGAATTGAGTTAAAAAAGGGATTTTCACAGCTTTTAGAAGATTATCAGCTTCGATGTTCCGGAAAATGATAGTGAAAAGTGGTAAAGGCTTGCTAGCATATGGTTCTTAGCAAGCCTCTTACTATGGCTCCGTTATCGCCGAACTTGACAGATCCGTAAAATTTTTCAATATACAGAATAGTATATTTTAGGGGAAATCGTACGAATTGTTTTGCCAAAAGCTGTTTTTTCTACTAAAATGAAAGTGTTTTCAATCTCGTTTCTTTTTACTGTTTCCCACTTTGAAAAATAGTTAGAAGAAGCAGGGTGAAATGGAAGAGCCATCATAATACATAGGAGGTATGCAAGAATGCGTATCGGTGTACCTAAAGAGATAAAGAATAATGAAAACCGTGTGGCCATGACGCCTGCGGGAGTAGTCAACCTTGTGAATTACGGGCATGAGGTTTATATCGAAACGGGTGCCGGAATCGGCTCCAGTTTTACTGATGAGGATTACAAAGCTGCCGGTGCTTTGATCGTTGAAAGCGCACAAGAAGCATGGGCACAGGATATGGTCATGAAGGTTAAAGAACCACTTCATGAAGAATACGGTTATTTCCGTGAAGGTTTAATCCTGTTCACATACTTACACCTTGCTCCAGAACCTGAGCTGACAAAGGCATTGATCGAGAACAAGGTTGTCGGGATCGCCTACGAAACAGTCCAGCTTCCAAATGGCTCACTTCCATTGCTGACGCCTATGAGTGAAGTGGCTGGTCGTATGTCTACCCAAATCGGCGCGCAGTTCCTTGAAAAGGTGCACGGTGGAAAAGGAATCCTGCTTGGCGGAGTCCCTGGTGTACAAAGAGGAAAAGTAACAATCATCGGTGGCGGTGTAGCAGGAACAAATGCGGCTAAAATGGCTGTTGGCCTCGGCGCTCAGGTTACAATGATCGACCTGAATCCTGACCGTCTTCGTCAACTGGACGATATTTTTGGATCAGATATTACGACGCTGATGTCCAATCCTTTGAATATCGCTGAAGCAGTAAAAGCATCTGACCTTGTGATCGGCGCTGTATTGATTCCGGGTGCGAAGGCTCCTAAGCTTGTGACTGAAGAAATGATCCAGGCTATGAACCCAGGCTCAGTCGTTGTCGATATCGCAATCGACCAGGGCGGAATTTTCGAAACAACTGACAGAATCACGACTCACGATAACCCAACTTATGAAAAGCATGGGGTTGTGCACTACGCAGTTGCCAATATGCCGGGTGCAGTTCCACGTACAAGCACAATCGCGCTGACAAACGTAACAGTGCCTTATGCTGTGCAGATTGCGAACAAAGGGTACAAGCAGGCTTGCCTGGACAATGAAGCTTTGCTGAAGGGGATCAACACGCTTAATGGCTACGTAACTTACCAGGCTGTTGCTGAAGCGCATAACCTTGTATACTCTGAAACAAAAACATTATTGGAGCAAATCTAAATGAAACCAGATCCGGGACTGACATTCCGGATCTTTTTATATGATCATATTTGGGACAAAGCTGTTTAAAATCTTTCCATTTTAGCGTATATTATTTATTGGATATACGGGTTCTCTAGAAGAATGTCCGTGATAAATTGTAACCTGAGGAGTGTCATGATGGAAAAAGTACTTGTTTTTGGCCATAAAAATCCTGATACAGATACAATCTGCTCTGCGATCGCATATGCAAACTTAAAGCAAAAGCTTGGTTTCGATGCTGAAGCAGTCCGCCTGGGCCAGGTGAATGGGGAAACTCAATATGCATTAGATTACTTCAAGGCTGAAGCACCTCGCCTTGCTGGCAGAGTTTCTGAAGAAGTGGACAAGGTCATCCTTGTCGACCATAACGAACGTCAGCAAAGTGCGGAAGATATTGCTGATGTACAGATCATGGAAGTTATTGACCACCACCGTGTGGCCAATTTCGAAACAAGCGATCCACTTTATTTCCGTGTTGAGCCTGTTGGCTGCACAGCGACGATCCTGAACAAGATGTACAAGGAAAACAATATTGAAATCGACAAGGACATTGCCGGATTGATGCTGTCTGCGATAATTTCTGATTCCTTGCTGTTCAAATCACCAACCTGCACAGACCAGGACGTGGCAGCTGCACGTGAACTGGCTGAAATTGCTGGGGTCGATGCAGATGAATACGGCCTCGAAATGCTGAAGGCGGGCGCTGACCTTAGCAGCAAAACGATCGAAGAGCTCATTTCCCTTGATGCAAAAGAATTCCAAATGGGTGAGTCCAAGGTTGAAATCGCCCAGGTGAACACAGTGGACGTCAACGATGTTCTCGCACGCAAGGTTGAGCTTGAAGATGCATTGAACAAGAAAGTGACTGAGAAGGAGCTTGGTTTATTCTTGCTGGTCATCACGGATATTTTAACGAATGATTCTGCAGCACTTGCTATTGGTGAAAAAGCTTCAGCAGTCGAAGAAGCTTTCAATGTTACACTTGCTGACAACACAGCGACACTCAAAGGCGTCGTTTCCCGCAAAAAACAAGTCGTTCCAGTACTGACAAACGTACTGGCTAAATAATTGCCATCAAAAGAAAACCGTCCTTGCCAATTCGGCAGGACGGTTTTTGCTTTTTTTGGGTTCAATATTAAGCGAATCTCTCGTATCTTGCAGATTCTTTCTTCAGCTTGATGGTGATATAGGCAAAATAGACAAAAGCAGCAATCGAGAAGTACACCCATGCCTGCGCTACCTGATCGGTCTTCCATAGGCCAGTCATCGACAGCAATGCCGGAAAGGTCAGTGTCAGCCATGATTGGACCATCGCTACCTTGCCGATATAAACATCGATTTTCTTGTTCATACTCATCGACAGGAAGAACAGGAACCAGAGATAGGCCCACATCAGCCATGTAAGGGTATTGACGATGTCCTCGAAATGGATGTAGGCAACGAATGCATAAATAAGGGCTATGACAGCCACCCAAAGAGAGTACCACCCAAGTCCGCTGCCATCAAGGTCCTTCAATAAAGTCATGCCTACATATAAATAAGTGAAGCCGAACAGAAAGATGCTGGCAAGGCTGTAAATCGTCCAGTTGCTTTGGTCAGATGCGATGATTAAATAGAATGGGACGATGACCTGCATGGCCCCGATGAATAAATTGAATACTGCTACACTTTTGGCATTCGCTTTTCCCAGCAGCATAAGGCTGTTCAGGAAAAGTGCAGCACCTGATAATAATAAACCTGCGTCTCCCATGATGTATGCCGCCCTGATGGCAATGGACGGCTCTTTCCTCCTTTTTCAAGCAACGTTTAGATTGAATAAGAAAGAGCAATTCCAATATCCAATTTCCAGGATGAATGGAATTGCCCTTTCTGTTAACTTGTCGCTATTTAAACCATTTTCTTTGACTGGTTGACCTTATCCATATCCTTGGATGTGAAATATCCCGGCAGGATTTCATCAATTGTCGTTTCCTTCACATCACCGTTCATGTTTGACAGGTAGATTTTAGTATCCTCAGTCGCAAATTCTGCAATAACCTGGCGGCAGGCACCGCAAGGAGAAACAGGACCTTCAGTATCAGCGACGACTGCAATCGCCTTGATTTCAGTGTCCCCTTCAGAAACGGCCTTGAAAATGGCGGTTCTTTCGGCACAGTTCGTCAGGCCGAAAGAGGCATTTTCAATATTGCAGCCAAGATAAACATTGTCATTGCTAGTGATGATTGCAGCGCCAACCTGAAACTTAGAATATGGAACGTATGCTGTGCTTCTTGCTTCTATAGCTTTTTCAACAAGCGTCTTTTTATCCATCGTCCATTCCCCATTCCCAAATGATATATTTATTGCTTAGTATGAAGAGTCAGAAGATAATCCGTTGACAATTGCTACACCAGAGCTTGCGCCAATTCTTGTTGCGCCGGCTTCGATCATGTTTTGTGCATCCTCAAGGCTTCTAACGCCGCCTGATGCCTTCACGCCGATTTCAGGGCCAACTGTCTTTCTCATCAATGCGATGTCTTCGACTGTTGCTCCGCCTGTTGAGAATCCAGTGGATGTCTTGACGAAATCCGCTCCTGCACTGACAGAAAGCTTGCAAGCCATTTCTTTTTCCTCATCAGTAAGAAGGCAAGTCTCGATGATGACCTTAGTCAATGCTTTGCCTTTTGCAGCGTCAACAACCGCTTTGATATCTTTTTCAACAAGGTCATACTGCTTGTCCTTCAAAGCGCCGATGTTGATGACCATGTCCACTTCAGTCGCACCATTTTCAATCGCATTTTTCGTTTCAAATGCCTTTGTTTCAGAAGTAGAAGCTCCGAGAGGGAATCCGATGACTGTGCAAACTTTAACACCTTCAGCATCCTTCAAAATTTCAGCAGACGTCTTTACCCATGTAGGGTTAACGCAGACAGAAGCAAATTTATATTCTTTTGCTTCCTCAGCCAATTTTACAATCTCCGCCTCGGTTGCATTCGCTTTAAGCAATGTGTGGTCAATCATTCCTGCTAGATCTTTAGTCATATCATTCATTCCCTTTCTATAAAAAAATATAATGAAACGCTTTCATAATGAAAAAATATATAGCACAAAGTTATTATATGTTACTTACATGAATAATATATCAGGTGGTTGAACAAATGTAAATAACCTTATGAACATATGTAAAAATAAAAACTGGGAATACACCTAATTGTCATAATTCCTTTTGTCTTTGTAAAAGGCTCTTTTCTCAATTTGTTGCATTTGGTTGCAAAATTGGATTGAATGACCTATGTTTCTTCACAAAATTAAAAATATTGATAAAAAAGAGCCTGCACACTTAATTCCGAACTGCAAAATGGCTACTTATTACGTTAAAATCGGCTTTAGGATTTTAACAACAATCTTTACGGAAACAAGAGCCTCGTAAAATTTTCTTTTGACTTTAACAGGACATTTCTTTATAGTGGCAATATAAATTGAATACAAATCCTGCATCGCGGGAGAGGTTCATAGCGGACACCCTCTATAAAAAACTATGGATTTGAATAATTTCAACCATATCCATGAGGATGTGGTTTTTTTAGCAGGGTTTTCGGCCTCGTTTAGCGTTTGCGGACATTAGTGGAGGCTTTAATCATGGCGGGAAGAAAAGATGAAGAAATGAAAGATTTGACGTTGCTTGGAAACCAGGGGACCAAATACTTATTCGAATATAGCCCTGAAATATTGGAAACCTTTGAAAACAAGCATCCATACAGGGATTATTTTGTGAAATTCAATACACCTGAATTTACGAGCCTGTGCCCGATCACAGGTCAGCCGGACTTTGCATCAATCTATATCAGCTATATTCCGGATGAGCTGATGGTCGAAAGCAAATCATTGAAACTGTATCTGTTCAGCTTCAGGAACCACGGTGATTTCCACGAGGATTGCATGAATATCATCATGAATGATCTGATCAAGCTGATGAACCCAAGATATATCGAAGTCTGGGGCAAGTTCACGCCAAGAGGCGGAATTTCGATCGATCCGTACACAAACTACGGTAAGCCAGGAACAAAATACGAGGAAATGGCAAACTACCGGATGATGAATCACGATATGTACCCGGAAAAAGTCGATAATCGTTAAATTAGGAAAGAGCAGCTTCTGCAGCTGCTCTTTTTAATTGAAAAAAAACACCGATATTTTCCAATTCGCTATAAAAAGTAAAAAGTCGCTATATAAAAAAGAAAGTCGCTATAAAAAAGAAAAAGTCGCTATAAAAATCGGATTTCCGCTATAAAAAGTAAAAACTCGCTATAATAATGACAATTCCGTTATCATTACCCAAAACAAACCGCCTGGACTCGGGATCGCAGGCGGTTTTGGCTCTTTTTTACGATACAAATACTAATTCTTTAGGGTATTTCGTTAAAATCTCGATTCCATCCTCGGTAATGACCACATCATCTTCAATTCTTACACCCGCGACGCCTGGTACGTAAATACCGGGTTCGGCAGTGAACACCATTCCTTTTTCCATTTTTAATGGGTTCGTGCTTGTCAATGATGGATATTCGTGGACGCTGACTCCGAGTCCGTGCCCGAGGCGGTGAGGGAAGTTGTCGCCGTATCCCGCTTCTTCAATCACTTTGCGTGCAGCAAGGTCAACCTCTGAACAGGCTACTCCGGCACGAGCTGTATCTAAAGCTTTCAGCTGTGCTTTCAACACTGTGTTGTAGATTTCTTCCTGCTTCTGAGTGATCTCACCGTAAGCAACAGTCCTCGTGATGTCTGAGCAGTAGCCATCCATCACGACGCCAAGGTCGAACAAGACGAGGTCGCCTTTCTTGATCTTTGTCAGTCCTGGTGTGCCATGTGGTGCCGCTGCATTTTTACCAGTAAGGACCATTGTTGAAAACGACATTTCAGTGACGCCTTTTTTCTTCAATTCATACTCGATCGCAGCAAGGACATCCAGCTCGGTTTTGCCTTCCTTGATCTCGCTGACTCCTGTCTCGATTGCAAAATCAGCCAGTTCACAAGCTTTTCTGAGCTTTTGCAATTCTTCTTCAGTCTTCACCATCCGCATCAGGCGGAGTTTTTCCTCTGCTGAAACAAATTCAGCATTGCCTAAAAGCCCGGTCAGTTTTTCATAACGCTCGACATTCAGTTGTTCCTTCTCGATTGCCGTCTTCTTAATTGACGGAACACGCTTCTTCATCGCATTATAGGCAAGTTCCATTGAATCATCTGTGTCGCTGTAGCCGATGATTTCAAGTTCCCATCCGGCATTTTTGGCATTTTCCTTATCCATCGCCGGGCAGATCATGAATGGCTCGGCATCCGGGAACACGGCAACCGCCAGCAATCTTTCGTGTGGGTCGCTTAAAAATCCGCTCAAATAAAATACATTGTCAGGGGATGTAACAAAAGTGACATCGATACCGTTGTCCTTCATCCATCCTGATAACGCAGCCAATCTTTCAGTCATAGATATTCCTCCTCTATGTGTACATCACACTATGAGAGTAGCAATTACCTGGTCAAAAGTAAAACTTTTAACAGCAGATGTTGTTGGGTATAAAGAAAAATGGAAGCAGGAGATCGCCAAAGGGTGTTGAAATAATTTAATGATACGGCTAATTTTGCACTGACTTATTTTTTTGCAAAAAAAGCCCTGAATGAAAGGAGCGATCATTATGAAAGTATCTTATCACGGCCATTCAGTTGTTAAGATTGAAACAAATGGGAAAACGATCTTGATTGATCCATTCATCACAGGAAATGACCTGACCGATCTGAAGGTGGAGGAGGTCAAGCCGGATGTCATCATCCTGACCCATGCACATGGAGACCACCTCGGGGATACAGTGGAACTCGCAAAAAAGCATGATGCCCTGGTAATCGCCAATTTCGAAGTCGCTACATATTTGAGCTGGAAGGGCTTGAACACACATGGCATGTCAATTGGCGGCGCTTATGAATTTGATTTTGGCAAAGTCAAGATGACACAGGCCTTCCATGGAACAGGCATGGTCACCGAAAACAATGAAATTATCTACGGAGGCATGCCAGCGGGAATCTTGTTCATGGCAGAAGGGAATACAGTGTTCCATGCAGGCGACACTGGTCTGTTTTCAGACATGAAGCTGATTGGAGAGAGGCATCCTATTGACCTGGCATTCCTGCCGATTGGCGACAATTTCACGATGGGACCGGAAGATGCGGCACTGGCAGCAGAATTCCTCGGTGCAAAGCAAGTTGTGCCGATCCATTTCAATACGTTCCCGCCTATCAAGCAGGATCCGCATGCATTTGTGAACATGCTGAAGAACAATCAAGGCCGTGTCCTTGAAGCGGGAGAAGTCATCGAATTGTAAAAACGCCGGCTGCACAAAATTTGTGCAGCTTTTTTATTTACCATGCTTTTTTCTGACCCTTAAGCATAGATATGAATTAAGACAACCTATAGGAGGGGAAGAATGAAGAAGAACCGCTATTTATTGTACCTGCTGTTATGCGGCGTCATGCTTTATATAGCATTGCCGGAGCTCAATCTCCAGGCTGGGGGAAAGGAAGCCCTGTTTGCAGGCTCATGGCTGTTTCTCGCCCTGCTGGTTTTCGCCGGGAATCTGGCGGCTTTTTTGTACACATCGAAAAAGCGGGCTGTGCCAGGAAGCGGAAAAATGGGGAGCAACCAGAAAAGAAAGTCACGCGTTTACACTGGCTGATTTTGATCAGCCAGTTTTTCTTTTTGCCATAAATCTCCTTTCTAAATGAGGGCCAAGCCTTAATACAATTGAATCAAACCCTTTAAAACCTTATAATGTAAATGGATAGAGCTACATTGAACGGAAAATTATGATAAAGGGTGAAAGTCTTGGCAACTAAGCATGAACAAATACTTCAATATATAGATGAATTGCCAATAGGTGAAAAAATATCGGTACGCCAAATCGCCAAGGCGCTTAACGTAAGCGAAGGAACTGCATACAGAGCCATAAAGGAAGCGGAAAATAAAGGGTATGTCAGCACGATTGAACGTGTCGGCACCATCAGGATTGAGCGGAAAAAGAAAGAAAATATCGAGAAGCTTACGTTCGCAGAAGTCGTCAACATCGTTGATGGACAGGTCCTTGGGGGACGCGGAGGGCTTCATAAAACATTGAATAAATTTGTCATCGGAGCGATGAAACTGGAGGCGATGATGCGCTATACAGGCGCGGGCAACCTGCTTATCGTCGGGAACCGCGATAAAGCGCACGAGCATGCGCTGAGAGCAGGAGCAGCCGTATTGGTGACTGGCGGTTTCGACGCTGAGGACCATGTCAAAAAGCTGGCCGATGAATTGCAGCTGCCGATCATTTCAAGCAGCTATGATACTTTCACAGTCGCGACGATGATCAACCGTGCAATTTATGATCAACTGATCAAAAAGGAAATCATCCTTGTCGAGGATATCCTGACACCGGTAGCTGAAACGATCTTCCTTAAGGCGAATGATACTGTGTCGGATTGGTACCGCCATAAGGATGAAACACTGCATAGCCGTTTCCCGGTCGTCGACCACAATATGAAAGTGATTGGGATGATCACTTCAAAGGATGTCATGGGCCATGAACAGGACACCCTGATTGAGAAAATCATGACGAAAAGCCCGATGTCCGTCAGCGGTTCGACAAGTGTTGCTTCGTCTGCCCACATGATGGTGTGGGAGGGTATCGAGGTACTGCCTGTTGTAGATGATGGCAACAAGCTCCAGGGAATCGTCAGCAGACAGGATGTTTTGAAGGCCCTTCAAATGGTTCAGCGCCAGCCTCAGGTCGGGGAAACGCTCGACGATACGGTGACGAACCAGCTTGTCCTTGCGAAAGGGAAAAACAGGGACGAGGATATTTTTCGCTGCCAGGTGACTCCGCAGATGACGAATCACATAGGGACCATTTCATACGGTGTTTTCACAACGATCGTGACGGAAGCAGCGAACCGTGTGCTCCGGGGATATAAAAAGGGTGATCTGGTAGTCGAGAACATGACGATCTATTTCATCAAGCCTGTACAAATTGACAGTGTCATAGACATTTATCCGAAAGTCCTCGAGGTAGGAAGGAAGTTTGGGAAGGTCGATATCGAAGCCTTCAATGATGGAATTCTTGTCGGCAAGGCGATGATGATGTGCCAGCTGATTGACAGACATTAATCGAATGAAAAAGCCGATCCATAACTGGACCGGCTTTTTTGAACGTTAATTTTCCTGGGCTTCTTTTACGGCATGTGGAAGATAAAATTTATACGCTTTGATTCCAGCCCATACACTCAATGAACCAATCACGATGAAAATAGCACCTACTATGTATGTGACTGCAGTCTGGAAAAGGAACAGTTGATTGATGCCGAACAGTGCAACGAACAATCCAAGGGCGATGCTGGATTTGGCAGAAAGCCAGCTTCGTTCAGCAGGTCTCTTGCTGCGGACATATTTAATCTTGTAAAAGATATAAAAGACGAATGAAAGAACGATCAATAATACGAGAATAGGCATTGCGATTCCTCCAAATTCATAATCTACTCTATTTTACAGCTTATCAAGGGAGATTGCCAAGCAAAGGTTGGGGATGGGAGAGGATGGCTAAATCAGGCCAGTTGATGTTCATGCTTTTCTTTTCCAAAAAATATGTTCATAATTGAGATATGAAAAAGGTGAAGGAGCATTTTGATGAAAGAGCAAATACTTGAGGCAATTGAAAATTATGAAACCATCATTATCCACCGCCATGTAAGGCCTGATCCTGATGCGTACGGTTCGCAGGGAGGGCTTGCGGAAATTTTGAAGGCTTCCTACCCGAAAAAGAATATATACACGGTCGGCGCCGAGGAGCCATCGCTCAATTACTTGAGGAAGCTTGATTCTATTCCTGAAAGCACTTTTAAAGGAGCTCTTGTCGTTGTCTGTGACACCGCTAATGCCGAGCGGATTTGTGATGAGCGTTATCGACTTGGGGAACAGCTTGTGAAGATCGACCACCATCCGAATGAGGATCCATATGGTGACCTTCAATGGGTGGATACTTCAGCCAGCTCTACTAGTGAGATGATTTATGAGTTTTATCTTACCTTCAAGGAAAAGGGCATCAGGATGTCTGATGAGGCAGCAAGGTTGCTGTATGCAGGAATTGTCGGTGACACAGGCCGATTCCTTTATCCAAGCACGACCAATAAGACATTTGCTTATGCGGGAGAACTGATTCACTATAACTTCTCGCGCACAGAGCTGTATGACAGGATGTATGAACTTGCGCCGAATGTGGTGAAGCTGAACGGATACATCCTGCAAAACTTCGAATTGCTCGAAAATGGTGCGGCGAAGGTTGTCATGAAGCAGGAATTGCTGGACCAGTATTCCGTGAAACCTTCAGAAGCATCGTTGCTTGTCAGTGAATTGGGCAATGTAGGGGGAATCAAGGCATGGGTGTTCTTTATTGAAGAAGAGGACCAAATCCGTGTACGCCTCCGCTCTAAAGGCCCTGTCATCAATACGATTGCCAGGAAATACAATGGTGGCGGGCACCCGCTTGCTGCCGGTGCATCAATCTATTCCTGGGATGATGTCGACCGTGTCCTGACTGACCTCATCGAAGCTTGCCAAGAATAAAAAGAAGGTGCGTTTCATTCCGAAACGCACCTTTCAAATCATCTATTGTTAAAATAAACCCGCAATGCATCAGCAATCTCCGTATCCATTCCATCGGTGTTGATTGTATAATGATCACCCTCCAGGGAAGCGGTAAAATCCTCGATCCCCTGCTGCTTTAAGAATTCATCAATGTCCGATAGATGTTCACCCTGATTTTTCAGGCTTTTTTGCCCGATCAGATCTTCATTCACATAAACATCATACTGGTCTTCAGTTAATTTCACCTGGTTGTCCCCATTGACTTTATTCATGGCGTAAGCAGGGAAAAGTCCGCCGCCAACACCACTTCCGCTATTTCCGGCTCCGTTATTAAAAGACATATGCAGCCCTCCATTCTGAAACTTTTCTTTTATGTTTCCCCTTTCTAATTGCAGTCACACAGATTGAAGGGAAATGGAGGGAATTTCCTATACAAATTTTCAATGCCGGCAAAAAGCAGCATTTAATCCGATGCCAAATCAGTCAAGACTGATCTCCACCAGGATGCTGACTGAAGTGTAAATGACCATTGACTTGATTTTCAGTTTATAGCGTTTGTCACTGATCCTGATCGATTTGTTTTCAATCACCTTTGTGATCAGCTCCCGGCTTTTAAAAACCGAATCGAGATCCTTGGCGAGGAGCATGTTCAGCTGACCTTTTGTCTCCTCCTCGATTTCGTAGATGCTGAGGGTATCAAGTTGTTTATACTTTTTATCATTGACGATTTTTACCTTGATTTCCTGAACGGTGAGTTTTTCCTGGTTCTTTTTGTTTAACTCTTCATAATCTTCCATCCAGATTTCAATGTCGCTTTTTAACTCTGCGATTTCATCTTTTTGCTGCTCGATCGTTTTCGCGTGTCTTTCCATCCATGCACCATTCATATATAAAAATAAAACCCAGCTGACGAGGGCTCCAACTGCTGCACCAGAAAAGAATCTTTGCCATTCTGGTTTACGGTAATAAGGAGGAACCCTCATGTCAGACATGCTCCTGGGTCAGCCAGTCAATGAGAAGGGCCCCGGTCTGGGCGCCGCCCATGGCAGTGAGGATCAATAGGAACTGTTTGAAAATATCCTTTGTTTCTCCATGCAAAAGTCCTTTTTCAAAGCTGTAGACAGTATCGAATGTGCCGCCGATCGCAGCGATGATGGCCCAGATCCTGATAGAGCTGGAGAAACGGGCAATTTCGGTCATTAATGGCTGTCCTGTTAAAAAAGCGGCCAATCCACCGATCAAAGAGCCGCCCAGCAAAACACCAAGCGCAATGAAATATGCTTCAAACAAACCCGGGATAAATGGCTGGTTCATACTATACACCCTTTTATAAAAGTCGATTTTTTCCTCGTACTTCATCTTATGGACAATCTGCCTGCAATATGTTTAAAGTTACTTGAATAAAGGAGAACATATTTTCTTTTTTGGCTTTAAAAGCCTATAATGAAAGAAGATGAACCTTACCTTTAAAGGGTGTGAGAGATATGCCATTTATTCACCTTCATGTCTATAGTGCATTCAGCCTGCTCACCAGTACGGCTACAGTTGAGCAGCTCGTCCGCGATGCAAAGGCAAAGGGCTTTTCCGCACTCGCACTGACGGATCACAATGTAATGTACGGAACGGTTGCGTTTTATAAAGAATGCCTCAAAAATTCAATCAAGCCATTGCTCGGCTTGACGGTTGATGTCGTCAGTACCTCTATGGAAGACGAATCATTTCCGCTTGTCCTCCTTGCGAAAGACAATGAAGGATTTCAGAACCTGATCAAAATTTCAAGTGCAGTACAGACGAAATCCCCTGAAGGAATTCCGGTGAAGTGGCTGAAGCATTATGCCGCAGGACTATTTGCAATGACACCAGGAACCAGGGGTGAAATAGAGTATTATCTGGCAAGTGGAGAAAGAGAGAAAGCGCTGGATACGATTGATTCATATAAACAGATTTTCGGGAAGGACAATTTTTACCTTGGCATACAGGACCAGGGCCTCTCGGGGCAAAGGGAGCTTGTCAAACAGCTGGCTGGTCTAGGCTCAGAAACAAATACTCCATTGGCAGCCTCGAATCAGGTGCACTATTTAGACAAAGAGGATTCCTTCGCCCAGGAGTGCCTGCTTGCGATCAAGAATGGTGATAAGCTCCAGGATGACGCTCGTGAAAAACTTGGCAGCAGCGAGTTTTATCTGAAAACCGCAAAAGAAATGGGCGATTTGTTTTCAGAGTATCCCGAAGCCCTGGAGAACACGCTGGAAATTGCGGAACAGTGCAATGTCATGCTTGACTTCGGTTCAAGGCATTTGCCAAAGTTTCCGGTCGAACCGGGAAAAACTGCCGACGAGATGCTTGAGGAACTTTGTTTCCAGGGGCTTGAAAAACGTTATGGAAACCCATCACACCAGCATGTGGAAAGACTGGAGTATGAACTATCCATCATTAAAAAAATGAACTTCAGCGATTACTTCCTGATCGTATGGGATTTCATCAAATATTCCCGGGAAAAAGGAATCCTGATCGGCCCTGGCCGTGGTTCCGCAGCCGGATCGATTGTATCCTATGTGCTGTTCATCACCGACGCCGACCCGATCGAACATAATCTTCTTTTTGAAAGGTTCCTGAATCCTGAACGGGTTTCCATGCCCGATATCGATATCGACTTTCCAGATAATCGCAGGGATGAGGTCATTGAATATGTCGCGGCAAAATATGGGGAGCTTCATGTCGCACAGATCGCTACCTTTGGAACACTTGCAGCCAAGGCAGCCGTCAGGGATGTTGGCCGTGTTTTCGGTTTGAACACCAAGGAGCTCGAGCGCCTCTCAAGGCTTGTTCCATCCAGACTCGGAATCACTTTGAAGGATGCCATCAACGAATCAGGCGGATTAAGGGAGTTTATAGAAGAATCTTCAAAGAATAAAAGAATCCTTGAAACGGCGATAAAGCTGGAGGGGTTGCCTCGCCATACTTCCACTCACGCTGCGGGTGTAGTCATCAGTGAACAGCCGCTCACGAATGTCGTACCGATCCAGTCAGGCCAGTCCAGAGTGTTCCTCACCCAGTATTCAATGGACCATCTTGAAGAAATAGGCTTATTGAAGATGGACTTCCTGGGCTTAAGGAATCTGACTTTAATCGATACCATCCTGCATTCCATCCAGAATAAAACCGGGCAAACGCTCCGGATCCATGATATTCCCGGCGAAGATGAACAAACGTTTCAAATGCTAGGCAGAGGGGAGACGACAGGTATTTTCCAGCTTGAGTCCGAGGGAATGCGGAAAGTACTGACAAGGCTGGAACCGACACGATTTGAAGATATCGTCGCAGTCAATGCGCTTTACCGTCCGGGCCCGATGGAGAATATCCCGTTGTTCATTGATCGGAAGCATGGGAGACAGAACATTGATTATTATCATAAGGACCTCGAACCGATCCTGCGTGATACATATGGAGTCATCGTTTACCAGGAGCAAATCATGCAGATTGCCTCAAAGATGGCGGGTTTCTCCCTCGGGGAAGCGGATCTGCTGCGGAGAGCGGTTTCGAAGAAAAAGAAGGAAGTCCTTTCCCAGGAACGCGAACATTTTGTGAATGGTGCGTTAAGGAAAGGATATGATGCACAGACAGCGCAGCTGGTCTACGATTTAATCGTCCGATTCGCCAATTACGGATTCAACCGCAGCCATGCTGTCGCGTACAGTATGATTGCCTACCAGCTGGCTTACCTCAAAGCGCATTATCCGCTTTACTTCATGGCTGCCCTGCTGACATCTGCCATCGGTAATGATACTAAGATTGCCCAGTATGCTAGAGAGCTGCAGCAGATGGAGATCAAGCTACTGCCTCCTTCAATTAACAGAAGCGCTTTCAGCTTCCAGCCGGAGGGAGAAGGTGTCCGGTACAGCCTGGCAGGAATCAAGGGGGTCGGGATCGCATCACTCAAGGAAATATTCCAGGCAAGACGCAGCGGGCATTTCAAGAACATTTTCGACTTTTGCATCCGAGTGCCGCAAAAGGCTGCATCAAGAAAAGTGCTGGAAGCCTTGATCTATTCGGGTGCTTTCGATGAATTCGGGCAGGACCGTGCTATCCTTTTGGCGACGATCGATGTGGCGATCGAACATGCCCAGCTCGTGGCTCCGGATGATTCAGGGCAGATCGATATGTTCGCTGAAGCGGAGTTTTCACTGAAGCCTAAATATATTGAGGTTGATTCAATGCGGATAGAAGACAAGCTCGGACTTGAAAAAGAAGTGCTGGGAGTCTATCTCTCCAGGCACCCTGTTTCCATCCATGAAAAGGAGTTCGAGGCTGCAGGCGTCAAGAAAATCGCATCCAGGGCCCCGGGCAGCAAAATTAGGCTTGGTGTCTATATTACGGAGCAGAAGAAAATCCGTACCAAAAAAGGCGAGGCAATGGCCTTCCTCACTCTCAGTGACGCAAGTGGTGAAACCGAAGCGGTTGTATTCCCCTCCGTCTATAAGCAGTATGGTCATGTACTGGAGCAAGGGAAAATGGCGCTGGTTGAAGGGAAATTCGATGAACGTGACGGTAAGAGCCAATTTATCGTCCAGCAGGTGCTGGACCTTGAAAAAGAAGCGGAAAAAAATGGACAGAAAAAGCCGGTTTTGTATTTGCGAATTGCAAGGGGTGCCGGCAGCACCGATAAAATGGCCGAGCTTAAAGCTTTATTGAAAAAATATCATGGTGCTGTCCCGGTAATTGTGTATAACGAAGAGACCGAGAAATCCATGCTGCTGCCAAATGAATTCAGTGTGAACACAGAACGGGACAGTATGAGGGCATTAAAGAAGGTATTGGGCGACAATAATGTAGTGCTGAAAAATTAGTTCTTTACAAGTATAATAGATGTGTTATATTGGAAAAGGATATGTGTGGTCAGACCACTGGAGAAGGCAACTTTTTTAAATAACCAGGCCGTTCGCCTATTATTGTGTTGCTGATCTTTCGCATTTTTCATCGAAGAACACCTGCCGTGGCCAAGAGTGCGGATCAAGATGAGTGAAATGATATTGTCGGAGAGTGCCCATAATTAAGGAGTGGACCTGAGTTGACTTTACGTGAAGAAGCTTTGCATATGCACCGTGTGAATAAAGGAAAATTAGAGTCGAAATCGAAAGTGCCTGTAAGGAATGCCAGAGATTTAAGCTTGGCCTATTCTCCGGGTGTCGCGGAGCCTTGCAAGGAAATATATGATAAGCCTGAAACAGTTTATGATTATACAATGAAGGGCAATATGGTGGCTGTCGTTTCCGATGGAACGGCTGTCCTTGGACTGGGAAATATCGGTCCTGAAGCCGCGCTTCCTGTAATGGAAGGAAAGGCTGTCCTTTTCAAAAGCTTCGCTGGAGTCGATGCTTTTCCAATCTGCCTGAATACAACAGATGTAGATAAAATTGTTGAAACGGTGAAGCTGCTTGAACCGACGTTCGGCGGTGTCAACCTGGAGGATATAGCTGCACCAAACTGCTTTGCAGTGGAAGAGCGCTTGAAAAAAGAGACGAATATCCCAGTGTTCCATGATGACCAGCATGGTACCGCAATTGTGACCGTGGCAGGACTTGTGAATGCGCTGAAAATCGTCGGGAAGAAAATGAATGAAATCAAGGTGGTTGCAAACGGAGCAGGAGCTGCAGGGATTGCTATCATCAAGCTTCTGTATTCGTACGGTGTCCGTGACATCATCATGTGTGATACTAAAGGCGCGATTTACGAAGGACGCCCGAATGGCATGAATGCGATCAAGGAAGAAGTGGCGAAATTCACTAACCGTGACAACGTTGAAGGGTCCCTGGCTGATGCGATTAAAGGTGCTGATGTATTCATCGGCGTTTCTGTTGCTGGAGCACTGACTTCAGAAATGATCCAGACAATGAATAATGATTCAATCATCTTTGCAATGGCGAACCCGGTGCCGGAAATCATGCCAGAGGAAGCGAAGGCTGCCGGTGCGGCTGTAATTGGTACTGGCCGCTCCGATTTCCCTAACCAGGTGAACAATGTTCTTGCTTTCCCGGGAATCTTCCGTGGAGCATTGGATGCAAGGGCAACCCATATCAACGAAAAGATGAAGGTGGCTGCTGTCGAAGCAATCGCAGGGCTGATTGAGGAATCAGAGCTTTCAAGCGATTATGTCATTCCAGGTCCATTCGATCCGCGCGTAGCACCCGCTGTTGCTGCAGCTGTCGCAAAAGCAGCGATGGAAACCGGGGTTGCACGCATCAAAGTGGATCCGCAGGAAGTCAGGGAGCGTACTGAACGTCTTGCATTGATCGGAAAAGGTGAGTGATTTCTTAGTGGCACAGCCTGAAAAAAGCACAAAAGTTTATGTGGGAATCGTCAGGCAGCTAAGGGAAATGATTAATAAGGACGGCTTGAAACCTGGAGATAAAATTCCCTCCGAACGTGAACTTTCAGAGCGCCTTAATGCCGGGCGCTCCTCGGTTCGCGAGGCCCTGCGCGCCCTCGAGCTCCTCGGGCTGATCGAGACAAGAAGGGGAGAAGGAACTTTTATAAGGGACTTCCGCGGCAACCAGCTGGTCCAATTATTAAGCACCTTTATCCTGCAGGATGAAAAAGCCAAGGATGATGTGGTCGAAACGAAAAACATGATCGAGGCAGATTGTTTATACCTGGCAGCTGAAAAAATTCAGGAAGACGATATTAAAAGATTAAAGGTCTGGATAGATGACCATAATTTTGAAGACGAGGAATTTTTCAGGGAAATTGCCGAGCTATCTGACAATCACCTTTTTTATCGGATTTGGTATATATTGAATGATTATTACAAGGCACTGGAGCTGAAAGCAATTCCAGCGGAAAAAGAAGAATACCATCTGCTGCTAGACTCGCTTGCAACAAAAAATGGAGAACTGATTCTGAATAGGCATCGCATGCTGCGGAAAATGTCGACGCAATGACGACATGAAATAACATCTTTCGAAGACAGGATGTTATATACTTTTGGACATGCCTAAGATGCCAGGACGGCAGTCTCTCTTCTTTTTTGATATAGTGGTCTGACCACCTGGTGCTTTATGACTATTGGCGCTTTTCGCAGCTGCAATTAAGAGCGGAAATACAGCCTTGCAAAACTAGGATATTACAAAACAACCAGTATTATTCGGAGGGGGTTATACATTGCTTAAGGAACTTTTTACGAAAACAACGAAAAAGAAAAAGTACGCGACAATTCCTTCTGAAGCAGCGAAGCAGGACGTTCCTGAAGGAATCATGACTAAATGCCCGAACTGCAAGAAAATCATGTATACGAAAGAACTGAATAAAAACTGCAAGGTTTGTCTCCAGTGCGGTTACCATCACCAAATGAATTCTGCTGAACGGATCGAAAGTTTCCTGGATTCCGGAAGCTTCCGTGAACTGGACCGTGAAATGGTCTCAGGCAATCCGCTCGGTTTCCCGGGATATGAGGAAAAGCTTGAGAAGGACCGGGAAAAGACAGGGCTGAATGAAGCTGTAGTCACCGGGACAGGAACAGTTAACGGATATGATGTGGCAATAGCGATCATGGATGCGACCTTCAGGATGGGAAGCATGGGGTCGGTTGTAGGCGAAAAGATTACGAGAGCGATTGAGAAGGCTGATGAATTGTCCATTCCATTCATCATTTTTACCGCATCAGGCGGAGCAAGGATGCAGGAAGGTGTCCTGAGCTTGATGCAAATGGCAAAAACAAGCGTCGCATTGAAAAGATTCAGCGATAATGGAGGGTTGATCATTTCCATCATGACCCACCCTACAACTGGAGGAGTTTCTGCAAGCTTTGCCAGTCTGGGGGACTACAATTTTGCTGAACCAGGCGCACTGATTGGTTTTGCAGGCCGAAGAATCATTGAACAGACAATACGCGAAGAACTGCCAGAAGACTTCCAGACAGCAGAGTTTTTGTTGAAGCATGGACAGCTTGATGCAGTGATTTCGAGAGTCGATATGAAGGAAAAGATTGCGGGAATACTTGAAATCCATCAGCCAGGAGGGACATTCGAATGGCAGGAGAACTAGAATTCGAGAAACCGGTATTGGAATTAAGGAAAAAAATCAGTGAGCTCAAGGAATTCACCAAGAATACAGACGTTGATCTCACATCCGAAATTGATAAGCTTGAAGCAAGGCTGCAAAAGCTGGAATCTGAAGTATATGAGAACATGAAGCCGTGGGATCGGGTACAGATTGCCCGTCATCCGGACCGCCCGACAACACTGGAGTATATTTCTTTGCTGTTCACCGATTTCTTCGAATGTCACGGCGACAGGAATTTCGGGGATGATGAAGCGATAGTTGGCGGTATTGCGAAGTTTCATGGTTATCCGGTAACAGTCATCGGCCATCAGCGCGGTAAAGATACGAAGGAAAATATCCGCCGGAACTTTGGCATGCCGCATCCGGAAGGCTACCGTAAAGCTTTGCGTTTGATGAAGCAGGCTGAAAAATTCAGACGGCCGATTATTTGCTTCATTGACACGAAGGGTGCTTATCCTGGAAAAGCCGCAGAGCAACGAGGACAGAGCGAAGCAATCGCCCGCAACCTGTTCGAGATGGCTGGTTTGAAGGTCCCGGTCATTTGTGTCGTCATCGGCGAAGGCGGAAGTGGCGGAGCACTGGCACTGGGAGTCGGCAATTATATTCACATGCTGGAAAATTCCACATATTCTGTTATCTCACCAGAAGGAGCCGCAGCGATTCTTTGGAAAGATTCTTCGCTGGCGAAAAAAGCCGCTGAAACGATGAAAATCACTGCCCCTGACCTCAAAGGACTGGGAATCATAGATGAAATCATCCCGGAAGTTAAAGGCGGAGCACATAAAGATTTGAAGCAGCAAGCAAAGTATATGGATAAGATTTTAAAAGACTCGATGTCAGAGCTGCTGGTTTTGGATGAAGAAACATTATTGAGCCAGCGCTATGAGAAATATAAACGAATTGGTGAGTTTTCGTTTCCAACAGAATTTATCGGGGTAAAATAAAACGTGCAAAATTGCACGTTTTATTTTTTATGCTATCCTTGTCAGGACGGGGCGTTTAATTATGAAGCGCTTGCAATTACATGATAATTCCGTCTTATTGTCAATATTGAGGATTCAGTTGAGATACCGCACCCTACGTGTTATTTTAGAAATATTCCCGGGTATTCTGTTCATAATAAGAGAAGCTAACAGAATACACAGTAATTAGTTTTATGTATGTTTTTCCGGATTCGTTGCTTTTATATTCAAGAGTAAAAAGTAGACTTCCATGAATTTTACAGTTGCAATATCGAAGGCACCATTCGAAAGAGCAGAAAAGTACATAGATGATACCGAATGAGGTGAATGAAAATGAAAAGAATTGGTGTTTTGACGAGCGGCGGGGATGCGCCTGGAATGAACGCTGCAGTTCGTGCTGTAGTAAGGAAAGCTATTTTTCATGATGTTGAGGTTTATGGTGTAATCGGCGGTTACGCTGGATTGATGAACGGAAATATTAAAAAACTTGAACTTGGTTCTGTAGGTGACATCATCCATCGTGGAGGAACATTCCTTTACTCTGCACGCAGTGAAGAATTCAAGACAAGAGAAGGACAGCAAAGAGGGATCGAACAGCTGAAGAAACTCGGTATTGACGGTCTGGTCGTCATTGGCGGCGACGGATCCTACCGAGGTGCGAAGGCCCTGACAGAACAAGGTTTCCCGTGTGTCGGTGTCCCAGGTACGATTGATAACGATATCCCAGGTACGGAGTTTACCATCGGTTTTGATACTGCACTTAACACAGTAATCGATGCGATTGACAAAATCCGTGATACCGCTTCTTCGCATGAAAGAACTTTTGTCGTGGAAGTAATGGGACGAAATGCTGGAGATATCGCACTGTGGGCAGGTTTGGCAGGCGGTGCGGAAACGATTCTTATTCCTGAAGACCCGCATGACATGAAGGACATTGCCGACCGTCTTAAAAAGGGACATGAACGCGGCAAGAAGCACAGTATCATCATCGTAGCCGAAGGTGTTATGAATGGTTATGATTTCGCGAAGAAATTGAAGGAAGAGACAGACTTCGATACGAGAGTAACGGTTCTCGGACATGTCCAGCGCGGCGGTTCACCGACTGCATTTGACCGTGTACTGGCCAGCCGTCTTGGCGCCCGTGCAGTAGAGCTTTTATTGGAAGGTAAAGGCGGACGGGCAGTAGGGATGGAAAAGAACCAGCTGGTGGACTATGACATCATTGAAGCCCTGGCAAAAGAACATGTTGTTGACCTGAACTTATATAAATTATCAAAAGAGCTTTCTATTTAATTTCTTTTACAGTAAACCAGGAGGTTGCAATCTATGCGCAAAACGAAAATTGTTTGTACGATTGGTCCCGCAAGTGAAAGTGTAGAAAAATTAACTCAGCTGATTGAAGCAGGGATGAATGTATCCCGCTTGAATTTCTCCCACGGAAATCATGAGGAGCATGCTGCACGTATCAAGAATATCAGAGAAGCTGCGGAGAAAACGGGGAAAAAGGTAGGTATCCTGCTTGATACAAAAGGCCCTGAAATCCGCACGAACGATATGGAAAATGGCGCGATCGAGCTGACAACAGGACAGGAATGCATCGTATCAATGAAAGAGGTCCTTGGTACAGCCGAGAAATTCTCTGTAACTTATGACCAGCTGATTGATGATGTCCATCCAGGTGCGAAAATCCTTCTTGATGATGGATTGATCGGTCTTGAAGTCGTAAGCATCGATAAAGAAAACAGTGAAATCAAAACAAAGGTCATGAACACGGGTACGCTTAAAAATAAAAAAGGCGTGAACGTTCCGGGTGTGTCTGTGAATCTTCCGGGAATCACGGAAAAGGATGCAAAAGATATCCTATTCGGAATCGAACAGGGAGTAGACTTCATCGCTGCATCATTTGTGCGTCGCGCAACGGATGTATTGGAAATCCGCCAGCTATTGGAAGAAAATAATGGATCTTACATCCAAATCATCCCTAAGATCGAAAACCAGGAAGGCGTTGACAACATCAACGAAATCCTTGAGGTTTCTGATGGCCTGATGGTTGCTCGTGGAGATCTTGGCGTCGAAATCCCGGCTGAAGAAGTGCCGCTTGTCCAAAAAGACTTGATCAAGAAGTGCAATACTCAGGGTAAGCCAGTCATCACTGCTACTCAGATGCTCGATTCCATGCAGCGCAACCCGCGTCCGACCCGTGCAGAGGCTAGTGACGTTGCAAATGCGATTTTCGATGGAACGGATGCAATCATGCTATCTGGCGAAACAGCAGCTGGACAATATCCTGTAGAAGCTGTTCAGACTATGCACAATATCGCTTCTCGAGCAGAAGAAGCACTTAATCATAAGGAATTACTGTCATTCCGCACGAAAGAGATAGACCACAATATTACCGATGCTATCGGACAATCGGTTGCGCATACGGCGCTGAATCTTGAAGTGAATGCTATCATCACACCAACTGAAAGCGGACATACTGCACGCATGATTTCGAAGTACCGTCCAAAGGCACCGATTATTGCGGTTACTTCCAATGATCATGTGGTCCGCCGACTTGCCCTTGTTTGGGGAGTATATCCACAGCTTGGGGAAAAGGCAGGAACTACGGATGAAATGCTTGCGAGCGCAGTCGAAGAAAGTGTGAACAGCGGACATGTATCCCATGGTGACCTGGTAGTCATCACTGCTGGTGTACCGGTCGGAGAAGCAGGCACAACCAACTTGATGAAGATCCATGTGGTTGGCGATATCCTTGCAAAAGCACAAGGCATTGGCCGCAAATCTGCATATGGAAGAGTGGTTGTTGCGAAAGATGCACAAGAAGCTATCAGCAAGGTAAAACAAGGCAGCATCCTTGTAACCATCGGCTCTGACCGCGAAATGGTACCTGCCCTTGAAAAGTGCAGTGCATTGATCACAGAAGAAGGCGGTTTGACTAGCCATGCAGCTGTTGTCGGACTGAACCTTGGAATCCCAGTCATCGTAGGCGTGGAAAATGCGATGAACTTGTTCAAGGATGGCCAGGAAATCACCGTTGACTCTGCAAGAGGTGTCATTTACAAAGGACACGCAAGCGTACTATAAGTAAAAAAATCCTTCAAAATATTTAGCGTGAAATCACACCGATTTCACGCTTTTATTTATATGTTCAGACAAAACAGCAGCAGAAACTTGAAAAAATGTCCGAAGTCGCCCCATGTTCGGACAAAACAGAGGCTGAACCTGCAGGAAATGTCCGAAGTCATCCCATATTCGGACAAAACAACGGTCAATCCTGCAGGAAATGTCCGAAGTCCCCTAGCATAATCTCTTTATGAAATCTAATACTAGTATTCACTAAGCTTTCATATCTTAGGGGGTATGAGCAATCATATTATTGTATTATCGCCTTTTCGGCACGTATAATAGAAGGACAAGCTATCCCAACACATTGAGGTGTAAAATGAAATTCATTTTTTTGCTTTTAGTTATTGTTCCGGCTGCTGAGATTGGCGTCCTGCTTCTTTCCGGGCAGACCATCGGCATTTGGCCAACGATCTCCCTTATCATCCTGACCGGTTTCCTCGGGGCTTACCTGGCGAAACAGCAGGGACTTGAAACAATCAGACGTACCCAAGACCAGTTAAGGAGAGGCATGATGCCAGGCGATGTCATCCTGGATGGTGTAAGCATCCTAATTGGAGGAACACTGCTGCTGACTCCTGGATTCATAACAGATGCCTTGGGATTTCTACTCCTGGCGCCACCTACCAGGAAGTTCTTCAAAGCATTGATGTTGAAATTATTCCGTAACTGGATTGATCGAGGAACCATTAAAGTAATCCGCTAATATAAAAAACGCCAACTGACGGTTGGCGTTTTGTTTTGCAGTTTTGGATTCTTTTGGTTTAACTTGCGATTAAAGATTAAAGATTTCTATCGAGCTATAGTCCTGTCATTCATTTAATGATCACTTCATCTTTTCCTTTGATGAATAACCATAAATCCCGGAAGACGTTTGCTCGCTGCAGGGTATTGAAGATAACCAGGACGACAGGACCGACAATCAGTCCGAGGAACCCGATAGTTTTGAAACCGACAAAGAGAGCGATCAGGGTGGCAAGCGGATCCAGTCCGATGCTGGAAGAAAGGATTTTCGGCTCCATGACCTGACGCTGGACCAGGACGACAATATAAAGAACACCTAAACCGAGGGCGGTGCCCATATCACCGGCGATCGCTTCGTAGATAATCCAGGGGACAAAGACAGCACCAGTACCCAGGTATGGAATAATATCGACAATGCCTGTCACAAGGGCGATCGTGATCGCATAATCGATTCGTAGGATCAGCAGGCCAATCAGGATGATGACCGTGGTGATCGATATCAAGGTAGCCTGGGCCTTCACAAAGCCAAATAATGCCTTTTTCAGATCGATAAAAACAGTCCTGCCGCTCGTCCTTGCGCGGTTTGGCAGCAGTCGGCCGCTTAATGCTGACAATCTGTACCAGTCTTTGCTGATGAAGAAAGTCCCCAGCAGTGAGAAAATGAGGACGGTAGCCGCATTCGGGAACCATGACAGGATGTTCGGGATTTTTTCAAAAAAGTTCTTGATGAAATTTCCTGCAGTTGTCCCGATGGAGGCGCCAACATTCTGGATATTAGTCATGATCGTATCCTGCTGTCCCACATCAAGGCTCTGGAACATTCCGGCCAACTGGTTATAAAACGGAATGAGCTGTGCAGCAAATAAGTGCTCTATGTAATCAATCAGTGTAATAAGGTGTTCGGGAACAACCTTCGCAAGATATTCGGCACCGGATGCAATTTCGACAATGAGCAAAGTGATCAGCCCGGCAAACAATGATATGATCAGGACAAGGGAGATGATCACTGCCAGGGCTCTCGGCATTCTTGCCCGTTCTTGAAAAAAGTTGACGAGCGGGTTCATCATGAATGCGATCAAAAACCCGATGATGAATGGATAGGTGACTTTTGAGACGTAAAATAATGCTAATGCTCCCGCGATAATTATGCTGATGACCAGCATGAAACGCAGTGTCCGGTGAAGATATACGAGGTTCAAGCAGCTTCCTCCTTTTGGAATGGCCTATTTCGAATGTGCTGCCATATTGTAAATCGTGTAATAATGCCAGACCTGAAAGTTTTCTACAATATACGGTCTATCCATAAAAAAGATTCGACTTCCGTTACGAAATCCCTTTAAAAATCTCAGGGACCAGGAAGAAATGAATCGTGAATGAGGACAATAACCTTCAGCGTATATTAATAGAAGGAGAATCAGGGGGTACTACTTGCTTGGTGTAATATTTTTAATTATGTTACAATAGTTTCAACCGTGGAAGGATGACAAAAATTATGCTAGAGCCTATGCTATTTTTAATAACTTTGCTGGTGATAGCCTTTGTGGCCAAAAACCAATCTTTAATCATTGCGGTATTGGTCCTTCTTGTGATGAAAATAGCCGGGTTTGAAGCAAAAACGTTTTCGCTTCTCCAGGGGAAGGGCATTAATTGGGGAGTGACAGTCATCACGATTGCCGTACTGGCTCCGATTGCAAGCGGTGATATTGGCTTCAAGGATTTATCCGGTGCATTCAAATCGCCATTTGCATGGATTGCCCTGATTTCGGGGATGGCAGTTGCTTTGCTTGCAAAGGGCGGCGTTACTTTGCTGGCTGAAGATCCTCATATCACAACTGCACTCGTCCTGGGAACGATCCTGGCGGTTTCATTATTCAAAGGTGTCGCTGTCGGTCCTCTGATCGGCGCAGGGATTGCCTATGCGGCAATGAAAATGTGTGATTTGTTTAAATAGCCTTTTTTCAAAATAATATTTTCTGCTGAATTAAGTTGTTTTCATTCACAAATGTCAGATAATTGTTTATAATAGGACTTGTAACTGCTTCCATACCCTTGTATAGACGACGGGAGAAGTAGGAAACCACGGTTTTTTAATTTTATAAAATGTAAGCATTTTCTTTTTTTGCCGGCTGCCTGAGCAAGCGCTCGATACCATCTTGTGTATGGCAATTCCGGTTGGGATCGGTCTGTCGCCGGTGTATGGTCCGGCTATTCGTATAAAGTGTCAGAAATTTCTTTTTTTCTGATCGCTGTTCTAAAACAGCAATCCAACATACAGACAAATTATGGGATATGGGGAAATTAAACTACAAAGGAGAGATTGAGTATGACAGTAACACGTGGTCTTGAAGGGGTAGTGGCAACAACATCTTCTATCAGTTCGATCATCGATGATACGCTGACTTATGTTGGCTATGACATTGACGATCTAGCTGAAAATGCTAGTTTCGAAGAAGTGATTTACCTATTATGGCACCGCAAGCTTCCTACAGCGGCAGAATTGGACGAATTGAAGAAGCAGCTTGCAGAAAGTGCAGCATTGCCTAAGGAAGTGCTTGAGCATTTCAAGATGTACCCGATCGATAAAGTCCATCCGATGGCTGCCGTTCGCTCGGCTGTATCTCTTTTAGGATTATATGATGATGAAGCTGATGTCATGGAAAAAGAAGCGAATTACCGAAAGGCCATCCGCCTGCAGGCCAAGATGCCGGCAATCGTTACGGCGTTTGCAAGAGTAAGGAAAGGCCTTGAGCCAATCGCGCCAAGAGAGGACCTTAACTTCGCGGCAAACTTCCTATACATGCTGACTGGCGATGAGCCTGATGAAGTAGCGGTAGAAGCGATGAACAAGGCGCTTGTCCTGCATGCTGACCATGAGCTTAACGCTTCGACGTTCACTGCACGTGTATGTGTTGCGACATTATCTGATGTTTATTCAGGTGTTACAGCTGCCATCGGTGCACTGAAGGGACCTCTTCACGGAGGAGCAAATGAAGCAGTTATGAAGATGCTGACTGAAATCGGCACTCTTGAAAACGTTGAGCCGGCAATCCGCGGAAAACTTGCGAACAAAGAAAAAATCATGGGCTTCGGACACCGTGTATACCGCCAGGGAGACCCTCGCGCGAAGCACTTGAGAGATATGTCGAAGAAGCTGACTGAACTTACAGGCGAACCGCACTGGTATGAGATGTCAACAAGAATCGAAGAAATCGTGACAGGCGAAAAGAACCTTCCGCCGAATGTGGACTTCTATTCTGCTTCTGTATACCACAGCCTTGGCATCGACCATGACCTGTTCACGCCGATTTTTGCTGTAAGCCGTGTTTCCGGATGGCTTGCGCATATCCTGGAGCAGTATGACAACAACCGTCTGATCCGCCCTCGCGCCGATTATACTGGACCTGGCAAGCAGGAATATGTTTCCATCGAAATGAGATAATTTATAGAAACAGAGGAGCAATATTTTACTTTTCAGTGAAAAATTGCTGTAATAGGAGAGTGGGGGAAGTCAGACATGATTGCCTGCCTTCCCTGAGAAAAGGTTAGAGGCATACAAGCCTGCTAACCTTTGATTCTGATATGAACGAGGATTTTGGAGGGAGAGATAACAATGCAAGGTGAAAAAATCACAGTAAAAGATGGAGTATTAAACGTACCAAACAACCCGATTGTACCTTTTATCGAAGGTGACGGCACTGGTCCGGATATCTGGGCAGCTTCTGTCCGCGTTCTCGATGCTGCTGTTGAAAAAGCATACAAGGGTGAGAAAAAGATTGTCTGGAAAGAAGTATTAGCTGGAGAAAAGGCATTCAACCAGACTGGTGAATGGCTTCCAAGCGAAACATTGGAATTGATCAATGAATACCTGATTGCAATCAAGGGACCTTTGACAACTCCGATCGGCGGCGGCATTCGTTCCCTGAACGTTGCATTGCGCCAGGAGCTTGACCTGTTTGTATGCCTGCGCCCTGTACGCTGGTTCGAAGGAGTACCATCACCTGTAAAGCGTCCTCAGGACACTGACATGGTCATCTTCCGTGAAAACACTGAAGATATCTATGCTGGCATCGAGTATGCAAGCGGATCTGACGAAGTCAAGAAGCTTCTTGCATTCCTGCAAAACGAAATGGGAGTAAATAAAATCCGTTTCCCTGAAACTTCAGGTATCGGCATTAAGCCTGTTTCCAAAGAAGGAACAGAGCGCCTTGTACGTTCAGCGATCAATTACGCCATCACAGAAGGCCGTAAGTCATTAACGCTTGTACATAAGGGCAATATCATGAAATTCACAGAAGGCGCGTTCAAAAACTGGGGTTATGAACTTGCTGAAAAAGAATTCGGTGATAAAGTTTTCACATGGGCTCAGTATGACAAGATCAAGGAAGAACAAGGTACGGATGCAGCAAACAAAGCTCAGGCTGATGCAGAGGCTGCTGGCAAAATCATCGTTAAAGATGCCATTGCGGATATCTTCCTTCAACAGATCCTTACACGTCCGAAAGAGTTCGATGTTGTTGCAACAATGAACCTGAACGGCGACTACATTTCAGATGCACTTGCAGCACAGGTAGGCGGTATCGGTATCGCTCCTGGAGCAAACATCAACTATGAAACTGGCCACGCTATTTTCGAAGCGACTCATGGTACTGCTCCGAAATATGCTGGTTTGGATAAAGTTAACCCGTCTTCAGTAATCCTTTCAGGCGTTCTAATGCTTGAACACCTGGGCTGGACTGAAGCAGCTAACCTAATCGTCAAGTCAATGGAAAAATCAATCGCTTCAAAGGTTGTAACATATGACTTTGCACGTTTGATGGATGGCGCTACAGAAGTCAAAACTTCTGAGTTCGGTGATGAACTAATCAAGAACATGGGCTAAAAATGTGCGGAAGGCTATCCTTTTTAAGGATAGCCTTTACATAAATAACATATATTTTTACGAAATATATTCGTTCTGAGGAGGAAGCCTTATGTCATTGAAACGCAAAAAGATTTCAGTCATTGGTGGAGGATTCACAGGAGCAACAACAGCATTCTTACTTGCGCAGAAGGAACTTGGGGATGTAGTATTGGTCGATATTCCGCAAATGGAAAACCCGACTAAGGGTAAAGCGCTTGATATGCTTGAAGCGAGCCCGGTGCAGGGATTTGACGCGAACATTACTGGTACATCCAGCTATGAGGATACGAAAGACTCAGACATCGTTGTTGTAACCGCAGGTATTGCCCGCAAGCCCGGCATGAGCCGTGATGATCTTGTCCAGACTAACCAGAAAATCATGAAGAGTGTTGCCCAGGAAATCGCGAAGCATTCTCCAAATAGCCATATCGTCGTTTTGACTAATCCGGTTGATGCGATGACTTATACTATTTTCAAAGAATCAGGTTTCCCTAAGAACCGTGTAATCGGCCAGTCAGGTGTATTGGATACTGCTCGTTTCCGTACATTCGTAGCCCAGGAATTGAATCTTTCCGTAAAAGATATTACTGGTTTTGTCCTTGGCGGCCACGGTGATGACATGGTACCACTTGTGCGTTATTCATATGCTGGAGGCATTCCTCTTGAGACACTAATCCCGAAAGACCGCCTGGAGGCAATCGTGGAACGTACACGTAAAGGCGGAGGCGAGATCGTCAACCTGCTTGGAAATGGCAGCGCTTACTATGCGCCAGCTGCTTCACTGGTGGAAATGTGTGAAGCAATCCTTAAAGACCAGCGCCGCGTCCTTCCGGCGATCGCCTACCTTGAAGGCGAATATGGGTATGAAGGAATCTACCTCGGAGTTCCGACAATTCTCGGAGCCGGGGGAATCGAAAAAGTAATCGAACTTGAGCTGACAGAAGAAGAAAAATCTGCTCTCGATAAATCAGCAGAAGCAGTCCGAAACGTCATGGCCGTTTTGGCTTAATGCAGATATCGAAGGCTTCACGCGCTTTTAATCGATTCGAAAACAGCCTAAAAAAGAATCGGGGAACTTTCCCCGATTTTTTTCCAATAGGGGACGTATATTGTTTTGGGACAAAGGAATATAATGCAACTAATCGAACTTCTATTGCAAAGGGGTAAACGCTATGCTGCTTGGAAGAAAACGTAAGCTTGGCAGGAAAATAGAAGAAATCACTGTCGGAGAAAAACTGACATTAACAGAAAAAATCGAGGATAAAGACCTCCTTTTGTATCTGGGATTGACAAATGATGCGAATCCTTTGTATATCCAGCATGATTATGCTTCACAAACACCATATGAAAAGCCGATTGTTCCGGCGATCATGCTGAATGGGATCATCACATCAGCTGTTTCCAAATACCTTCCGGGACCTGGAAGCCATATACTTAAACAGGAAATAGAATATGTGAAACCTGTCTATCATTATGGAACAGTGCAATTCCTGTTTGAAGTAACAGAAGTCATCAGAAGCAAGCATAATGTCGAAATAACTGTTACAGGAAAAAATGAAGATGATGAGACGGTTGTAAAAGGGCGGATGCTTGTCTGTCCTCCTTATCCAGTGCAGCGCATGGACGGTAAGGCATTGGAGAATTTTTAAACTTTGGGATGTACATTCATTTGTACATCCTTTTTCATTGTATACGAGGAAATTATAAAAGCATTTTTGTGTGGATAACTGCATATGGGTGTCTTAAGCCAGCTCCAGCGCCTAGCCCCTCGAGACGCTTGGCTAGCTGCGGCTCCTAACTCCTCGAGACGTTACGGTCCTGCCAATGAAGTCAAAGGACGACTTCACTGGCAGGCCCTCCAACGCTTGTCGGAGTTGGGCAGTCGCCTCCGCTTTTCGAATTGTCTAGTGTCGCCTCCTAGAAACTCCGAAACTTCAACTCCGCCCGCAGAAGCAAAAAGCGTTTCTTTGTCGGAGTCTCCAGTTTCTGCGTTTCTGGGCAGTCGGCTATACTTTTCGATTTCGGTCCTGCCAATGAAGTCAAAGAACGACTTCACTGTCAGGCCCTCCAGCGCTTGTCGGGGCTGAACAAGGCGCTTGCGCTTTTTGTTCTTTCATCGTTAAATTTGATTTTACATAGCAGGTTGATATTATAATGTAGATAGAGCTATTTGGATGAATCAGGGGTAATAACTTTTTTGGAGGCTTATATGAACAAGAAGGTTTTGGTTGTGGATGATGAACAATCTATTGTGACACTGCTGAAGTATAATCTGGAGCAGGCTGGTTATTCGGTTGTGACCGGAATGGACGGCGAGGAAGGAATTCGCCTTGCAGCAGAAGAAAAACCGGATTTGATGGTGCTCGATTTGATGCTTCCGAAGCTTGATGGCATGGAAGTATGCAAGCAGCTCAGGCAGCATAAAATCAATGTACCGATTTTAATGCTGACGGCAAAGGATGACGAGTTTGACAAAGTGCTTGGCCTCGAACTGGGTGCAGACGATTATATGACGAAGCCTTTCAGCCCCCGTGAGGTTGTGGCAAGGGTGAAAGCCATCCTTAGAAGGGTTCAGACAGTGCCCGATATCGTGGAAGAAAAGCAAGAGGACGAAGGGCAGATCAAAATAGGAGAGCTTAAGATCATGCCGGACTTCTATGAAGCCTATTTCATGGGCGATTTACTTGAATTGACACCGAAGGAATTCGAATTGCTTCTCTATCTGGCCAAAAATAAAGGCCGGGTACTGACGCGGGACCAGCTGCTAAGTGCGGTGTGGAATTATGACTTTGCCGGGGATACAAGAATTGTAGATGTACATATAAGCCACTTACGCGAAAAAATCGAAAAAAACACGAAGAAGCCATCCTATATTAAAACGATCCGCGGCCTTGGCTATAAGCTGGAGGAACCGAAGGGAGAATGACAAAGTACAGGACGCGTCTCTTATTTGCCCTCATTACCTTGATCATCATCGTGTTAATAGGCCTGGGCCTGTTATTGGGACAATTATTCAAGAATTATTATATCAATTCATTCAATGAACGCCTGAAAATTGAAATGAATCTTCTCACCTCCAATATTGAACAAAATGGAGGGCTTGGATCTCTGGATAAAAAAGAGATTTTAAAGATGAGCCAGCTGCTGAACGCGAGAATCACTATCATTGACCTTGGCGGCGATATCCAATATGACACTGGTGAACTTTCAAGTACAAAGATCAGCAGGCACAAGGAAATAATTGGGGATATCGTCAAGGATACGCCAAAGAGGCAAAGCGACCTTGAAGTCGGGGGCGGCTTTGATCTGCATTATTATTGGAACCCGCTCATTAATGACGGTGAAAAAGAAGGGTATGTCTTTTTGACAACCAAGATTGATGAACTGCAGAAAGCATATCGCCAAATCTGGTGGATCCTGACCATCAGTCTTGGTATGGCATTGGTCGTGATCATCCTCCTCGGTACCAGGATCACTAACCGCTATACGAAACCAATCGAGTCAGCGACAAATGTAGCGATTGAGCTGGCAAAAGGGAACTACCGTGCAAGGACATATGAGGACCATATAGACGAAACGGGTATGCTGAGTTCATCCATCAATATCCTGGCCAGAAATCTACAGGAATTGATGAAGCTGAAGGAATCACAGCAGGACAGATTGTCCACGTTGATAGAAAATATGGGCAGCGGACTGATCCTGATTGACAGCAGGGGATTCATCAATTTGATCAATAAGCCATACAAGGAAATCTTCAATGTAGAGGCTTCTGAATATCTGTATAAACTTTATTATGAAGTAATTGACCACGAAGAAATAATCCGGATGGTCGAAGAAATTTTCATGACAGAGCAAAAAGTCAGGAAGCAGGTGGTGCTTCCGATTGAGATTGAAAGACGCCATTTCGAAGTATACGGAGTGCCCATCATCGGTACCAGCAATGTCTGGAAAGGGATCCTCCTTGTATTTCATGACATTACCGAGCTGAAAAAGCTCGAACAGATGAGGAAAGACTTTGTGGCGAATGTCTCGCATGAGCTTAAGACGCCGATCACATCGATCAAAGGCTTTTCTGAAACACTCCTTGATGGAGCGATGAATGATAAAGCCACTCTGGAAGCCTTCCTGGATATCATTTTGAAAGAAAGTGACCGTCTGCAAGTATTGATCCAGGAATTGCTGGATTTATCTAAAATTGAACAGCATGGTTTCCGGCTGTCAGCTGGAAGTGTGGACCTCCATCAGCAAGCAGCGGAAGTCATTGAGATATTAGAAGGAAAAGCTGCACAAAAGGATATTGTTCTGATGCTTGGCAAGACGGAGCAACATGCAGTCATTGAAGGGGATGCTGACAGGCTGAAGCAGGTTCTGATCAATCTCGTCAGCAATGCCATCACATACAGTCCGAATGGCGGCCGTGTGGACATCTCAATAATCGACCAGGAAGACACTGTTTCCGTAGTGGTCAAAGATTCGGGTATTGGCATTGAGAAGAGTGAGATCCCAAGAATCTTTGAGCGTTTTTACCGGGTGGACAAGGCAAGGAGCCGGAACTCCGGTGGAACAGGCCTTGGGCTTGCAATCGTGAAACATATCGTGGAGGCTCATAAAGGGCAAATTGAGGTATCCAGTCAGGTTGGTAAAGGAACCATCTTTACGATCAAGCTTTATAAGAAACTGCCTCAATAAGAAGGTGTTTATGCCTCCTTTAGAGAAGTGAAAGCAGAGCTTTTATAAATAGGAGGAATTTGTATGCCAGATAAAAAGAAGGAATTGTCACCGGAAGAGCATGAGGAACTGTTCTTGATTTTAAAAACACGTTTTGAAAAAAATATGGATCGCCATGAAGGTATTGTCTGGGAGGATGTACAAGCCAGGCTTGATATGAACCCGGAAAAATTGTGGACTCTCAACGAAATGGAAAAAACAGGCGGAGAACCTGATGTTGTTGGCCATGAGAAAGAGACGGGAGAATACACTTTCTATGACTGCTCAGCTGAAAGCCCTAAAAGCCGCAGAAGTGTTTGTTATAACCGTGAAGCGCTGGAATCCAGGAAAAAGCATAAACCAGAAAACAGCGCCATGGACATGGCAGCTGACATGGGAATCGAACTTTTAACAGAGCAGCAATACAGGGAACTGCAAGAGCTCGGGAATTTCGATTTGAAAACGTCGAGCTGGGTGAAAACGCCGGACCGTATTAGAAGCCTCGGAGGCGCACTTTTCTGTGACCGCCGCTACGATACGGTGTTCTTATATCACAATGGAGCAGATTCGTACTACGCTGCAAGAGGGTTCCGCGGCGCACTGAAGGTGTGAGTTCGTTAGCCTGAATAAAGCTTTGGAGAAGAAAAGGTTTTCCAAATTTACATAGTCTTAACAAGAGGTTTATTTTTACTTAACACTTCCTTGCTATCATCATTAGTGAAAACCCCTTCATCCAAGGAGCCGAAAGAAGCACAAGCAGACCCCGCTTGTGCTTTTTTAATTGCTAAAATCTCCCCTTTCGGCAAAACAATATTACAAATCTCATACTTTTTGAAACTTTTATGACTTCTAATCGTAAAAACAAACATAGACAGAAACATAGGAAGAGGGGAATTCGATGGTAAGCTTAAAAAAGATTTACGTGACGGGCGGTATTGTCGTTCTTGCCATTATTTTGGGCCTTTCTGCTTTCACGACCTGGTATACGGTCGATGAATCAGAACAGGCGGTCATTTTGACATTTGGCAAGGTGGAGGAAGGAATCAGCGAGCCTGGATTGCATTTCAAGCTTCCTTGGCCAATCCAGAGTGTCGAGAAATTATCGAAGGAAACATTCAGCCTTCAGTTCGGCTATGAAGAGAAAAACGGTGAAATCGTCGAGTTTCCGGATGAAACGAAGATGATTACCGGTGATGAGAATATTGTGCTGGCCGACCTGGTTGTTCAATGGAAAATTACTGACCCGGCAAAATATTTATACAATGCTGATAATCCAAGAGAGATTCTGTATGATTCAACTTCGGCATCTGTCAGAAGCATCATAGGAAGCTCCAAAATTGATGATGCGCTGACTTCAGGGAAGGCAGTAATCGAAGCGGACGTCCGTGACTTATTGTCGTCATTGATTGAAAAATACGATATGGGTGTCTCTGTCGTTGGCGTAAAACTCCAGGATGTTGAGCTGCCAAATCAAGAAGTCCGCAAAGCTTTTACCGATGTGACCGATGCACGTGAGACAATGAATACAAAAATAAATGAAGCAAAGAAATACCGCAACCAGAAAATGAACGAAGCACAGGGTGAAAAGGATGCGCTCATTTCAAGGGCGGAAGGTGAAAAAGCTGCCAGGATCGAACGGGCGCGCGGTGACGTTGCTGTATTCAATAAACTGTATGTTGAATACAAATCGAACCCGGAAATCACCAGACAGCGTCTAATATTGGAAACGCTTGAGCAGGTGCTGCCGGGAACGGAAATTTACATCATGAATGATGAAGGTAATACAATGAAGTATTTCCCGATTCGCCCGCTCGAAGCGGATAAGCCTAAGTCAGAGAAGGAAGGCAGTGAAAAGGATAATGGTTGATCAAAACGTGATTGATTTGAAGGAACGAGGCGGCGGTTCGTTCAATTGGAAAAACTATACGAAGATGGGGATTTTCCTGATTATTCTCATTGCCCTTCTGGTTTTCATTTTCACAAATGTTTTCGTTGTAAAACAAGGTGAATATAAAGTAGTGAGACAGTTCGGTGAGGTTGTCAGGATTGTAAAGGAACCTGGACTCAACTATAAAGTTCCATTCATCCAGAGTGTATCCACACTGCCAAAGTACCAAATGACTTATGATGTCTCACAGGCGGAAATCAATACAAAGGACAAAAAGAGAATCCTCATCGATAATTACGCGATCTGGCGTATTGAGGATCCGAAAAAGATGATTTCCAATGCAAGGACTCTAGAGGGTGCGGAATCGCGCATGGAAGAATTCATTTATTCTGTTGTCCGTTCTGAACTCGGGCAGCTTGATTATGATGAAATCATCAATGATGAAAAGTCCTCCCGTGGTTCGTTGAATGACAGGGTAACTGAAAAGGTCAATGAATTTCTGGACGGCGGCAATTATGGTGTCGTTGTAACTGATGTCCGGATGAAGAGAACGGATCTCCCTGGAGAGAACGAGAAATCCGTCTTCACCCGTATGATCTCTGAACGTGAAACGAAGGCACAGGAATATCTGTCAATGGGGGATGCTGAAAAGAACAGGGTCATTGCCCAGACAGATCGTGAAGTGAAAGAGATTCTCGCAAAAGCAACAGCCGACGCAGAAACCATCCGCGGGGAAGGCGAAGGGGAAGCTGCAAAAGTATATAACCAAACATTCTCTAAGGATCCCGAGTTTTACACCATGTTCCGTACTCTTGAATCCTACAAAAAGACAATCAACGGCGAAACCGTCATTGTCCTCCCATCAAATTCACCATACGCAAGGATGCTGATGGGTTACACAGATTAATAGAAGGCTGGCAAAAGGCCGTTATTTTTCTTTCTATCATCTCTCATGATAAAATAGAAAGGAATTTAACGGTCTTTTTTTATATATAAAATTCCCATGACCTGGAGGAGGAATGACATGTCCAAGAAGCTTGTACTGATTGATGGCAATAGTATCGCCTATCGTGCGTTTTTTGCTTTGCCGCTGTTGAATAATGAAAAAGGGATACATACAAACGCTGTTTACGGTTTTACCATGATGCTGATGAAAATTCTCGAGGATGAAAAGCCTACTCATATTCTTGTCGCGTTTGACGCAGGAAAAACGACTTTCAGGCATAAAACGTTTAGTGAATATAAGGGGGGCAGACAGAAGACGCCGCCAGAACTTTCCGAACAATTCCCATTCATCCGTGAACTGCTGACAGCTTACGGAATTGCCCAATATGAGCTGGAAAACTATGAAGCGGATGATATCATCGGCACATTAAGTTTGCTGGCTGAAAAAGAAGGGTTCGAAACGAAGGTCATATCCGGTGATAAGGACTTGACTCAGTTGAGCTCCGACAAAACAACAGTCAGCATCACCCGGAAAGGCATCACGGATATCGAGGAATATACGCCGGAACATATCATGGAGAAATATGGGCTGACGGCGCAGCAAATCATTGACATGAAAGGTCTCATGGGAGATGCATCCGATAATATCCCGGGTGTTCCCGGCGTTGGGGAAAAGACAGCCATCAAACTGCTGAAGGAGCATGGCACGCTTGAAAAGCTGGTTGAATCAATTGACCAGGTCAGCGGGAAAAAGCTCAAGGAAAAGCTTGAGGAATTCAAAGACCAGGCCTTCATGAGCAAGGAGCTTGCGACCATCACACGGGAAGCCCCGGTAGGAATCGAGTTAAGCGAGCTTGAGTATGAAGGAGCAGAGAACGACAAGCTGGTGAAAATGTTCAAGGAACTCGGATTCAACTCGTTATTGGACAAGCTTGGCGCAGACACTGTAACCGATAATGTCGAGCTGGATGACATAGAGTTCGAACAGCTCGATACAGTCAACCCGGCCATTTTTGCAAAAGAAAACGGTTTTTACGTCGAGGTGCTTGAGGATAACTATCACTATGGAGATATCGTAGGTTTTGCGATCGTGAATGAAAACGGGAATTATTATCTGCCTGTGAAAATCGCTCTCGAATCTGAAGAATTCAAAAAATGGGCTGAAGATGACTCCAGCAAAAAGACAGTCTATGATGCAAAACGTTCCGAGGTTTCCTTGCGACATCAAGGCATCCATCTGAAAGGTGCCGATTTCGATGTGGCACTAGCATCCTATATCATCAATCCTTCCGAATCGCCTGATGACCTTGCTGCGATTTCCAGACAGCATGGCTTCATGAGCGTCCAGGCTGACGAAGTTGTCTACGGGAAAGGTGCCAGACGGAAAGTACCAGATGAAAAAATACTTGGCGAGCATTTGGTGCGCAAGGCAGATGTACTGCTGTCCTTAAAAGAAAAGCTGGAACAGGATTTGTGGGATAATGACCAGCACGACCTGTTCAGCAGCCTGGAAATGCCATTGACGCTGGTGCTGGCAGATATGGAATATCTCGGTATCAAGCTGGATATGGCCCGTCTCGAAAACATGGGTGAGGAAATCAAAGGCCGCCTCGCTGAAATTGAAACAAAAATCTTCGAAATGGCAGGAGAGCAATTCAATATCAATTCACCGAAGCAGTTAGGGGTCATCCTGTTCGAAAAACTGGGCCTTCCTGCAGCCAAAAAGACGAAGACCGGTTATTCTACGTCAGCTGATGTGCTTGAAAAATTGGCATCTAAGCATAAAATCATCGAAGAAATCCTGAACTACCGCCAGCTTGGCAAGCTGCAGTCAACCTATATCGAAGGGCTGCAAAAGGTTGTTAATAAGGAAACGGAAAAAGTCCATACGAGATTCAATCAGGCGCTGACCGCAACAGGAAGGCTCAGTTCAACGGACCCTAACCTGCAGAATATTCCGATCCGCCTTGAAGAAGGCCGGAAAATCAGGCAGGCATTCGTTCCTTCTGATAAAGATTGGGTGATTTTTGCTGCTGACTACTCACAAATTGAACTGCGTGTCCTTGCCCATATTGCCGGGGACGAAAAACTGATCGATGCTTTCCGTAATGATATGGATATCCATACAAAGACGGCGATGGAAGTTTTCCATGTCGGAAAAGATGAGGTCACTTCCAATATGCGCCGCCATGCGAAGGCGGTTAACTTCGGGATTGTATATGGAATCAGCGATTATGGTTTATCGCAGAGCCTGAACATCACGAGGAAGGAAGCCGGAGAATTCATTGAACGCTATCTTGAGAGCTACCCTGGCGTGAAAGAGTATATGGATGAAATCGTCAAAGACGCGAAGGCAAAAGGGTATGTGCAGACATTGCTGCACAGGCGCAGGTATATACCAGAAATCACGGCACGCAACTTCAACCTGAGAAGTTTTGCGGAACGGACAGCGATGAATACACCGATCCAGGGAAGTGCAGCTGATATCATCAAGAAGGCAATGATCGATATGGCTGAAAGGCTGCGCGAAGAAGGGCTGAAGACCAGGCTGCTCCTTCAGGTGCATGATGAATTGATTTTCGAGGCGCCGCAGGATGAGATTGAGAAGCTGAAGAAAATAGTCCCGGATGTCATGGAAAATGCCATTGAATTAAAGGTTCCTTTGAAGGTGGACTTCTCATACGGTCCAACCTGGTATGATGCGAAATAAAGACAAGATAAGTAAGGTTAAGAAAGGCGGGATAGGATGCCTGAACTTCCAGAGGTAGAAACCGTCAGGAGGACGCTTGAGGTTCTTGCAGTGGGCAAGGAAATCGGACATGTTTCGGTTTTTTGGCCCAAGATGATCAAAAAGCCAAGTGAAGTTGAGCAATTCAATGATGCCCTTCGCGGCCAGAAGATCAGTGGAATCGACAGGAGAGGCAAATTCCTGATATTTTATACAGACAACTACGCCCTTGTCTCCCACTTGAGGATGGAAGGGAAATACGGGCTATTCAGCGCAGAGGAACCTGTAGAGAAACATACCCATGTCATTTTTCATTTTACCGATGGCAAAGAATTGCGCTATAAGGATGTCCGCAAGTTCGGGACGATGCACCTCTACGCCAAGGGGACTGAATTCGATTCGCAGCCGCTCGCTGATTTGGGTCCTGAGCCATTTTCAGGAGATTTCTCGGTAGAATGGCTGTCAGAAAAGCTCAAAAGGACCAACCGGAAAATTAAGCCCGCGCTGCTTGATCAAAAGATCCTTGTCGGGCTGGGGAATATTTATGTTGATGAGGCGCTGTTCCGGGCGAAAATCCACCCGGAACGGATTGCGAACTCGTTGTCCCAGGAAGAAGAATCGGTCCTCTACAGGGAAATTGTCAGCACCCTTTCCGAGGCTGTGGAGAAAGGCGGCAGCACCATCCGCTCCTATGTCAATTCCCAGGGTCAGATCGGCATGTTCCAGCTCCAGCTGCTGGTGTACGGCCGCAAAAATGAGCCATGCAAGGTTTGTGGCACACCCCTTGAAAAAACAGTCGTCGGTGGACGGGGTACCCACTTTTGTCCATCATGCCAAAAACTCTGATCAAATAATCGCCTGTTGATTTTCTCACCATATCTAGGCTCCTTCCATATACTAACGTAGCGATTGACAGGAAGGAGCTCAGTTTATGGCACAAATAATCTCCCTGCTTTTACTTGCATTCGCTGTCAGTATTGACAGTTTCAGTGTAGGGTTAACGTATGGATTGCGGAAAATGAAGATCCCGGTTAAATCGATTGCCGTCATTGCGGTCTGTTCAGCGGTCGTCCTGATGGCTGCCATGATGATCGGACATTTTCTCGAGAGCTTTTTTTCACCTGAATTGGCAGAGACACTGGGTGGCACTGTCTTGATCGTACTGGGCGGATGGGTGTTATTCCAGTTTTTCCGCGATGACCAATCAGAGATGCTCTGTCATGAAAAAATCATCCTGAACTTTGAGATTAAATCACTTGGCATTGTTATCAATATTTTGAGGAAACCGATGTCGGCAGACTTTGACCGTTCGGGTACGATCAATGGAATCGAGGCCGTCATGCTTGGCCTTGCCCTGTCTCTTGACGCATTCGGAGCCGGGATTGGCGCTGCCTTGCTGGGCTTTTCGCCTGGCTATCTTGCTTTGACGGTGGCCTGTATGAGTTCATTGTTCGTCTATGCCGGCATGAGAATGGGCAGTTATTTTTCAGAAAGCGGATGGCTGCAGAAGTTTTCATTCGTTCCTGGAATCTTATTGATTATAATTGGACTGCTCAAGCTTTAGCGGTCTGTTTGAAAGGATAAAACTTATGTCATTAATCATTGGATTAACCGGAAGTATAGCGAGCGGGAAAAGCACGGTATCGGCGATGTTCACTGAACTTGGCATCCCTGTGATCGACGCTGATATCGAAGCAAGGCTTGCTGTTGAGCCAGGAGAAAAAGCATATAATGACATTGTCGGCCATTTTGGCACAGAGGTTTTAGAAGAAGATGGAACCATCAATCGCCCTGCATTAGGAGCGATTATTTTCAACAATGAGGAAAAAAGGCTGCTGCTCAACTCGATCGTCCATCCTGCCGTACGCGAACGGATGTCCATGAAAAGGCAGCAAGCCGAAGCAGCAAATGAAAAAGCAGTGGTTCTGGACATACCATTGCTGTTTGAAAGTAAGCTCACAGGGCTGGTCGAAAAAATCATCGTCGTCTACGTGGATGAGAAGACCCAGCTGGAGAGGCTGATGTCCAGGAATGGTTTTTCTGAAGATGAAGCACTTTCAAGGATTAAGTCCCAGATGCCTTTGAAGGATAAAGTGGATATGGCAGATGAAGTCATCGACAATACGGGAACGATCGAACAATCAAGACAGCAATTGATGAACATCCTGAATAAATGGGGAATCTAAAGAGCCGAATTGGGCTCTTTTTTCTTTTGACGCAAATCCTAGTTATGAACAATAGGGTTTCCTGTTCCAATCCAATCATCCTGGTTTCAAAAAAATCCTCATCATAATACACATGTATTCAGTGAGAAATATTATCAGAATTATTTTAAATTTTAAATGTGTGCATTTATATATCACAAATAATTTTTAATATGTTATACTAATACCATAACAAAGGGTTATTAAGTATAACACTAATTCGGAAGGGGCCGTACAATGAAGGCGAGAATAGCGATAAACGGTTTTGGGAGAATTGGAAGAATGGTATTCAGAAAAGCCATTCTTGAAGAAAATCTTGAGGTTGTAGCGATTAATGCGAGCTATCCAGCTGAAACACTGGCGCATTTGATTAAATATGATTCAACTCATGGTCAATTTGCAGGCGAGATCATCCCTGCTGATGATCACCTGGTCGTTAACGGGAAAACTGTCAAACTATTGAGCAATCGCAATCCTGCTGAGCTTCCGTGGAAAGAAATGAAGATTGATATTGTCATAGAGGCAACAGGAAAATTCAACTCACGTGACAAGGCAGCGCTTCATCTCGATGCCGGCGCAAAGAAGGTCATTATTACTGCACCAGGAACAAATGAAGATATTACGATTGTGATGGGTGTAAATGAAAGCGCATTAAATATCGAAAAGCATGACGTTATTTCCAATGCTTCGTGCACAACGAACTGCCTCGCACCTGTTGCAAAAGTGCTTGATGATACATTCGGAATTGAAAACGGTTTGATGACAACGGTCCATTCCTATACGAATGACCAGAACAATATCGATAATCCGCACAAAGATTTGCGAAGGGCGCGTTCTTGCGGCCAGTCAATCATCCCTACTTCAACAGGGGCAGCAAAGGCGCTGTCGCTCGTTCTGCCACAGCTGAAAGGAAAGCTTCACGGCATGGCGCTTAGGGTGCCAACGCCAAACGTTTCACTTGTCGACCTTGTTGTTGACTTGAAGCGGGAGGTCACTGTTGATGAAGTGAACGATGCGTTCTATTCAGCTGCAAAAGGAAAGCTTAAGGGCGTACTGGATATCACAACAGATCCGCTCGTATCCGTTGATTTCAACACGAACGAGCACTCGGCAATCATCGATGGACTGTCGACAATGGTCATTGGTGCCAACAAGGTGAAAGTACTAGCTTGGTATGACAATGAATGGGGATACTCAAGCAGGGTAGTGGACCTGGTAAAGCATGTAGCCCAGGAGATGTCTGCTTCAGCCGCCGTGAAAGTCGGATAATTGAACATATAAAGAAAGCCTGCCGGATCGGCAGGCTTTTTACTGTGGGACAAACTCTGAATACCTGAAGAATAGTGAACTATGAAACTGTGCACATGGTGTGAAGAATTTAGGTGAAAAAATTTATTTTCATGTGTTGCAAAAAAAATATAAACAAAGTATACTAGTCATCGTGAACTTCTTAATAACGGTACCAATTGGCTACTTAAAGGGTTAGGACCTCTCTGGACTAACTTTCCCCCGTGGTAGTTAAGATACCATTGAAACTAGGAATTTCATTCTAATATTATTAGAGGGGGAAATTGAATATGGAAACAATGGGTCGTCATGTAATTTCTGAACTTTGGGGTTGCGATTTTGAAAAATTGAATGATATGGATTATATTGAACAAACTTTCGTTTCAGCTGCATTGAAGTCTGGAGCTGAAATCCGCGAAGTGGCTTTCCACAAATTTGCGCCACAAGGTGTAAGCGGAGTTGTCATTATCTCTGAGTCTCATTTAACTATTCACAGCTTCCCGGAGCACGGATACGCCAGCATTGATGTTTACACTTGCGGCGATCTGGATCCTAACATTTCAGCTGACTATATTGCTGAAGCTCTTGGCGCTCAAACTCGCGAGAATATCGAAATTCCACGCGGTATGGGTCCTGTGCATGTCAAGCAGGCACAAGCAAAGGCTCTATAATTGAAAATATGTAAATTTCCAAGGGGTGTAGCGATACACCTCTTTTTATTTTGGGCCAAAATTAAGGTAAACTATAAATAGAATAATCCACGGGAGGATTTTTGATGTCTCTTTTGAAATCCATAACAGGAAGATACGAGAAATTTAGCGGTACAAGTGAGAACAACAAGGATGAACAATTGCGGACCCATTATTATAAAGCGAATTTTAATCAGGCGTTCCAGTCAGTCGAGGACCTCTTTAAAGCAAATCCTGCAGCGAGGATCACAAGTGTATCGAAGGAGCATGGAGAAATTTCCGCAGAACTTGACGGAAGGATTAAAGGTTTCTTGACCGCGACCGTCATTACGACTAAACCATTTGAAACAGCGGTTGATCTACATATCTCCTCGGATAAATTTTCTTTTGCAGGGATCAATCCTGCATTGAGGCAAGAACTGGTCAAAATATATGAAAAGCTGGACAAAACACTTACGTTCATCGGTTCAGGCAAATATGGAAATCAATAGTTCCTCTTGTCCCATCACCATCTTTTTAATAAGATAATAGTAAGGATAATGCTTATGGACGTATTGGTGGAAAAAGCGAATGGTCCTTCGCTCATTCTATATTTCAAAATATTCGGAGCTGATCGAAATGAAATGTCCAACTTGCCAAAATAACTCCACCCGGGTTCTTGATTCAAGACCGGTTGACGATAGCCGATCAATTCGACGCAGACGTGAATGTGAAGCTTGCGGATTTCGCTTTACCACTTTTGAGAAGGTCGAAGAAATCCCTTTGATTGTCGTGAAAAAAGAAGGTACCCGTGAAGAGTTCAATCGGGAAAAGCTGCTTCGCGGTCTGATAAAAGCTTGTGAAAAACGCCCTGTCGCTTTAAAAGAACTGGAGGATCTGGTTTCCGAGGTGGAAAAAGAGCTTCGCAGCCATGGTGTTTCCGAAGTGAAGAGTGAAGCGGTTGGAGAAATGGTGATGGACCGGCTGGCTAAGATCGATGAAGTCGCCTATGTCCGTTTTGCCTCTGTGTACCGTCAGTTTAAGGATATCAATGTATTCATCGATGAATTGAAAGAGCTGTTGAAGAAAGAACAATGATTAGCCTGGAGTCAGACTGCTGAAGGGTATTAACAAAGGCGCTTGCGCTTTAAAAATTCACTTCGAGAATTGTCTAGCTCCAGCGCCTAGCCCCTCGAGACGTTTCGGTCCTGCCAATGAAGTCAAAGAACGCCTTCACTGTCAGGCCCTCCAACTCTTGTCGGGGCTGATCAAGGCGCTTACGCTTTTCTTTGAAGGAGCTGAAGGAAACTTCGGCTCTTTTTAAGGCTCATTAAAGCTTTTTTAATTGTGGTGTAAGTAAGAATTTTAACCGTACAGAATGGAGGGAATCAGGATGGCTCAGCATTGGCAGGAAACTTTGCCTGTGGATCAATATAATGTTGCATCCGGCGGCCTGCTGCATGATTATGATCGCAAGGTGCTCACCTTTTTGTACCAGCCTTTGATTGGGCCAGCTTGCTTAAGCCTTTATATGACCTTGTGGGCCGAACTTGAAGAAAATCGGCTATGGTCACAATCTGGTACCCATCATAATCTGATGACAATCATGGATATGAATTTGAAGGACATTTATCATGCACGCCAGAAGCTTGAGGCCATGGGTTTGCTAAAGACGTATGTGAAGAATAATGAAGACGGCCGTTCATTCATTTATGAATTGCAGCCGCCATTGACTCCAGAACAATTTTTCCTGGATGGCATGTTAAATGTCTATCTGTACCGAAAGATCGGAAAGAATCAATTTTTGAGGCTAAAGCGATTTTTCAGTGACAAGCTGCCCGAGGCAGAGCCAGGATATACGGAAATAACCAGGGCTTTTCAGGACGTGTTCCTGTCAGTTCCTCCTCAGGCTCTCATGCACAATGAGGATTCAGCTGCCGATCTTGGGGAAGATGAAGCGCAATCTTTCATCGGCAGGATGGAACCTTCCAAGATTCAGGTTGACCCTGCTGAATTTAACTTTGAACTGTTAATGGGAGGTCTTCAGGATTCTTTAATCCCGAAAAAGGCTTTTACCAACAAGGTCAAAGAAGCAATCAGCAATCTTGCCTTCCTTTATGGGATAGATGCATTGAAGATGAAGAATATCGTCCTGAGTGCCATAACCGCTGATAATGAACTCGATATCGAGGAACTGAGAAAGGCAGCCCGGGACTGGTACCAATTTGAATACCAGGACCAGTTGCCGGCGCTGCTTGATCGGACCCAGCCTTATCAGCACAAAGCGGGGATCGAGAAACCAAAAACGCAAGAAGAGGAACTGGTTCTCTATTTCGAAAAAACCTCCCCGAGACAGCTGCTGATCGACTTATCGGGTGGTGCTGAGCCTTCGAAATCCGATTTGCAGATCATCGAGGAAGTGATGTTCAAGCAAAAGCTGCTCCCTGGTGTCGTGAATGTCCTGGTCCAATATGTTATGCTCAAAACGGATATGAAGCTGGCAAAAGGCTATATCGAGAAAATCGCCAGCCACTGGTCGAGGAAAAAAATCTCGACTGTCAGGGAGGCCATGGAACTGGCGAAAAGTGAGCACAGGCAATACCTCGATTGGGCTGAAGGCAAGAAAACGACCGCTTCATCAGGAAAACGGAAACCTGTCCGCAAGGAAGTTTTGCCAGACTGGTTTGAGAAAAAGAGCGAGAAAGGATCGGACCAAAAGCAAAATTCTGCTGCTGGAGTGGATCCTGACTTTGAAATAGAAAAGAAAAAGCTTGAAGAAGAACTGAAGAAATTCAAATCCGGGAGGTGACTCATTTGGAAAACATAAATGAAACGCTGAAGAAGCTTGCTAACAACCAAAACTTCCAGGAACGGTATGAAACACTTAAAAGACAGGTGATGCAGGATCAGCGTATAAAGGAATTCCTTGATAAGAATGCGGACCATATCACCAGGGAAATGCTTGACGGCAGCATGTCAAAGCTTTATGAGTTTTCGACCCAGAGCAAGGGCTGTGACAAATGCGAAAGTCTCGCAGCCTGCAGGAATATGATCAAGGGCTATGAACCAGAGCTTTTCATCAAAGGGAATTACATTGATGTCAAATATGATCGTTGTAAAAAGAAGGTCATGCATGATGAGCAGCAAAAGAACGCACGTCTGATTAACAGCATCTATGTGCCGAAGGAAATTCTGAAAGCATCATTCGGGGATATTGAGCTTGATGACGCCGGAAGATTCAAGGCTATAAAAATGGCGAAGGATTTCATCGAGAATTATGAATCCGGCCAGAAGCAAAAAGGTCTGTTTCTTCATGGCCCGTTCGGAACGGGCAAGTCGTACCTGTTAGGCGCCATTGCAAACGAATTGGCACAGAAACAGATCAGCTCATTGATTGTATATGTTCCCGAGTTTTTCAGGGAAATGAAAAATGCGATCGGTGATCATACGGTCAACGAAAAGCTGGAAGCAATCAAGAAAGCTGATATCCTTATGCTTGATGATATCGGGGCGGAAACGATGAGCAGCTGGGCCAGGGATGAAATCCTTGGAACGATCCTGCAATTCAGAATGCTCGAGAATCTTCCAACATTCTTCACCTCCAACTTTGACCTCAAAGGGCTTGAACACCATCTCACACACAGCCAGAGGGGAGAAGAAGAGCAGTTGAAGGCAGCGAGGATCATGGAACGGATCAGGTACCTTGCACAGCCGGTAAAAGTAGAAGGCAAGAATCGGAGAGTTTAAAAGTAGGCTGCAGCGAAAAGGCTGCGGCCTTTTTTTTGCCATTTAGGCATTCAGCTGCGATCTGGATACTTCTAAATTGTCCAAGTCCCCCATATATATAATCAGGGATTATTTAAAAGGGGGGATATGGTTGATTGAAATCATCTTCCAAAAAAAGCAGGATGCCTGGAATTTATACCATCACCTGACAGCCAGGCTTGCTTCATTGCAGGAAAAGAATTCAATTCTTCTTAATGAAGATCGAAATAGAGTGCAGATTCCAGAAGATTTTTTCGTGAAAGAAAAATTAGCGGCACTGAAGAAATGCGTATATGATTTTACCCTAAAGCTGAAACGTGATGACTGGTTAAGAAACATCCTGGCCGAATCCTATTATTACACCGAAAGTGATGAACAGGATCAAATCCTCGATATTATCTACTCGGTCATGGAAGGGAACAGAAAGGATCTGGCTCCTTTTATGGAGGGAGTCGATGAGCCGGGGATTGTTAAAAGCTCAATCAATGAAATTCTGGACGAAAGAGTCTCGTTTTCATTTGATTCTTTTGTCATCTTCAGACTGAAGTCATATTTCGAGCAGCTGACGAATTGGATAGAGGTCGCAATCGATGAATATAAAATGGAGCAGGAATACCAGGTATTCCTTCATACATTGAGAAGCTTCCTGAAAGACAGAAAATCGCAAATGCCTTATTTGTATTTGGTCATCGGTGAAAATATGACGTTCTTTAATCATGAGTTCAAGGAGATGAAGCGGAGCGAGCTGTTTAAAACCATCGACCGAAAGCTGCTTGTCAATCACCCTGTCTACGTTGATTCAGGAACGATTGCGCCGCTTTTGTCAATTGCACCGCAAACCATCTTCCTGTATACCGATGATCCGCACCAGCCATTAGTGCGGACGATTATCAACCTATTTGAGGAACGGGTCAAGATTAACCCGATTTCTGCCTTTGATGAGGAAAGATTGGATTTTTTTAATGAAGATCATGAAAATATACGATAGCCCACTTGATTTTCAAAACATTACAAACTATAATTACGTACATACTAAATCAATACTAAATCAATAGTAAATGTAATGATGAGGACATGGGCATTCTTGAAAGGTTTGCAGAGAGGGAAGTCTAGGCTGAAAACTTCCTAACACTTAAGAAACGCTTACCACCTCTGAACTCCAGCTGTGAAAGCCTATTCGGCAAGTATTGGCTGGCGGCAGAAGCCGTTACCGCAACCAGAGCCATTCCTGCATTAGTTATGCGCAAGAGTGGGAATTGGGTGGAACCACGTGTGATCAAACTCGTCCCTGTTTCAGGGACGGGTTTTTTTATTTTTTGCGCAAATAATGCGCCACATTTGAGAAGGAGGAAAAGCCAATGGCAGACATGTTAAAAATATCGTTTCCAGATGGAGCAGTGAAGGAGTTTCCGGCAGGCACTACAACTGAAGACATTGCCGGTTCAATCAGCCCGGGACTTAAGAAGAAAGCCATTGCCGGTATGGTGAATGGAAAGCCATATGATTTCAAGAGACCGATCGAGGAGGATGCATCGATTGAAATCATCACTCCAGACCATCCTGAGGCACTGGAAATCCTGCGCCACAGCACAGCTCACTTAATGGCACAGGCAGTCAAGCGTCTGTATAAAGATGTGAACCTAGGAGTAGGCCCGGTCATTGAGAGCGGCTTCTACTATGACATCGATATGGAGCATTCCCTGTCACCAGAGGATTTGCCTGAAATTGAAAAAGAAATGAAGAAGATCATCAATGAAAACATAGAGATTGTCCGCAAAGAAGTAAGCCGTGAAGAGGCCGTGGAGTTTTTCAAAGATCTCGGCGATCCTTATAAGCTTGAATTGATTGAAGCAATCCCGGCTGATGAAAAAGTGACTCTTTATGAGCAGGGAGATTTCGTTGACCTTTGCCGTGGCGTCCATGTTCCATCAACTGGAAAACTGAAGGAGTTCAAATTGCTGAGCATTGCAGGTGCATACTGGCGCGGCGACAGCGACAACAAGATGCTGCAGCGTATTTACGGAACAGCATTTTTCAAAAAGGAAGACCTGAAAGAGCATTTGAGACTGCTTGAAGAAGCGAAGGAACGCGACCACCGCAAGCTTGGCAAAGAACTCAGCCTGTTCACAAACTCGCAAAAGGTTGGGCAGGGACTTCCACTTTGGCTTCCGAAAGGCGCGACAATCCGCCGCATCATCGAGCGCTATATCGTCGATAAAGAAGTCAGCCTTGGCTATGACCATGTTTACACTCCGGTAATGGGAAGTGTCGAGCTTTATAAAACTTCCGGCCACTGGGACCATTATCAGGAAAACATGTTCCCGGTCATGGAAATGGAAAATGAGCAGCTCGTCTTAAGACCGATGAACTGCCCGCACCACATGATGGTGTACAAAAACAGCATCCATAGCTACAGGGAGCTTCCAATCAGAATTGCCGAGCTTGGAACAATGCACCGTTATGAAATGTCCGGCGCACTGGCTGGTTTGCAGCGTGTACGCGGAATGACTTTGAACGATGCTCACCTTTTTGTCCGCCCGGATCAAATCAAGGAAGAGTTCAAACGTGTCGTTGAGCTAGTTCTTGAAGTTTACAAGGATTTTGACATGAATGATTACTCGTTCCGTCTGTCCTACCGTGATCCAGAAGACAAAGAGAAATATTTCGATGATGACCAGATGTGGGAAAAGGCTCAAGCCATGCTTAAAGAAGCGATGGATGAAATGGGACTCGACTACTTCGAAGCAGAAGGCGAGGCTGCATTCTACGGACCGAAGCTTGATGTCCAGGTCAAGACTGCTCTTGGCAAAGAAGAGACACTGTCAACTGTACAGCTCGACTTCCTGCTTCCTGAGCGCTTCGACCTGACTTATATCGGTGAAGACGGCAAGCATCATCGCCCGGTTGTCATCCACCGCGGTGTCGTATCGACTATGGAACGTTTTGTAGCCTTCCTGATTGAAGAGTACAAAGGTGCATTCCCAACATGGCTGGCTCCAGTCCAGGCACAAATTATCCCGGTTTCACCTGCGGTCCACTACGATTATGCAAGGGAAATCAAAGAAAAGCTTAAAGCAGAAGGCTTCCGCGTCGAAATCGATGGCCGTGACGAAAAAATCGGCTATAAGATCCGCGAAGCACAAATGCAGAAAGTCCCTTACATGCTTGTTGTCGGTGACAATGAAGTGGCTGATAAGGCTGTCAACGTCCGTAAATACGGCGAACAGAAATCCGAAACAATTTCCTTTGATGAATTCCTGGAGTTATTCAGGAAGGAAGCGAAGAAATAAAAAAAAGAGGGGCCAGATGGCTCCTTTTTTTTTCACGGTATTATTCAATAGGTTTCGAACAGGTGGGACATAGATTTTTGGTATAGCTGCGCTGTATCCTCTCACCGCAATTCCGGCAGGATTTTATGTTAACAGGCGTATTATCAATATCATTAGAAAAACCATAGCCAGTCCTGAAAAATTTCAATGCAGTACCAGCGAGCAGTCCAGTGATCACACCGGTGATGATAATCGCGATCAGCATTTGTACACCAGCTTTCTTGTCTATTTCTACCAATCATTATACCAGGAAAGAAGCAATCAGGCATTGACATATTAACGAATAGTTGTAATTCCATGTCATAGCTTTTGCGGATAAATTTAATTTCGCCTGAAAAAAAGTATTGCAGCCTGTATTCCTATCTGATACAATACTTTTTGTTGCAGTTAACGAAAAGTGATTCGTTTGACACATCAATTTCTTTATGCTATATTAGCAAGAGTGAACTGAATACAAGTTTTAGGAAAGAAGAAGCACCCGCTTCTCACCTGGCTGACGCAATTGAGCTGTTGGCAGGTAATACGTAAACGTCTAATTATTTTGTTTCCGTAAGTGTGGGTGTCGTAGCCTGCACTTTTTTTATTGCAAAATAAAAATGGACTATATCGTATGTCATTGTGTGAGCAGGATGAGGCTTCGGCCCTGGCAATGCACTTCTTCTCCTTGACAATGTATTCGATAAAACCCTGGAGGTGGCTAATTATTAGCAAAGATGCGATGTTACTAAACGAGGGAATTCGTGCTCGCGAAATTCGTTTGATCGATCAAAATGGCGAGCAATTAGGAATTAAATCCAAAGCTGAGGCTCTTGAGATCGCAACGCGCGTAAATCTTGATCTTGTCCTTGTTGCTCCGAACGCGAAGCCTCCTGTAGGCCGAATCATGGACTACGGAAAATTCAAGTTTGAACAGCAAAAGAAAGAAAAAGAAGCACGTAAGAACCAAAAAATCATCACAACTAAAGAAGTCCGTCTTAGTCCGTCAATTGATGAGCATGACTTTAACACGAAGTTGCGCAATGCTATCAAGTTCCTGGAAAAAGGCGATAAAGTTAAAGCATCAATCCGTTTTAAAGGCCGTGCTATAACTCATAAGGAAATTGGTCAGCGTGTTCTTGATCGCTTCTCTGAAGCTTGCAAAGAAGTAGCGACAATCGAATCACATCCAAAAATGGATGGCCGAAGCATGTTCCTGGTACTAGCACCTAAAACTGAAAAGTAACGAGGAGGAAGTCCCAATGCCAAAAATGAAAACTCACCGCGGCACTGCCAAGCGTTTCAAGAAAACTGGAACTGGCAAACTTAAGCGTTCACACGCTTACACTAGCCACTTATTTGCTAACAAGTCTACAAAAGCTAAGCGTAAGCTTCGCAAATCTGCAATTGTTTCAAAAGGCGATTTCAAACGTATTCGTCACATGCTTGACAACATTAAGTAAACTCGAGGAATCTCGATTTATATAGGAGGGTAATTAAATGCCACGTGTAAAAGGCGGTACAGTTACGCGCAAGCGTCGTAAAAAAGTCATTAAATTAGCTAAAGGTTATTATGGTTCTAAACATACATTATACAAAGTTGCTAACCAGCAGGTTATGAAATCCCTAATGTATGCATTCCGCGACCGTCGCCAGAAGAAGCGCGACTTCCGCAAACTTTGGATTGCTCGTATCAACGCAGCAGCTCGCATGAACGGTCTTTCATACAGCCGTATGATGCATGGCCTTAAGCTTGCAGGTATCGAAGTAAACCGCAAGATGCTTGCTGAACTAGCAGTAAGCGATGCTCAAGCATTCGCTCAATTGGCTGAAACAGCTAAGCAACAGTTCAACAAGTAATCATACGATAAGACTAACCATTCTCATATTGAGGATGGTTTTTTCTTTTTTTGATATATAAAAGTCCGCCATCGTTATTTTTATCGGACAAGTGGAAGCGTAATTCTGGGAAAANTGTCCGATAGAAGGGCTCTAACGGACAAACAGAAGTGGAACCGCGAGAAAAATGTCCTATCATGATTCCAGACGGTTATAATTAAGCAATACAAACATCATTATAAGAGGATGTGAAGACGTGGAAAAATGGATATTGACCAGTTTAATCATCGTAATGAATCTTGCCGGTTTTCTGATCATGGGCATAGATAAAAAGCGGGCAAAAAACAATCATTATCGAATCAGCGAAAGAACGTTGTGGACTATTGCTTTCCTTGGAGGGGCGATCGGGGCAACTGCCGGCATGAATCATTTCAGGCATAAGACGAAGCATGCCCAGTTCAAATATGGCCTGCCGGTGCTTGCTGTTTTAGAGATTGGTATTTTTACATATTTGTTTAAGCTGTTGGCATAACAGCTTGGATGATTCTATATGCTAGTAGCAACAGAGATTCGCAGGCAGGTGACATAAATGGATGATGCATGGTCGATGCTGCTGATTATTGTGGAATCTGGAAGCTGGTTTGCACCAATTGTGTTTATTCTTTTTCATGTTTTCCGTCAGTTCATATTCATTCCGCCTGCAGTTGTCTGCGTCGCGGGCGGTCTCCTTTTTGGGGTGGTTCCGGGAATCATCTATTCACTGGTCGGGTTGACCGGAGCCAGTATATTATTTTATGTTTTAATGAAAAAAATTCCGGAGACAATGCAAAGGTTAAGCAGATTGAAAAAGCATCTGGTAGGGCGGTTCAGGGACTTGACTGTAACACAGGTTGCATTGTTGAGGCTGATCCCGCTGATTCATTACCAGCTGCTGAGCTTTTGCCTGTATGAGCGGAAAAAAGATTTTAAGGAATTCATGCTCGCCTCATTTCTGGCGAATATTCCGTTCGTGATCTTTTTTACAGTCTTCGGGGAGAGTATTGGAGATTTTGATGCGTTCGCAGGAAGCTTCCTGATTATTGGTCTGCTGGTGCTCGCCTATCTTTTGAGAGAGAAGAGCACACTGATTAAATGGCGGGAATTTTTTGATGTGACATCTTGAATAAGGAAAGAATGTACAATAGGAAAAGCGTCCGAATAATAATCGGACGCTTTTGTCTTATTAATCTTCTTCCGGCTCATGATTCGCCATGAATTCCTTGATCGGGCTTTTCCAGTCGATTTTGGCGACAGGATAGCTCTCGCGGATCTTTCGTTCGATGAATTGGAAGTCTTCAAGCACGAGCCCCTTCAAGGCAGACGTTTTCTTGGGCCAAATGAAGATGGAAACGACCTCGAAGGCAGATGGAGTCGTACCTAGATACTTTTCCCCCTCAAACAGAACCCCCTTATACGTCAACAAGAAGTTCTTGCGGACATTGTCCGGGTCATCCAGTAAAAAGAAGCGCTTCTGCTCGTGAGCAAGCTCCAGCTTCCGTTTCGGATGGAATAAATACTTCACACCACTATATATCAGGAAAATGAATAATAATAACAAAATAAGACGTAAAAGCAGAATCATGACTGCCCCTCCAATGCGAACTTTCCTTATTTACGAATGAGATTCCAAATAGTTTCAACAAATTTATAATTGTTTTATACTTTTTTATGCGGAGTATGATTGTGGATATAGGATGGATCCATTTTAAAGGGGAAACTGGTGCAAACAAGGATTTATATCAGTATGGGTGGAGTTTTGACAGTTTTATGTGAGAATAAGGAAAAGCTGTCAGAAGTAAGCCCAAGTTANGACAGGTTTAGGTGGGAATCAGGAAAAGCTGTCAGAAGTAAGCCGAAGTTCGGACAGGTTTAGGNGNAANNNAGGAAAAGCTGTCAGAAGTAAGNNNAAGTTCGGACAGNNTTANNT